>DAOULD010000106.1:0-24448 GCA_034420635.1 Anaerolineae bacterium | reverse complement strand
TCAAACTCAGAAACCGTTACGACGATCGACAATACCGCTACTTCGCCACCATCAAACTCGAACTCCTCCAGGACATGTGGGAAACCTCCCGCGACATCATGAAGAAAATCAAGTCCGGCGCCCACGACGGCATTCCCCTCAGCCAACTCGCCTACGCCCTCAACACCATGCTCCATCACGCCAACAAACTGGAGGACAACTTCGAAGATCTGACGCCGGAGGGGCAAAATGAAGCGGAACAAACCAACCGCATCCGATATGTCTACGAAGATGAGGCGGGGGATGCCCCGCCACCCTGGACAGCTGGAGAGCCTCAGCAGTCCGGCGCGCGTCAAAGTGTTGGCGGCGTGCGGGCGGCGCTGGAGCGAATGGCAATCGGGGCTAACCAAGATCCTGAAAGCCCCCCGCTTGGCGCGCAAACGCTGCTGCCGGGTCTCCCCAACTTGGAAAACAGCGGGTCAAAGCCGGCGCGATCTGCCAAGCGCCCCAAAGTGTCTGGGAAACGTCGCCGTCGACCCAAGCGCCGGAGGCGTTAATCAGCCAAAGCCGGCATGATCGCCATCCGCGACGCCCTGCTTCGCCAGGGCTTGCTATAGATCCCAATTCACCAGTCCCTCCCTGGACTTCCCTTGCCCCCTGCAACTTCATTTATGGCGAAAACCGTAGGGGCGACTCTGTGAGTCGCCCAAAATACCCCATAACGTAATGACGATACCTGCCGTATGAAAGAAATCGCCAAAATAATCGAAAACACTGTACGGGCGAGCCGGTGGCTCGCCCAGATCACACCCCTCTGTGCCCTCTGTGTCTCAGTAAGTGCAAGTAAGTCATGCAACAAAATTCAACCGCAATGGGTGGTTGATTGTGTTCTGTGCTGATAGGACTTCGTTAACCTTGTCGAGCAAGTCATTCATCGACTTGTATAGCGTGTTGGCGTAGGCTGCGTCTTTCATATGACGCCAGAAACGCTCGATTGGATTGAGCATTGGGCAATAGGGCGGCAAGTAAATCACCAGCACTCGGCTCTCGTATAAGCTGAGCATGGCTTGTACAGCGTGGCTGCGATGCCATGGTGCATTGTCCATGACCAAGACTATCCGCTTTTGCGGATAAGCGACCTCCAGCAGATGTTCAAGAAATTCGATAAAGGTCTCGCTGTTCTTGGATTTTACGAGGGTGTAAGCAACCTGTTGGCTGCGCCAGTTCAGCGCGCCGATCACATGGTGAAAGGCATTGGCCCCGGGCGGCGCTGGCAGGCGCTTTTGTTGCCCGCGTTTCATCCAGCAAGCGCGAATTGAGAAATCTTGCGTCACGGTGCTTTCGTCCACAAAGAGAAGCTCGAAATCCGCTGCGGCACTGGCTTTTTTTTAGCCTCTTTCAACCATTCGTCCGCCGCCTCGCGCTGCTGCGGATCTTGCAGATGGCGCAGATCCTTCTTCGGCCGCCGGAAGACGTAGCCAAGTTTTTTCATTCGTTCGCGCAGCCAGCCTACACTGACGCTAATACCTGTTTCAACTTCCATATGATCCCGCAATCGACCCGTTGTCCAAACCACGAACACATAGTTATGCTCGCGCGGGTCCTCATTGATCAACTCTTCCAGCCGCTGCCAATATGCCGCATCAGTCTTTGGCGGACGCCCCGACTTGGAGCGATTGCTCAGCTCCTCAATGCCGCCTGCGCTATAAAGATTCCACCATCGATATACGGTCGTGTTGCAGACCACAAAATGCCGAGCGACATCAGAGGGCTTTTCACCAAGATGCAACTGACGAATAGCTGCGCATCGCAACGCCACCTCTGCACGACTATCGTTATGCATAGCTCTTTCAAGAGCCTGCACCTGAACTTCGGACAAGTGGTACCTCGATTTTTTCTTCATTCTGCTAGTATACTTATTTTTCAATTACTTACTTGCACTTACTTCTGTGGTGAATTAAAAATGTACCACTCCCACCATCGCGCCATCCCCGCCAGCCCCACAACCCGCAATCCAGTGCCATCCTCTCAAAAATCTCTCTGTGTCCTCTGAGCCTCTGTGGTGAATTAAAAATGTTCCATCCCAGCCATCGCGCCATCCCCGCCAGCCCCACAACCCGCAATCCAATGCCCTCTCCCAAAAACCTTCGTGCCCTTCGTGTCTTTGTGGTGAAAAAATCTCTCTGTGCTCTCTGTGTCTCTGTGGTGAATACCCCCCCCCCTCCCTGTATACATACTGTATCTATACTGTCACCCAAAAAGGGGGCAAAAAGAGGGCAAAATGAGGGCATTTTCCCAGCATTTGAGAACGCATTGTGCTTCACTGAGCGCTCGCGCCTTACAATCAACTGCCCGTCGAAAACTGCCCGTTCCTCGGTTCTTTATGTGGGAAGGGCTTGGGGCGGGGTGTAAGCGGCTCTTAAAGCAACTCCGATACCCGACCAATATGACAACTGTGCTTGTTGCATTATCGCTGCGCTGCCGCTAATATCTGCCTAGCCTTTTGCCAACGACAAATTCAAGAGAAAACAGGATGAATGGACAGCAATTGATACAAGCGCTCCGCGCCGGCGAACGCGTCTACGGCACGGCGATTTACTCGCCCTCGCCGATATGGCCCCGCGTGGTCACGAACCTCGATCTCGACATGGTCTTCATCGATACCGAGCATACTCCCCACGCCCGAGAGACGGTCTCCTGGCTCTGTCAAGCCTTCAGCGCCCTTGATCTGGCGCCGGTGGTGCGCATTCCCGAGCCCGATCCCTATCTGGCGCAGATGGTGCTGGATGGCGGCGCGCATGGCATTATCGCGCCCTATATCGAATCTCCGGAACAAGCCAAGGTCCTGGGCGGCGCGGTCAAAATGGGTCCGCTCAAGGGCGACCGGCTGCGCGCCGCGCTGGACGGCGAGATCGAATTGGAGCCGGAATTGAGGGACTACCTGGCGCAGCGCAACGCCAACAAAGCCCTCTTTCTCAATATTGAAAGCGTTCCGGCTTTGGAGCGCCTCGACGAGATCCTCAGCGTGCCCTATGTCGATTGCGCGCTGGTCGGTCCCCACGATCTCTCATGCAGCCTGGGTTTGCCGGAGCAATATGATCATCCAGTTTTCGACGATGCCATCCGCAAGATCATCACGACAGCGCGCGCGCATAATGTCGGCGTCGGCATCCATCACAATTTCGCGCATCACGAGATCGAATGGATCAAAGCCGGCGCCAACCTCGTCATGCACAGTTCTGACATCTCCTCTTTCAATCGCGCGCTGACCGCCGAGTTCAAAGCCATCCGCGAAGCGACGGACGATGTCGGACAGATCATCGACGAAAACGTGCACTTCTAGGTTCATTAATCGACAAACAAACGATGTGAAAGCGCAGCGGATGTACCGAATTTGGTTTGAACGTGATGTGCCCGGGGCATACCAAAGCATGTTCGAAGATGTCGCGGCGGGCATCGGCCCGGGCGACCAAGTAGACCGGGATCCTTATCATCAATTGGAGCTTGCTCACGGCGTGATGGCGGGCGGAAGAATCTATGACAGCGCAGCCATGGACCGCGCGCCGCATTTGTTGGTTATCTCGCGCACGGGCATCGGCTATGACACGGTGGATGTCGATGCCGCGACTCAACGCGGCATTGCGGTTGTGAATGCGCCGGACGCGCCGACCATCCCCACTGCCGAGACCGCCATAGCGCTGATGATGAATGTGGCGCGCAGCGTCAAACAGATCGAAAATGACATGGGGCGGGCGCTTGACCGAGGCGAGAAACTGAGCGCCTGGGATGTCTATGTCGGCATCGAGTTGGCTGGCAAGCAGCTTGGCTTGGTCGGCTTGGGGCGGATCGGCGGACGCGTCGCCCGCGTCGGGGCGGCTCTGGACATGCGAGTCGCCGCCTACGATCCCCATATCAGCGCCGAGCGCTACGAACAATTGAACGTCGCCCGCGCCGATTCGCTGGAGGCTCTGCTGGGCAATTCCGATGTCGTGTCGCTGCACCTGCCGCTGAATGAGCGCACGCAGAAGATCATGAACGCCGAGCGTTTCGCGCAAATGAAGCGGGGCGCGATCTTCGTCAACGTATCGCGCGGGAAACTGGTGGATGAGGAGGCGCTGGCGGCCGCGCTCGACAGCGGCCAGCTATTTGGCGCCGGCCTGGATGTCACCATAGTTGAACCGCCATTGGCGGACAACCCCCTGCTCCAGCGCGACAATGTTGTCATCCTTCCGCATATTGGCGGCGCATCGGTGCTGGGGAGGCGACGCCTGTTCGAGCACGCCATGGAGCAGATCTTGCAGGTCCTGTGCGGCGAGCGCCCGCCCAACCTGATTAATGCCGAAGTCTGGGATACAGTACGGGCGCGCTGGGAAGCGACTCGGGAGTAAGGGGGATGCGACCTTTCGAAACTAGGCTTGTCTCGGACGATTACGATGCGCTGGCGCCCGATGGCTCGGAGATCCGGCTTCTGCATGAATTGCCGGGCGCGAGCGTCGTGCACTGTACCTTGCCCGTTGGCGCCGTCTCAATCCCCGTGAAGCACCGCAGCGTCGAGGAGATCTGGTATTTCCTGGCAGGTCAGGGACAGGTCTGGCGGGCGCAGGATGGCCGCGAGGAAGTGCTGGATGCGCGCGCCGGCATCAGTCTGACGATCCCGCTGGGCACGCATTTTCAGTTCCGCAATACCGGCGACGTCCCGCTGGAGTTCCTGATCGCGACGACGCCGCCCTGGCCCGGCGAGGATGAGGCGGTCCTGCTGGAGGCTGGTCGCTGGCTCGTGTGAGCGCCCAAAAAACAAAAAACGCCGGGCTTGACCCGGCGCTTCCATGTCCGTAGAAGTTGAGATATGCGCGCGCCTAGCCTTCAGCGGCTTCGCTCGTTACGTCGCTCGGCGCGCTATCGGATCCCCAGGGTCCGAAAAACCCGCGCGGCTTCGGGAACCTGCGCCAGCGGCGCCATTTTTCCGCGTAGTTGCTGTTGAACGCCTCGCTGATATCCCCCTCCAGGCTGTCCAGGCGCTCTGCAACCGCGGCGTTAACCGCATCCGCGATTGTCGCTGTGATATCAGCGCCGACGCTCGCTACATCGCCCTCATTCGCCACGATGAGTTCGGCGATCGTCGAGCCCTCCGCCAGCGCCGAACGCAGGCCGGCGGCGTCTAAGCCAGTCGCTTCCATGACCGTATCGCCCACGCCGGCATAAGCAAAGATGCGCGGGGTCCGATGCCAGCGCCGCCCCCAGAAACCGCGACGCGAATGGCTGGCATTCAGTTCCTGGCTGACCCGCTCTTCGAGACCTTCCAGGAATGACGCGGTACGCGACTTAATGCCTTCTGTCGCTTGCGCCTGCATGTCCGCTATCACGGCAGCGGCATCGCCCTCATTGGCTTGGATCAGTTCGGCAATGGTGGAGCCATCCATCAACGCCGTCCGCAGTGCCTCGGCATCCAGACCGGTCGCGCCCAGCAAGATCGGGTCGTCCAGCGAGAAAGCGAAGGCGCCGTGCCGGATTGATACACGGCTGAAACTGTAAATGCCGGAATCGTCGTTCGCGCTGACGCCCGCCGTCAATAGCGCGAGCAGCGCCAAGACCAAGGTGAATCGTTTGAGTGTCATTTTGGCAATTCTCCTTTGCGTTATGACAACAGGGCGAGAAATTTCGCCCTCAACTGAGCCGCATTATGGAGGAGACTTGTTGCCAAAGCTTTGCGTCGATGCAAACTGTCTGTAAAAAAAGCTGTAAACTTGGGTGCTTAGCTTCGGAAGCAAATTGAGCGAATTTCTTATTGAAGACAATCGCACATCCGTGCTATTATTGTTTGAACCAAAATCGCAAGGACTTGCGCTCAATGGCCAACGACAATCAGATACTGCTTTACCGAGTACAGGATGGAGCAAATCCGTCTGGAAGTTCTTTTTCAAGATGAGACCGTTTGGCTTACTCAGCGCGGCTTGGCGGAACTTTTCCAAAAGGACATGAGTACGATCAATAGGCATATAAAGAACGTCTGCGAAGAAGGCGAATTAGAGCCGGATTCAACTATTGCGTTTTTTGCAATAGTTCAAAATGAAGGCAATCGCGCGGTTACGAGAGAGGTCGCGCACTATAACCTACACAAGAAAGAGTTTCGTCATCGAGTGGAGACCGATTGGTATATCAATATCGAGGAGATGTGAAAGATAGTGAACTTAAGGTAATGATTGACGTCTCACATATTCCTGCAATGAGAGGAGCTACTCTCTTCCGAGGCGATCACTTTCGGCTATTAGCAGGCTGCAACCTTGTAAAGCGACTGCCCTCATCGATTATTCCGAAGGAAGGTTGTGGTTTGGGTTTTGACAGCTCCGATTCGCTCGTAGGAATTTCATTCCGAGAGCCGTTTTGTATGTCGGCTGGAGTCGTAGGATTCGTATTGTTCTGTTGCTCGCTCTTCTCAGACACTTCTATCTCCTTGGGACAACATGACTAGCATACACGAAGACCTAAGTTTCCAACAACAAAGTGTTCTTGATCTTTTTAACTCACACATTCAATCTCAACGGGATGCTATTGCAACTCTGGAAAGCAAGGCACAAAATAACTTTACCATCATAAACATTATAGTCGCAATTGTAGCGGCGCTCAACCTCGAGCTTGGCGCCGCCGAGAGTCTTCATCAGATAATCAGCGAGCGTCCCTTACTGCTGGTTGTATTTATTGGATACGCTTGTGTGGTTGTCCTTTCATTAAGCGCTCTGGCAATACGTAAACAGGCAACCGTCCCCATGAAAGTTTCTGTGAAGCATGCGAAGGACTGGTCCGAATGTGAACTCGAGCATCACTTAGACATACTTATGCGATCTTACGTCGAGGTTTACAAGTACAATGAAAGAATCGTTCTGTTTAAAGGTCGTAGCATCAAATGGGCTTACACTGCAATCGGTGTGGTGATCGCTGCGACATTTGTGGAAGCGCTGGGAATGCTTCCTATTCTTATCGACTTACTGTTGCGCCTGCTTGCACTTGTACTTCTGCTCGCCGAATATCGGTATACTGCTCCAGTTGGCATTACTTTCGTCTTCGCTCTATTTGCGACGAGTCCAAGTCTGCGCTTCTATCTACAGTCTCAAAAGAGGGTTGTGGTTTCGGCTTTGGAACAGAAGTTTGCGACGCTTGCGAAGCGTCTGCGTCGCTAGAACTGGTTTGGCTGTCTGAAGGTGAGGAAGCTTGATCGCCATCCTCGAGCTTATGTGATTCAGACACAATTTTCTCCGTCCAATAAAGATGAATGTATGCCGCCTAGTTTACATTGCGTTTCGCCAAAACGAATACACCCCAAGTATAGGGCAATTCGATTAAAGATCACAAACCCAGATAACGAGCTATATAAAGCGCGACTTAACGATGCCGGACACAAGAGCGTGATGCCCTGAATACGACTTCTGTCAAGATCTATGGAGACCCTCCCCCACCACATCAATAAACTTGATCGTCGCCTGAATCCCCTTATAAAAATTACCCAGGTAGATATTCTCGTTGGGACCGTGCGCGCGGCCGCTCTTCAGCCCATAGCTCATGATCACGACCTCGTCCGCCACCTTCATGCACTCAAAAGCGATCGGCACGCTGCCGCCGGAGCGCTCGAAGACCGGCTCGGCGCCCCAGGCATAGGCATAAGCCTCGGCAGCGGACCGCATCGCAACGCCATCGACATCCAGCAGCACCGCTTCGGCGCCCATCCCGCCGAACTGAAAGTCGACATTGACCGTCTCGGGCGCGATGCTTTTGATGTGGTCCACCACACAGCGCAGGACGCGGGTCGGATCCTGCCGCGGCACCAGCCTGCAAGTGATCTTGGCGAAGGCGTGCGCCGGTAGCACGGTCTTCATGCCTGCGCCGGTATAACCGCCATGAATGCCGTTAATCTCGAGCGTCGGGCGCGCGCCCAGCCTTTCCGGCAAGATATACTCCGACTCGCCCCAGACTGCCGGCGCGCTGACGACGTCATCCCATTCGGCTTGTAAGAACGGCGCCGCTTTTTCCAGCAAAGCGCGATCTCTGGCGGTGACATCATCAACATCGTCGTAGAAGCCGGGTACCGTCACCGTGCCGTTTTCATCGTGCAATTGCGCCAGAATCTCGCTTAGGGCTTGAATGGGATTGTGCACGGAGCCGCCCCAATGCCCGCTGTGCAGATCGCTGACAGGCGCGCCCACGTGCAATTCCAGCGCAGTGACGCCGCGCAGCCCATAGGTCAGGCTCGGTTGATCCGGCGCCAGGATCGCGCCGTCCGAGATCATGGCGATATCGGCCGCCAGCCGTTCGGGATGCTGGGCGACGAAAGCGTTAATGTTCTCCGAGCCGGATTCTTCCTCCCCTTCCAACACGACTTTGATGTTGACCTTGGGTTTCTCGTCTTGAGCCAGCCAGGACTCCACCGCCTTGAGATTGGACATCACATGCAGTTTGCTGTCGACGGCGCCCCGGCAATAGAGCCTTCCGTCCTTAATCGTCGGCTCGAAGGGCTCGGTATCCCAGCCATCGGCGACTTCCGCCGGTTGCACATCATAATGGCAATAGATCAAGATAGTCGGGGCGTCCGCTCCGGCGCCGTCCCATTCGCCCAAAACCAGCGGGCAGCGCCCTTCTGGCATCAGAATGACCTCGGCGCGCTTCATGCCGATCTTCAGCATCATCGCCTTCAGCCATTCGGCCGCGCGGGCGACGTCACCGGCGTGTTGGGGTTGTGTGCTGATTGTGCGGATGCGCAACAGTTCCTGGTATTCGTCCAGGAAACGATCTTGATTGTCTTTTGCGTATTGGTAAGGATTGCCCATGTCTTCACCTGCCTTCATATTCTTATCCGGTATCAAAAGCATGATACACCAAGCGCGCGCCCCCGCGTATGTGATAAATCCGGACGATCCAAAAAAACTGACCTGGTATTATCCGCGATCATGTCCGATAATGAATCCTTGTCCCCCCAATACAGATTCGAGAAACCAATACCCTTATGCAATTTCACAATCTAAACGTGGATAAACCCCTGCTTCGCATAATCAAGCAAGCCGGGTATACCGAAGCGACGCCGATACAATCCCAGACCATACCGCATATCTTGGATGGAAGGGACATTGTAGGTTGCGCCCAAACCGGCACCGGGAAAACCGCTGCCTTTGTCTTGCCGATTATTCAAACCCTGGACGCCAATCCCGCCAAAGGATTCATTCGCGTACTTGTGCTGGCGCCCACCCGTGAACTGGCAGCGCAGATCGATGAAGAATTTGACAGATTCAGCCGGTTCAGCCGGCTCAAACATGCCGTGATTTTTGGCGGCGTCGGTCAACAGCCGCAGGTAGATGCCATTCGACGCGGCGTCGATATTCTGGTGGCGACGCCGGGGCGTTTGCTTGATCTGATGAACCAGAAAATAATTCGCCTGAACCGTGTCGAAGTCTTTGTCCTTGATGAAGCCGACCGCATGTTGGATATGGGCTTCATCCAGGATGTCAAGCGGATCATCCGCACCCTGCCGCAAAAGCGCCAAACCCTGCTTTTTTCCGCTACGATGCCTCAAGAGATTCAAGATTTGAGCAGGCATATCCTGAGCAAGCCGGTAAAGGTCGAGGTGGATCCGCAAGCCACTACTGTCGACAAGATCGCGCAATCGATATTTTTTGTCGAAGGAACCGAAAAGCGGAAGCTGCTCAAGCACATTCTGGAAGATTCCGCTTCGGAACGTGTCCTGGTCTTCACACGCACCAAACATCGCGCCAATAATCTTGCCAAACAGTTGAGCCGCGCCCGTATCCCGGCTGAGGCGATTCACGGCAACAAGTCGCAAACTGCGCGGACGCGCGCCCTGGCTAACTTCAAGTCCGGGCGGACGTCGATCCTGGTGGCGACCGATATCGCGGCCCGCGGGCTTGATATTGATGCCGTGACCCATGTCATCAACTTCGATTTGCCCAATATCCCCGAAAGCTATGTGCATCGCATTGGACGGACCGCGCGCGCCGGCGCCTCCGGCATCGCGTATTCCTTCTGCGATATCGACGAACGCGCGTACCTCAAGGAGATTGAAAAGTTCATCCGTCAGCGCATTGCGATTATTCCGGAGCATCCCTATAAATCGCAATATAAGGCGCCGCCGCCAGCCAGCAACCCTCCCGGCAAAACACGCAAGCCGCGCCGCCGCAGGAGACGGTAATGCCCAAGGTCCAATATCCAAAAGTAGTGGTTATCGGCTCTGGCAGCTTGTTCTTTGGCAGGCAAGCCATCTGGCAGATGGTTCATTCCCCACACTTGAACCGCGGTACGCTATCGCTCGTTGACAAAGATCCCCAGCGCATGGAAAAAATGGGAACGCTGGCGGAAAAAGTCGTCGCCGAAACCGGCGTCGATCTGCGCGTCGAAGTTGCCAGCGACTGGAAAGACCTCCTGCCCAAAGCCGACTTCGTGGTACTGAGCTTCGCCGAGGGTACCGTTCGCTATCGCGGACTGGATTGTCAGATCAGCGAAAAATACGGCATTCGCATGTGCAGCGGCGATACTATCGGTCCCGGCGGCATCTTCCGCGCTATGCGCGAGTTGCCCTTGATCATGGAATGCCTTGCCGATATCGAACAGCTTTGCCCGGATGCCTGGGTCATCAATTATATCAATCCCAGCACAGTAAACGGCATGGCAATCGCCCGATACGCGCCGGGGGTCAAGAGCTTGGCTCTTTGCGATTCCCTGCACATGCCCCATGTCAAGATTCGTTATGCCAAGCACGCTGGCGTCATCGACGCTGAGGACGATTGGAATGCCGATTTAGACAGCGCCTTCGACATGCGCATCGCCGGCGTCAATCACTTCACCTGGATGCTGCGGGCGGTATTTCAGGGTCGCGATGTCACAGCGCGAATCGCCGAGACCCTGCGCCGCGGCGTTGTGAGCGAGACAATGGATGGCGACCGGAGCGCAAAGGCAATCCATAACGATGCCATCGGCTATCAGCTTTATGAAATCTTTGGTGTCATTCCAGTCTGCGTATCGCATACCAAGGAATATCTGCGCTTCTATCAAGGTCATGGCGTATTGCCCGATGCCATTCCGCCCCTGTCGATATGGGAAACGGACATGCGCTACGCCCGCCATGACGCCATGTGGCGGCAAGTCGACGATTTTATCAGCGGGGCGCTGCCCGTCAGCCAATACATGACAACCTTTGGTCCCGACCACGCCACCGACATCATCGAGAACATGGTCGGGCACCTTGGCAAACCCTTTTATATCAATACCTACAATCGGGGCGCCGTGAGCAATATGGCGGATGACGCCTTCCTGGAGTTGCTCTGTGATGTGGATATGGACGGACCCTTGCCGCGCCCCGTCGGCGAAATGCCGCGCGGCGTTCGCGGCATGCAGGAGGGAATTCTCGATACCCACGAACTGACAGTGGAAGCCGTCGTTAAAGGGGATTATGCGTTGCTGCGCCGCGCCATGATGACTGATCCGCTCACCAACTCGATCGCTGACGCCGATGCGATCCTGCGCGAGTTGCTGGCTGCTGAACGCGAAGCCTTGCCGGATCACTGGTTTTCGCAAGTTGCCTTTTGATTGTGGGACAAAATACTAAAGTGCCGAGAATTCTTTGACATATTCTTAGATATTGAATATTGGTGGACTCGCGCATTGACATACAATGTAGGTAGAAGGGAGAGAGGGTAGCTCAAATGACTACGCCATTGAAGAAAGAGTACGAGTATTATCTCAAAATTCGCGAGGATTTGGCCGAGAAGAATGATGGTAAATTCGTTGCTATAAAGGGCCAAGAGGTGCTTGGCGTATTTGATAACTACTTGCAGGCTGCTAACACGGTGTACATTGCTCACGAGAAGGGTACAGTTTTGATGCAAGAAATCAGCAAAGACCCCGACTCGCTTATTGTCACTATTTCCACTCCTGGCACAGCATTCTTCAAATGATACGAGGCAAACACAGTTTTACAAGAAAATATGACAGATTACGAAACAGGCTCTTGACCAAGTGCTTTGTATCTGCTGCGTGGTTGCCTCAAGAAGAAGCAGTTGCACCCCCTAAGTCGGAATTCAATGCCTTATGGGATACGGGAGCAACTTCAAGCGTGATAACAGAGGACGTCGCCACAAGACTCGATCTGCGGCCCGAGGGAACTTCCGTGGTTTTCCATGCGCAGGGCAGTGCCCACGTGCCCGTTTACTACGTTAATCTTGGGCTGCCTAACAGGGTGGAGTTTGCACAGGTCAGGGTAACACAAGGTGTTCTCCCGGGATGCGATGTGTTAATTGGAATGGATATCATCAACATGGGTGATTTTGCAGTTACGAATCGAGATGGCGCTACCGTGTTTTCATTTCAAATGCCATCTATGAATCTTATTGATTTCGTGGAAATAGTGAAAGAATGATAACGAAAAGGCAATTAAAATCGACACGCTGAAGGGATAGTATGTCCAAAGACGCGCATCCCAAGCATAGTACACCTGGCGGAGCCCGCGAAGAAGCCACTCGACCAGCCGTCATAGGTCCTTCACATTGACGACGCGCCAGAGTACGCCGGCAAAGCGCCGTTCAGTAACAACTCCGGAACCTCCAGCAAGGTGACACCGAAGCGCGGCTTGTCTGCTGCTTTGGCGCTTCTGCACGTAAGCCCCTTTGATTGATACTCACAGCCGGCATGAGACAAAGAATCCGAAGGACAGCGAATAATCCAACCTACTTTTCTTGTTGACGTCTTTTCTTTCGAATGAAAATATCGCGATCTTTGTCCGACCAGATGGCGTGAACGACATAGAAGACTACCCATATTGCGATCATGGCTTCAATGGATAGCACTGCAACGACGAAACTGTTACTCATTGTAGTTCTCCTTCGCTCGACGTTTGGTAACGCGCGTAACTCATGTAGAGTTGGAGGGCGACGGTGGCTGTCGTCGCAAATTGGTATTCGCAAGTCGCCCTTTGATTGATACTCACAGCTGGCATGAGACAAAGAATCTGAAGGACAGCGAATAATCCAACCTACTTTTCTTGTTGACGTCTTTTCTTTCGGATGAAGATATCGCGATCTTTGTCAGACCATATCGCATAGGCGACATAACTTACGGTGTATAGAGCGATCAGGAACATTCCAAAAAGCACAACAAACACGAATTCCTTGCTCATGTTGAGTCTTCTCGACGATAGTTGGCAAAGCTCATAAAGAGGTGATATGCGTCAGAGGGTGTTGAGTTGACTGATACAAACTTATTAATCCCTTTATTGATACTTTATTCTAACATAATATCGCGGCTGTTTTCAAGCGCCGAATGGTGAATCCGCCCATGTTAAACGTGGCATAGCTGCTTTGCCCTGGCGCAGGTCACGAGCGGCAACCGCTTTGCTTGACAGCCTTCGGCGCAATGACTATGATGACTGGCGATTTGATACATCCCATCGAGAGGCTGGATCTCGCATGAGTTTGTCGGAGTCCCTGCTTGCGGTCGATATCGGCGGCACCTTCACTGATATTGTCGCTTTTGATCCGCGGAGCCGTCAAATATGGGTGGAAAAGCTCTTGACGTCCTATCCGGATCCGTCGGTCGCAGTCCTTGACGGGATACGATGCTTGCTGGAAGCCCAGAGCATTTCGCCGGATGCTATCCGATATGTGACGCATGGCACCACGCTCATCACCAATACCTTGATCGAACGCAAAGGCGCCAAGACCGCTCTGCTGACCACTGCCGGCTTTCGCGACGCGCTCGAAATTGGCAACGAAGGCCGCTACGATATGTACGACCTGGCGCTGGTCAAACCGGCTCCCCTGGTGGAGCGTCGACTGCGCTTCGACGTCCCGGAGCGTGTCCTGGCTGATGGACGAATCTTGCGAGAACTCGATTCAGATGCCTTGGGAGGCATTTGCGACCAACTGGAGGAAGAAGATATCGAAGCGCTGGCCATCTGCTTCTTGCACGCCTATACCAATCCCGCGCATGAATTGGCCGCGCTGGAGCGGATCAAGGCGCGCTTGCCCAAGTTCCCCGTTTCCGTATCGCATCAAGTAGCGCCGGGCATGCGCGAATACCCGCGCGCCTCCACCACCGTCGCCAATGCCTATGTGCAACCGATCACCGAACGCTATCTGGCGCGCCTGGATGATGGGCTGCGCCGCAGCGGCATTGAAGCGCCTCTGAATATCATGCTCAGCAGCGGAGGCACCACCACCGTTGACGCGGCAAGAGCCTTTCCAGTGCGGCTGGTGGAGAGCGGGCCCGCGGGCGGCGCGCTGGCGGGCCTCTATTGGGGGGAGCAACTGGGCGATAGCGACGTGCTGGCTTTTGATATGGGCGGTACAACGGCAAAAGCCGTTCTTACGCGCGATGGCGAGTTGACGGTCAGTAATACTTCCGAAGTGGCGCACGTCCACCGTTTCAAGCGCGGCAGCGGATTGCCCCTAATGGTGCCGATGATCGAGATGATCGAAATCGGCGCCGGCGGGGGCAGCATCGCGCATCTGAATCGGCTGGGTCTGCCGGGGGTGGGTCCGCAAAGCGCGGGCTCCGACCCGGGTCCGGCGGCTTATGCGCGCGGCGGCGAAGAGCCGACTGTAACCGATGCCGATCTGCTGCTCGGCTATCTCAATCCCGAGTACTTTGCCGGCGGCAGCCTGCCCCTGGATCTTGATCTGGCGCGCTGCTCCTTTGAAGGCTTGGCAGCCGCGCTCGAATTGTCGGTCGACCGACTGGCTTGGGGCGTGCATCAACTGGTCAATGAGAACATGGCTGCGGCCGCGCGCGTACACGCGGCGGAACGCGGGCTGGAGCTTCGACGTTACAGCATGGTCGCAACGGGGGGCGCCGGACCAGTGCATGCCTGTGGCGTGGCGGGTGGACTGGGCATCCGGCGCATCATCATCCCGCCCCTGGCAGGCGTCGGTTCGGCATTTGGATTCCTGACCGCGCCTATCGCCTTCGATTTCACGCGTAGCTACGTCGCCAAACTGACCGAACTGGACCTGAGCGAACTCAATGGCATCTTGCGCGGTTTGGAAAGGGAAGGCTGCCGGATTGTCGAAAGCGCCGGAGTCCCGGCAGATGACATCTCGGTGCAACTCAGCATCGACATGCGTTATGTCGGGCAAGGTTATGAAGTGCGCGTGCCCTTCCCGATGCGAGTACTCGATGGAGATCACATCGCTTCCATGAAACGCGCTTTCGAAGCGGAGTATCAACGCTTCTACGGACAGTTGGCGGAAGGTGTGCCAATTGAAGCTGTCAACTGGCGGGTGCTGATCACGGGACCGGCGCCGCAAATCGAAGCGCTTTCCTTGCGGTCTGCCGCAGCCGCCACCGATGCCCCGATAGCCCGCCGCCCGGTGCGCTTTGGGACGGATGCGCCCGCGCGCCAAACACCTGTCTTCCGGCGCGATCAACTGAGCGAACAGTGGAGCGCCGACGGTCCCATGATCATTGAAGAAGCAGCCTCCACAACCGTGGTCTTGCCCGGATGGACGGCGCGGACGGCCGCCGGCGGATGCCTCTTGCTGCTGCAGGGGGACGGACGATGATCGATCCGGTCACGCTGGAAGTGATCTGGAGCCGCTTGATCTCGGTCGTGGACGAGCAAGCCGCGGCTTTGATCCATTCTTCCTTTACCACTGTCGTGCGCGAAGCGGGGGATCTGTCCGCCGGCGTCTTCGACCGCGAAGGCAATATGATCGCCCAGTCTGTCACCGGCACGCCGGGTCATATCAACACCATGGCGAATTGCGTGCGCAGGTACATCGCGCCCAAGCACCCTATTGACAGCCTGAACCCCGGCGACACCTTGATTACCAACGACCCTTGGGAAGCCTCGGGTCATCTCTTCGATCTGACTATTGTCTCGCCAGTCTTTTATCGCGGACGCGGCGTGGCTTGGTTCGCCAACACCTGCCATGCCGTCGACATCGGCGGCGCGACCATGGGCGGCGACGCCCGTTCGCTCTACGAAGAGGGCTTGGCCATCCCGCTGATGAAACTATTCAAGGCGGGCGAAGTCAATCAAGAGTTGATCGATATCATTCGCGCCAATGTGCGCGTGCCCGATCAAGTGATCGGCGACATCTACGCCCAGCAAGTCGGCAACCAGGTAGGCGCGCGCAAGCTCATCGAGATGCTGGACGAGTACGCCTTGCCCGATATTGAAGAGGTTTCGGCGCAGATCCTCGACCGCACAGAGCGCGCCGTTCGGGCAGCGATAAGCGCCCTGCCCGATGGCGTCTACCGAGACGAAATTGGCATAGACGGCTTTGACGCGCCGCTGAAAATCGCCTGCGCCTTGACCGTCGAGGGAGATGCCTTGCAAGTCGACTACGAAGGGTCCTCGCCGCAAGTCGATCGCGGCATCAACGTCGTGCTGAACTACACGCATGCTTATACCACCTACACCTTGATGGCTGCCTTGGCGCCGGGCATCCCCAATAACGAAGGCGCTTTCCGGCCGATCGAGGTGCGCGCGCCGCTCGGCTCCATACTGAATTGTCGCAGACCGGCGCCGGTGAGCGCCCGGCATCTGATCGGCCACTTTGTCAGCCAGCCGCTGCTGACGGCTTTGGCGGAAGTAGTGCCCCGGCAGGTGATCGCCAATGGCTCCGCCGGCTTATGGAACACGATGATGGACGGGATGGACGCGGCGGGGGAAGAATTCGCCTATGTTTTCTTCTCCGCCGGTGGCATGGGCGCCGCCCACGACCGCGACGGTCTTTCCGCTACCGCCTTCCCCAGTGGTATTATGGGCGTGCCGGTCGAAGCGATCGAGACCGCCGCGCCCCTGCTCATGCGCCGCCGCGAACTGCGTCCCGATTCCGGCGGAGCGGGCCGTTTCCGCGGCGGGCTCGGGCAAGAAATGGAGATGGAAATCATCACGGGCATGAACGCCAATCATTCCTGCATGTATGACCGCACTGGCAATGCGGCGGCGGGCCTTTTGGGCGGTAAGCCCGGCGCCACCGGCGAGGTTGCGCTCTCCGATGGGGGCTATCCCCATCCCAAATCGCATTACGTCTTGAGGCCCGGGCAGCGCGTGACGCTGAAGCTGCCGGGCGGCGGCGGATACGGGTCCCCATACTTGCGCGAGCCGCAACGCGTGCTGGATGACGCGCGGCAAGGTTATGTCTCGCCGGAAGCGGCGGCGCGCGACTACGGCGTGGTCATTGATGTCGAGAAGATGACAATCGATTTCGAAGCGACTCAAGCTCGGCGTGAGGAGATGGACGCGGAAAAATGAATCAGTACGATCTGATTGTGGTCGGTCTGGGCGCGATGGGCTCGGCAGCGCTCTACCAGGCGAGCAAACGCGGCGCGCGGGCTCTCGGCATTGATCGCTTTGATCCGCCGCATAACATGGGATCGAGCCACGGCGATACCCGCATCACGCGGCAATCCATTGGCGAGGGCGAAATGTACATGCCCTTCATCCGCCGCTCCAACGAAATCTGGCGCGAGCTCGAATCGTCGACGGGTCAAGAACTGTTTCTCGAAAGCGGCGGACTTATCATAGCGCCGGAATCCGATGCGGCGAGCTTCCACGTACAAGGCAATTTTGTCGCGCTTTCCGTCGACATAGCGGAAAAATACGGCATCCTGCACGAAGTGCTGGACGCGGAGGAAATCAAGCGACGCTTCCCGATGCTGATGCCGCGGCCGGTCGACCGCGCCTATTATGAACCCGGCGCCGGCGTCCTGCGGCCCGAACGCTGCATTCAAACGCAGCTCCAGTTGGCAATCGAAGCTGGGGCAGCTATCCATACCCAAGAAAAGATGATCCGCTACCAAGCAAACGCGGGGGGCGTGACGGTGGTCACTGACAAAGGCAGCTACCAGGCGGACAAGTTGATTCTGTCAACAGGCGCGTGGATCGGCGATCTCTTGCCGGAGAGCTATCGAGCCGGCATTCGAGTCTGTCGGCAGGTGATTTACTGGTTCGAAGCGGATGACCTCGAAGCCTTTTACCCGGAAAACTGTCCCTTTGTCATCTGGATCGGCGACAGACTCGAAGACTTTTGGTCAACCTTTCCTGCGCCGCGGGATGGCTTGCGCGGCGTCAAACTCGTGACGGAGCAATACCATACCAGCGCACATGCCGATGCATTGAGCCGCCAGGTCACTCCCCAGGAAACGGCGGACATGTACCACCGTTTGACGGCGCCGAGACTCAAGGGCTTGCGCGAAAACCTCATTCACGCCGATGTTTGCATGTACACGGTCACCGCCGATGAACACTTCGTTATCGACTGCCATCCGGGCTCAGAACGCGTGGTGATCGCGTCGCCCTGTTCCGGGCACGGTTTCAAGCACTCGGCGGCGGTTGGCGAGACCTTGGCGCAATTGGCGCTCGATGGCGAAAGCGAATTCGATATTTCAGCCTTTGAGTTGGCGCGGCTGGGTGATATTCGAGAATGACGGGCAGCTGCGAAAAAAACTGACTTTGGAAAGGGAATCATGAGTATGCGACTGGAAGGTAAAAGCGCGATCGTTACCGGCGGCGCCAACGGCATTGGCGCGGGATGCGTCCGCCGTCTGGCTGCGGAAGGCGCCAATGTCGTCATCGCCGATATCGACGTCGCTGGCGGGGGATCCTTGGCTGCCGAACTGAGCGGCGCGCCGGGTCCCGTCATCTATGTGGAGAGCGACATTACCCAGCGCCAAGCGGTCGAGGCATTGTTCGCGGCCAGCCTAGAAGCCTTTGGCGCGGTTGATATCCTCGTCAACAATGCCGCCTTCGTGCACAAAGCGGGCGTGGTCAGCAATTTTCTCGATTACAGCGACCAAGCCTGGGAAACGACGCTCGCCGTCAACTTGTCGGGCATGTTCCATTGCTCGCAGACGGCGGCTCGGCTGATGGCGAAACGCGGGCAGGGCGGCGTGATCGTCAATGTGAGTAGCGGCGGCGCCTCCCGCGCCCACCGGCAGATGTTCGGTTACGATACCAGCAAGGGCGGTATCGAGGCGGCTACCCGCGCTATGGCGCTCGATCTCGCGCCGCTTGGCATCCGCGTCAATACCGTCGTGCCGGGCAGCATCCGCGTCGATCATGGCATCTCCGTGGGCGACGCGCCAATCCCGCCGTCGGAAGTGATCCCGCTGGCTCGGCAAGGGACGCCCAAGGATATCGCGGCCGCGGTCGCTTTTCTCTGCTCGGATGACGCCGCTTACATCACCGGAACGCGCATCGTCGTCGATGGCGGCATGGACGCGCAACTGCGCAGTCCCGCGGTCGATTACCGCTACGATTACAGCGACTACGCTTGAGGCTTGGCATCCCCGGACGAGACACGACAAGTCGCTTGATTTCAATCGCCGCGGGATCCCTGTGGTAAACTCTCCATGACGACCATCTGCCATCCGCGGAGATCCCATGCCCTCACCGGAATTCTTCCAGGTGCTTCCGGTTGCCGATGCTCTGAAGCTGCTGGATAGGCATTGGCAGCCGACGCCGGCGCGCGAGTTCATCGCCACTTCTGAGGCGCTGGACCGCATCAGCGCGGTCGAAGTCCTCTCTCCCGAGGCTGTGCCGGCTTTCCGCAAAAGCACGGTGGACGGCTACGCCGTCCGCGCGGCCGATACCTTTGGCGCCAGCCAGGCGCTGCCGGCCTTCCTGGAGGTGGTCGGCGAAATCAAAATGGGAGAACTGCCCCCGCGCGATATCGGGGGCGGACAAGCGCTGGCGATTCACACGGGCGGCATGCTGCCGGAGGGCGCCGATGCCGCCGTCATGATCGAGACCACCCAGGAAATTGACCAAGGGGAAATCGAAGCCATGAGAGCGGTGGCGCCGGGCGAGAACGTCATCCAGGTCGGCGAGGATGTCGCGGCGGGCGCGGCGATCTTGCCCAGGCGCCATCGGCTGCGCGCGGCCGATATCGGTGGTCTGCTGGCGGTTGGCATCGAGCAAATTGAAGTCTTGCGCGCGCCGCGCGTGGGCATCCTCAGTTGCGGCGACGAATTGCTGCCGCCCGAGGTTGCGCCTCCGCCGGGCAAGGTGCGCGATATCAATGCTTATACGCTGAGCGCGCTGGCGGAAAAGGCGGGCGCGGCGCCGCTGCGCCTGGGCATCGCTCGCGATACGCTGGATGATTATCGGGCTCGCGCCGAGGCCGGTTTCGCCGCCTCTGATATCCTGCTGCTCAGCGCGGGCAGTTCGGTTTCCGCCCGCGATTACACGCGGGATGTCATCAACGGTCTGGGCGCGCCGGGACTGCTTCAGCATGGGCTGGCGACCAAGCCGGGCAAACCGACCATCATTGCCGTTTGCGAGGACAAGCCGGTGATCGGTTTGCCGGGCAATCCGGTCTCGGCGCTTTTGGTCGCGCGACAGATCCTGCCGCATTTGATCGCCCGCTTCCTGAGCCAGACGCTTGAGGCGCCGCCGCTGATACGCGCGCGCCTGGCTCTGCGCGTGGCTTCTGAAACCGGGCGCGAGGACTGGCTGGCGGTACGCTTGCGCGCGACCGACGATGATGTCCCGCTGGCCGAGCCGCTATTCGGCAAGTCGAACTTGATTTTCACGCTGGCGGGCACCGATGCCTTGTTGCGCGTGCCGCTCAATTCGGGTGGCCTGGATGCCGGCAGCCTGGTTGATGTCGCGCCTCTGTAGGCTTGTCCGATACTCAACTCGTGGTGAACAGGACGGACCCAAATACCCACCCGACAGCAAGAAAATGACAGCATTTGGCGACCAAACCACAATATACACACATGCCTAGGAGCGACCGTCAAACGCCCCTACATCGCCTCCTTTTTGGCAGGCAAGAGGTTAAATCTCGGTGTCCTCGGAGTCCTCGGTGGTTAAAATCTCTCTGTGCTCTCAGTAGTTCCAAGTAAGTAATGCAAAAAAATAAGGAGCCTGTACGGGCGAGCCGGCGGCTCGCCCTCAAAATACACATAAGCGGAACGATAGTAATGGGTCAGCCACCGGCTGACCCGTACAGATTTCGACCTTGGATGTGGATGGGAGTGAAGTGCGGCATTTTTTCTCATTACTTACTTGCGCTTACTTCTGCGCCTCTGTGGTGAATCCCTCGTTTAGCGGAGGTATTCAGATAGGAACAGAGGCCCGGGGATGCGGTAGAATATCGGTGGCTGCACCATAAAACTGGACAAGTCTTTATGAGCCGACGGTGACCGTGATGTCAAAGCGTCATATTTACCTGGAAGATCTGCCGCTCGACGAGGCGCGGGCGAAGTTGCGAGCGGCTTTAACAGCCGCTGGACGGTTCGCGGCGCTGCCGGGTGAAACCATCGCGCTCGCCGACGCCTTGGGGCGGGTCACTGCCGAGCCCCTGCGGGCCAAATTGTCTTCGCCGCATTATCATTGCGCGGCCATGGACGGCTATGCCGTCGCCGCTGCCGATACCCTCGATGCGCGGGAAACTCAAGCCCTTAGCCTGCGGCTCGGTCGGGGGGCGCGCCCGGTCAACACCGGCGATCCCCTGCCGGACAACACGGACGCCGTGATCATGATCGAGAATGTTGATCAGACGGAGGATGGCCGCATCTTGATCTACGCCGCGGTCGCGCCCTGGCAGCACGTGCGCCTGATGGGCGAGGATATGGTGACGACAGAAACCGTCCTGCAAGTGAATCATCAGTTGCGACCGGTCGATCTGGGCGCGCTGGCTGGCTGTGGACATGCGACGGTTCAGGTACGGCGCAAACCGCGCGTCGCGATCATTCCCACCGGGGGCGAGCTCGTGCCGCCCGGCTGCCGTCCCGAACGCGGTCAACTCATCGAATACAATAGCCTGATCCTGGGGGGGCAAATCCGCGAGGCGGGCGGCGAGGCGAGCACATCCAAGATTGTCGATGACACGCTTGATGCTTTACGCGCCGCTCTGGGAGCAGCGCTTGATTCCTCGCCTGATTTAGTTCTGGTGCTGTCGGGCTCATCGGCCGGCAGCCACGACTTCACAGCCGGCGCGATCAGCGAATTGGGAGAGCTGCTGGTCCATGGTATCGCCGTCCGACCCGGTCATCCGGTCATCATCGGCATGATCGGAACGACGCCGATTATCGGCGTGCCCGGCTATCCGGTCAGCGCCGCGCTCACCGGCGAATTGCTGATAAGTCCCCTGATTCGGCACTGGCTGGGCTTGTCGCGCGACGAACCCCTGACAGTCGAGGCGGTCTCGACGCGCAAGATCGTATCGCCCCTCGGCGACGACGACTTCCTGCGGGTAGCGCTGGCGGAGATCGGCGGTCGCATACAAGCGACGCCCTTGCAGCGCGGCGCCGGCGTCATCACCTCGCTGGTGCAAGCGGATGGCTTGGCGCATATCCCCCGTTTTCACGAGGGCGTCGATCGCGGCGACGCTCTGCGCGTGAGCTTGTATCGTTCGCTGTCGCAGGTCAAAAGCACAATCATGGTCATGGGCAGCCACGATCCCATGCTCGATCTGCTGGCGACGCATCTGCGCTTGTTCTCGCCGGCGCGGCGGATGATCTCGGTCAATGTGGGTTCCATCGGCGGCTTGATCGCCTTGCGCCGCGGCGAAGCGCATCTGGCCGGCAGTCATCTCTTCGATCCAGCGACCGCGACCTATAACCTGACCTTCATCCGCAAATACTTGCGAGAGGAACCTTGCCAGCTTGTCACATTCGCTTACCGCGAGCAGGGGCTGATACTGCCGCCCGGCAATCCGCGCGGCATCGGCGAATTCGCCGATATTCGCGGGCTGCGCTATGTCAATCGACAGCGCGGCGCCGGTACGCGCGTCTTGTTCGACCACTTGCTTGAGCGGCATGGCATTGCTTCGGCAGAGATCAAGGGCTACGAACATGAGGAATACACGCATCTGGGCGTGGCTGCGGCTGTATCGGATGGCATCGGCGACTGCGGCATGGGCTTGCGCAGCGCGGCCGAAGCCATGGGCTTGGACTTCATCGGCTTGACCTGGGAACGATTCGATCTGGTGATTCCGGCGCGAACGCTGGAAACGACGGGCGCGCAAGCGCTGCTGACGGTCCTGCGGGGCGCGGATTTCAAGCGCGAATTGGGCGCGCAAAGCGGCTATCGCAGCGACGAGACGGGGAAAGTCGTCGAGCCTTAGACGCTTGAGTTATTTTGCTTTAAGTCAGCCGCTTAAGCCGAGCCGCCAGCCGCAGGTATAGACGCGCATGCCGCCGCGCCTCACATAGCCAATCACGCAGATATCCCAGGCGTCCGCCAGTTCCACCGTGATGCTGGTCGGGGCTGTGCGGCTGGCCACGATCGGAACGCCCATGCGCCGCGCTTTCCCTAGCATCTCCGAACTGATGCGGCCGCTGGTCAACAAGATGCGGTCGCGCGTATCGATCTTTTCCAGCAGCGCTTGCCCGGCCACCTTGTCCACCGCGTTATGCCGTCCGACGTCCTCGGCGCTGATCAGCAAGCCCTTTTCGTCGCCCAGCACCGCCGTATGCACGCCGCGCACGGCATTGTAAAGCGCCGCCGCGCCCCCCAATTCCCGCATCAGCCGCAGGATGACATCCGGCGTCGTCTTGAAGGCGCTTTCCAGGGGCGGATGCGCCTTGGTCAACTCCTGCCCGGTCATGCCGCCGCCGCAGCCCGTGGTCAAGATCATGCGCCGGGGCAACTGCACCTCGTCGCGCGTCAGGATGACATCAACCACGCTGTTCGGGATATTGGTCTGCAGCAAGGCGATTTCCTCCGCCGCTTCAATCACGCCTTCGTTGTACAAATAGCCGACTGCCAGCGCCTCCAATTGCAGGGGACTGCACATCATCGTCGCCAGCGATTGCCCGTTGACATAGATCGAGAGCAGTTGTTCGTCGATCACGCCGCCGTCAACGCGTCTGACCTCGCCCCCCTCGACGACTTGATAGCTCAGCGGCTTGGCGCCCGCCAATTCCTTGACCTGTGCCTTGGTCGTCATTCGCTGTCCTTCTTGCGTTTGCGCCGGGTCTGCTGTCGCAGTTCCTCGCTGCTCCAGCCCTGCTCGATGCCCCACTCCACTTTCGGCTTGAGGGCGCCGGTCGGGCAGACACCGACGCATTGCCCGCAGAACACGCAGGGCGACTCGGTCATGGATATATCAAACGCGGTCGCCACCGAGGTCTCGTGGCCGCGGTTCTTCAGCGTCAGCGCGAAGGTGAACTGGGCGTCTTCGGCGCAGACTTGCACGCAGCGCCAGCACAAAACGCATTGTTCGTAATCGCGCACGTAAAAGGGATTGTCGTCGATCACCTCGGATTCGCGCCGCCGCGCATCGGGGAAGCGTTCATCATCAGCGCTGTAGTCCGTCATCATGTCCTGGATTTCCGGCGCTTGCTCCAGGTTGACCGAGGCGTTGAGCATTTCCAGGATGGTGCGCCGGCTGCGTAGGACCCGTTCGTTGCGCGTCTCCACCTGTGTATCGGCGCCGCATTCAGCCACGCAAGCCGGCTGCAAAACGCGCCCGCCATCGACATCGACCACGCAGATGCGGCAGAGGCCGTTGGGACTGGT
>DAOULD010000105.1:0-15762 GCA_034420635.1 Anaerolineae bacterium | reverse complement strand
GTCGCTCATGCGTTGATTTTCGGGCGTTTCAGCGAAACGCCCCTACAGTTTTCGATTATTTTGTGGCTGTTTATACTTCATCAACTTTTTCGCATAATTTACTTGCATTTACTCAATACCCAGTCACTAACCCGGATAAAAAATATAGAGCCGCTTTTGGGTCAGATCGCCTGGATTCTCCTCAGCCTGCGTATAATATACAGGCATGGATTCGACAGGTTTGTCGCCTTGTGTTAGATTCTGCCTGAGCTATTCACCTGGTTGGAGACGGTATCGTGGAGCGATCGATTCGATTTGATCTATTGGCCAAGCGAGATATTAACAAAGAGACCTTCGTCGAGCCTTGGCCCGAAGCCGGCTTGATCGTCGCCGACAGCCCCTACGATCCGCAGCCGAGCCTCTCGATCGAGGAGGGCGAGGTCGTCGAAATGGACGGCAAGCCGCGCGCCGACTTTGACGCGCTTGATCGTTTCATCATTTCCCATGCGCTGGATCTTGATGTCGCAGGCGCCGCGATCGCGATACCGTCAAAGGAATACGCGCGCATGCTCGCGGATATCAACGTGCCGCGCGAGGAGATCGCTCGTCTCATCGCGGGTTGTACACCGGCGAAGCTCACCGACGTCATTCGCCACATGAATGTGCTGGAGATGATGATGGGGCTGGCGAAGATGCGCGTCAGGCGCATGCCGGCCAATCAGGCGCATGTGACCAACTGGCGGGAGCACCCGGCCTTGCTGGCGGCGGACGCGGCCGAAGCGGCATTGCGCGGCTTCGCCGAAGTCGAAACAACCGTGCGTGTAGCGCGCTTTGCGCCATTTAACGCGCTGGCCATTCTCATCGGCACACAGACCGGACGCGGCGGCGTTTTGACGCAATGCTCGGTGGAAGAAGCGCTGGGCTTGCGGCTGGCGATGAAAGGGCTGACCAGCTATGCCGAAACGCTTTCCGTTTATGGCACGGAAATGACCTTCGTCGACGGTGATGATACGCCTTGGTCCAAAGCCTTCCTGGCCTCGGCTTATGCCTCGCGCGGGGTGAAGATCCGCTTCACCTCCGGCACGGGCTCCGAGGCGCTGATGGGGCGGGCTGAACAGAAATCGATGCTTTACCTGGAAGCGCGCTGTTTGCTGGTGGTCAAGGGCGCGGGCAGCCAGGGCGTCCAGAACGGCTCGATCTCTTGCATTGCCTTGCCGGAAGCGCTGCCCGGCGGCGTACGCGCGGTACTTGCCGAGAACTTGCTGGCGTCCATGCTGGGTCTGGAAGTGGCATCCGGCAACGATGCGCTGGCGTCGCATTCCAGCATCCGCAAGACGGCCAAGCTCATGCTGCAGTTCATCCCCGGTACTGACTTCATTTTTTCCGGCTACAGCGCGATACCCAAACGCGACAACTTGTTCGGCGGCGGCAACTTTGATGCCGAAGACTTCGACGATTACAACGTGCTGCAGCGCGATATGCAGATCGACGGCGGCGTCAAGCCAATCCGCGAAGACGAAGCGCTCGACATCCGGCGCAAGGCGGCCAAGGCGATTCAAGCGGTCTACCGCGAATTGGATTTGCCCGCCATCTCGGACGAAGAAGTCGCTGCCGCTACCGTGGCTCACAGCAGCGACGACATGCCCGAGCGCGCTATCGTGCCCGATCTGGAGGCTGCTGACCGATTCATGGCGGGCGATTTCGATTTCGTTGCGGTCATGCGAGCCTTGCAGCGCAGCGGTTTTGGCGAGGTCGCCGACAATATCCTGGAAATGGGTCGGCAGCGCATCGCGGCGGACTATCTGCAACCGGCCGCCATCTTTGATGCTGACTTCAAAGTGCAAAGCGCCATCAACGATCCCAACAACTATACCGGTCCCGGCAGCGGGTATCGACCGCAGGGGCAGCGCTGGCGGGACATACAAGCCATACCCCAGGCGAAACCGCCAACCGGCTTCGTCGAGCCGCACGAGGGCGAACCGCTGTCGCGCCTGGTTGAGATCGGTCCGGCTGCCAGAGGGACGGGCAAAGAAGTCGTCCTGGCGCTGGGACCGGCATTTGGGCGCGTGCTTGGCAAGACCATCGGCGGCTTGGAACACGAAGAGGTGCTGAAGGCGATCCTCGGCGGCATCGCGAGCGAAGGCGCTGTAGCGCGGATTATCCGTGTCTACCACTCCTCCGATTGCGCCGCGATTGGCTTTGTCGGCGCGCGGCTCAGCGGCAGCGGCATCGCTATCGGCTTGCAGTCGCGCGGTACGGCGGTGATCCATCAGAAGGACCTGGCGCCGCTCAATAATCTGGAGCTCTTTCCACAGTCGCCCAGCTTGACAATTGCTACCTACGAGGATATCGGAGTAAACGCCGCGCGTTACGCGCTCGGCAAGTCGACAGTGCCGGTTTCGGTCAAGATCGACAACGGCGCCCGCCTGCGCCTGATCGTCAAGACCGCGCTGCTGCATCGGCGCGAAACGGACGAGGTCTGCCCCGATCAAGCGCCCCTAGAGTGCCTCTTTGATTGGGAGCCGGACTGATGACCATGACAGTAAGCGACGCGCCTGCCGCGCCCGCGGCTGCGAACTATACGAACTAAAGGAGTCGCCATGCGCGAAAAATCCGCGCCAGAATATCCTTTGCGCGACAAGGCGGCTGATGATTTGCGCAGCTTCAGCGAGCGTCCGCTGAGCGAAATCACCGCCGAGGCGGTGGCCAAGGGCGAACTCTCCGGCGACGATCTGCGCACGCATGCCGATGCCTTGCGTCAGCAGGCGCGGATCGCGCGGGATGCCGGGTATCCGCAGTTGGCGGGCAACTTCTCGCGCGCCGCTGAACTTACGTCCGTGCCCAACGATGAATTGCTGAAAATCTATGAACTGCTACGCCCGGAGCGCGCGACGCATGAAGAATTGACGCGCCTCGCCGATTACCTGGAATCGACATACGGCGCGAGCGAAAACGGGGCTTTTATCCGAGAAGCGGCGGAGACCTACCGCGAGCGCAATTTGCTGCGGCGTTGAATAGACAAGCACAAAGACACGGAAGTAGTCCCAATAAAGTAATGCGAAAATCGCGCCAGCTAACCCCATCCCCCGGCCCCTTCCCCAACGCATCCGAAGTAGAAGGGGAGTTTCGCACAGCGCGAGCAAGTCTCCCCCATTGCAATGGGGGAGATTTAGAGGGGGTTAAACTCGCATGACTAACTTGGTATTACTGAGGACACGAAGACGCGTCGGGGAAAATCATTCTTTGCGGCCTTTGCGTCTTTGTGGTGAAAACATAATAGATAGTTCACCTGTTTGGAGAAGCGAATGACTGACGCAAGCCTGGAATCGAATGTCAGCGCGTATTCGCGGCCGACCGAGCTCAAAATCACTGACCTGCGGGTCGTCAATTTGCGCGCGTTGCCTTTTGATGTGACCCTCCTGAAGATCGACACCAATCAGGGCATCAGCGGCTACGGCGAGGTGCGGGACGGCGCCAGCCCGACTTACGCGCTTTTGCTCAAATCGCGCTTGCTAGGAGAGAACCCCTGCAACATCGACAAGATATTCAGGAAGATCAAACAATTCGGCTTTCACGGACGGCAGGGCGGGGGCGTCTGCGGCATCGAGATGGCGCTTTTCGATTTGGCCGGCAAAGCCTACGGCGTACCGGCTTATCAACTGGCGGGCGGCAAGTTCCGCGACAAGGCGCTGATATACTGCGATACCGATTCCACGCCGGACGGCGCGGCCATGGGCTTGCGCCTCAAGCGGCGCATGGACGCCGGCTTCAAATTCCTCAAGATGGATATCGGCATCAGCTTGCTGGAAGGGATCAAAGGCGCCGTGTCCGCGCCGCCGGGCATGTTGGAATCTCGACATATCATGCACCCTTTCACCGGTATCCAGATTACTGATATCGGCGTTGAGTACCTGGTCGAATATGTGCGGCAGGTCCGCGAAATCATCGGCTACGAGATCCCGCTGGCCGCCGATCATTTCGGTCATATCAACGTCGAATCTTGCATTCGACTGGGTCAGGCGCTGGATCCCTTCTCGCTGGCTTGGTACGAGGACATGATTCCCTGGCAGTTCACTGATCAGTGGCTGCGCTTGAAGAACTCGGTGCTGACCCCGGTCTGCACCGGCGAAGATATCTACTTGAAAGAAGGTTTCATGCCCTTGCTGGAGGCAGAAGCCGTCTCGGTCATCCATCCCGATCTGGCGACTTCCGGCGGCATCATGGAAACCAAGAAAATCGGCGATCTGGCGGCGGATCACGGCGTGCCGATGGCCATGCACATGGCGGGATCGCCGGTCTCATTCCTGGCCAACATCCATTGCGCCGCCGCCACCGAGAATTTCTATGTGCTGGAGAATCACTCGGTGGACTTGCCTTGGTGGGAGGATTTGATCGACGGGATTGATAAACCGCTGGTCGTCGATGGCTACGCGCCCGTGCCGGAGGCGCCGGGCCTGGGGTTCGGCGAACTCAACGAAGAGCTCATCCGCGAGCACATGGACGTGAGAAGAGGGCGCGATGCCGGTTACTTCGAGCCGAGCGAGGCTTGGGACAGCGAGTGGTCGCGGGATCATTTGTGGAGTTAATCATGCGCATTGCTGATGCACATATCACCCCGGTCGCCGTCGCTGACCCGCCGCTGCTGAACGCGGCGGGGCTGCACGCGCCCTTTGCCCTGCGCATTGTGCTGGAACTGGTCAGCGACGATGGTCTGTCGGGCTGGGGCGAAATCCCGGGGTCCGAGGGGACGCGCGCCGCGCTGGAACAAGCCGCCGGGCGCATCATCGGCGTAGACCCTTGGCAACTCAACGAGATCTTCGCGGCTTTGGACGCGCTGGCGGAGGAAGATGAACGGGGCGACTCGCCCTGGGATCAACGCGCATGGGTGCACGTCCGCAGCGCCATCGAAGTCGCTTGTTACGACTTGATGGGCAAATCTTGCGGGCGTCCTGTGGTCGATTTACTGGGCGGCGCAGCGCGCCATCGCGCGCCCTTCGCCGCTTATCTCTTTTACAAACACGGGGGCGCGGGCGGCGAGTTCGGCTTTGACCGCGACCCAAGCGCGGCTGGCTGGTTCGCGGCGCGGCAGCAAGCGGCGCTGGACGCTGATGGCATCGTGGCGCAGGCGCAAGCCATGGTCGAGCATTACGGCTTCCAGTCAATCAAGCTCAAGGGCGGCGTTTTCGAGCCGGACGTCGAAGTTGACTCGATCCTGGCTTTGCGCGAAGCCTTTGGCCCGGACATGCCGCTGCGCCTGGATCCCAATGCGATCTGGCGAGTTGATACGGCCATCGCGGCGGGCAGGCAACTGGAAGGCGTCTTGGAGTATTTCGAAGATCCCGTGCGGGGCCAGGGGAACATGAGCGCGGTGGCGAAAGCGCTGCATATGCCCTTGGCGACCAATATGTGCACGACCTCGTTTGACGATTTGCCCGGGAGCGTGCAGCATAATTCCGAGGCGATTATCCTGTCGGATCATCACTTTTGGGGCGGCTTCCGCGCATCGCTGGATTTGGCGCGTTTCTGCCGGGTATTCGGCCGCGGCATGTCCATGCACTCCAACAGTCACCTGGGCATCTCGCTGGCGGCGATGGTTCACTTGGCGGCTGCGGCGCCCAACCTGAGCTACGATTGCGATACGCATTATCCCTGGCAAGATGGTCATGACTTGCTGGTGGAACCTTTGCCTTTCGACGAGGGCGCCGTCGCTGTGCCGACCTTGCCGGGTCTGGGCATCGAGGTTGATCGCGACAGGCTGGCGAGTTTGCATCAACAGTACCTGGCTTGCGGCTTAACCGAGCGGGACGATGAAGTCGAGATGCAAAAGATCGAACCTGGCTGGACATTTCAGGCGACACGCTGGTAATGGCTGCTCGGCGGCGGCGAATAGTCATGCCGCGCTCGCGCAAAATAATCAGCTTTCTCGCCGCATGAGCGACGCGGTTTATCAAAAAAGGGAGCGCTTATGACGATAGAAAGTCCCGCATTGCTCGATGGCCTCAACTCGGTGATCGGCATTCCACTGATTCCCTTCAACGGCGGACAGATCGACTACGCCGGACATGCCAAGAATATCGACTACTTGATGAAGAACAATAGTTTGAGCGAGGGTCGACCGCGGGTGATTTCCATCGCGGGCACGAGCCTGGTTCATCATGTCGCCATTGACGACCAGATCAAGCTGCTGGATATCGCCGGGCAGCGCATGAATGGCGGGGGCATCCTGATGGCGGCTCTCGTTCCCAATCCCTTGCCCGCCGCCGCCGACATGATCGCGGAGCTGGCAGCCCTGCAGCGACGGCCCGATGTTTACTTGATTATGCCGCTCAGCGGCACCTATGGTCCGGCTGGCTTGTACGAGACCTTCATGCGCTTCGTCGAGACACAAGCGAATCTGCATGGCGCGCGCTTCCTGTATTATTATCGGCGCCCGCGCGACCGCGACATGATCATCCGTTTGCTGCGCGATTCGCCGCATTTCGTCGGGGTGAAGATCGGGACCGACGAGGATGATGTGCTGCCCTTCGTCGAAGCGCTGGACGAAAGGGAAAAAATTGTCATCTGGGGCATCGGCGATCGCTCGACGGCTGCCGCTGAAATGGGCGCAAAGGGTCATACCTCGGGCATCAATGTCGTGGTAGCGAGGGCATCTGACGAAATCAACAACGCGCAGCGAAGGCGCGATTATGAAGCCGCCCGCCAAATTGAAGACGAGATTTCGCCGCTCGAGGATATCCGCTTTATGCAGGAACGCACCTACAACTATTCGGCTGTGATGGAGGCGATCAACTGCGCCGGTTTTGAGGATGTCGTTGGCGGGGACGGCGGACCCTTCAACCCGCCCGTTCCGCCGGATATCGCGCGCCAAATCGAGCGGATCATGGCGAGTATCGAGCATTATCACTGATGACGAGGAACTGTAAGCGCATGAAAATCACCGATGTACAAGCGAGCGTGGTCGGACGGCAAAGCGGCTTGGCGCGTGACCGAAAGCGCATCATTATTGCTATACTGCAAGTAATTCGGCGAATCTTCGATTAGACTGGGTGGGGCTCCGCTGGAGGAAGAGGGCAAGATGATATTTCAAGACATTTTGAAGGCAGTTGCAGAACTGGATGAGGAAGAGCGTCAACTCCTGCGCCGCTATCTGGAGCCGACCTCCGCAAAGCCTCCTGTGTTGACGCCAAAAGAAAGAATGCAGCGATTGAACGCGGCGCTGGATGAGATGGGCGATGGCTTGAGCCAGTCTCAGCTTCAGGAAATGACAGCGGCGATGACTGAAGAGTACATTGAAGCCTGGGACGAAACCGAATGGATACAGTGACCTACGTATTGGACAGCACCGTGATTGCCGATCGCTTTAGGCGGCATCCACAAGTCCTCCAAAGACTTACTCATGCGGGTGAAACGGGACATGTCTTGGGTTTATGCGACCCGGTACGTTACGAAGTCCTGCGCGGTCTGCTCAAGGTCAATGCCACAGATAAACTTTAATTGTTTCAGGAAAGGATTGCTCCGTTGCTGGATTATCTTCCGCTGATCGCTGCCGACTGGGTACGCGCCGCAGAATTATGTGCGCAAATGAGGAATCAGGGAAAACAACTTTCCGATGCCGATTTATTGATCGCTTCACTTGCCCAGCGCTTGAATGCCGTGATCGTGACATCTGACGCTGATTTCGCAGCGTTGCCAGTCCCGCGCGAAGACTGGCGAGACGCCCAATAGCGCAACTGCCGCCACGACCGCTGGTCAACAACGCTTCAACCGTCTGCAAACGGACTTGTAAGCGTACATTATCGACTGCCTCAAGAGACAGGGACTCACAATGAGAATCACGGATGTACAAGCGAGCGTGATCGGCCGGCAAGAGCCGGATAGCGGCGGCAGCGTCTGGACTTTTGCGCGCGTTTACACCGATGAAGGCATCGTCGGCACCGGTGAGTGCAATTCCGGCGGACCGGGTTTCTCAGGATTCGCCACCAAATACGCCATCCTGGCGCTGAAAGATCTGCTCATCGGCGAAGACCCGTTTAATATCAACATGATTTACGAGAAGCTGCGCCGGCATGGGCGCTATGGCGGCGCCAGTAACGCGCCGCTGATCTTCGCGCTGACCGGCATCGACAACGCCCTGCACGATATCGTCGGCAAGGCGCTTGGGGTGCCGGTTTACAAATTGCTCGGGGGCAAGTTTCGCGAGCAAATTCGTCTCTACGCCGACTGTCATTTTGGGGCGGAGGACAGCCCGGCTTCCTTCGGGGACAAGGCGCTGGAAGCGGTGGGCGAGGGCTTCGGCGCGGTCAAGTTTGATGTCGACGGCACCGGAACGGGCCGGCTGGACCCCTTCAATTGGACGGTGGGCGCCAAAGAGATGTCGCATATCATCGGCATAATTGAGGGCGTGCGCGACGCGATCGGCTTTGAAGTCGACTTGGCCATCGACTGCCACGGTCAATTCGACCTGCCTTCGGCGATCACCCTGGCTCGCGCCGTCGAGCCGCTGCGCCTGCTCTGGCTGGAAGAACCGGTGCCAGCGGAAAATGTCGATGCTTTGGCGCAAGTGCGCGCCTCCAGCAGTACGGTCATCTGCACCGGCGAAAATCAGTACACGCGCTTCGAATTCTTGGAGCTATTTCGCAAGGGCGCCTGCGATGTGATCATGCCCGACCTGGCGAAAGCCGGCGGCATTGCCGAAGGGAAACGCATCGCCGATTTGGCGGACGCGCACTATATCCCGATTGCGCCGCACAATGTCTCATCGCCGCTGGGCATGATGGCGGCTTGTCATGTGCTGGCTGCGGCGCCGAATTTTCTATTCCTTGAGTTTCATGCCCGCGACATTGCCTGGTGGAGCGACCTTTGCGACGGGGACAAACCCTTCATTCAGGACGGTATCATGACCGTTTCAGAGCGCCCGGGCATCGGCGTGGAACTCAACGACGATGCAGCCAAATCGCTGCTCTGGAATGGCGACAGTTATTTTGATTAGGAGAGCTTTACGGCGTCGCCGCTGTCACAAGCCTGCACGACGCCAAAAACAAATTCAACCGTGCGGATATTGTCCTGAGCCGACGTAACGACCGGCAGATTTTTTGTGACCGCTTCGAAAAATTCATGCAGCAGATAGTCCTGCCCCTCGCGTTCCATCTCCAGCAGCGGAACGAGGCGCCGTTGACCATGCACATTGGCTAGAGCGCTCCGTCTGTCAGTAACCCGCAACAGATCTTGTAGGGTCACAACATCGTCTTCGACCAGCATGACACCCTTTTCGCAGTCGAAGCGCCAATCCGCATTCCAACTGGTGGGGAGCGCCTGTGAACACCAGGAGGCGCTGTAGCTGGCAAATACGCCGTTCTCGAAGCGGATGGCAGCGGCGGCGCTGGCGTCGCCCTTGAACCAGCTCCAGGGCGGATTCCAACTGCGGGCGCTGATTTCGGACGGGTCGCTGCCAAGGAATAAGCGCATCATGTCGAAGTGGTGGATGGCCATATCAATGATGAGCGGATGGGGCATTTCCTCGCGGAAGCCGCCGAAGCGCGGACCCTTGTAGAACTCGGCATGTACCGCCCCAACAGCGCCTAATTCGCCAGATTCAAGCACTGACTTAACTGTTTGCGTCAGGGGACGATAGCGGTAGTTCTGCGCCACCATATGGGTAATGCCGGTCTCTTCTACTTTGGCGACGATAGCTCTCGCGTCTTCCAGTGTACCCGCCAGCGGTTTCTCTGAAAGGACCGGCAAGCCGGCTTCCAGCGCCAGGGTGGAATTCGCCTTGTGAAACTGCGGGGGCGTCACATCAATCACCGCATCAGCATTGAGTTTCTCCAAGGCTTCTGGCAGTGACTTGAAGACAGTAGCGGGATCAAGGCTGTACGCGGCCGCTTGCTCACGCGCGATGGCATCGTTGATTTCCACGAAGCCGGCATGCGCGACTTCCTTTGAACGCTGCACCGCATTCAGCCAGGTCTCCCCCATGCCGCCGATGCCTAGTTGGATGACTTTCATACTCGTACTTTCCGGTGAGGAGCTAATGGATGCAAGTCTAGCGCACGCGCCCGCCGTTGAAACGCTGAAATATCAACGAGAGGATGATGATCAAGCCGTAGAAAAACTGCGTGAAGAAGCCAGTCAAGCCCGCTGCTATAACGCCGGTCTCGATGAAGGCGACAATGGAGGTGCCGATAGCGCCACCGAAGACCGTGCCGATGCCGCCCCAGGTTGGTGTGCCGCCGACGAATAGACCAGCCAGCACCGGCAGCAGCAGACCGTCGCCGGTGGTGGGCCACCAGACGAAATTAATCATCACTGAAAAGACGCCCGCTAGCGCCGCGCCGATGCCGGTGAAAACGAAAACCAGGATGCGCGTTCTGTCAACATCGATACCCATCTCGGCGGCGCTCTCGGGATTGTCGCCGACGCAATGGACGCGCACGCCGAAGCTGTGTCGGTTATACAGAAATACGCCAAGGGCGGTGAAAGCCAGCGCCCAGAGCATTTGATTGGGAATGCCCTGATTCTCAACGATCATGATTGTGTCGTCGGTCAGAAGGGTGTGGATGAAGCTGCCGCGAATCTCTGGGATAGCGATGGAAAAGCCTTCAACAAGTATATTAATCAAGCCGCGCAAGAAGAAATTCATGCCAAGCGTCGCTACCAGGGCGGACAGGCCGATGCGCACGACGAGTATGCCGTTGAGAAATCCGAGGAAGGCGCCGACAAGCAGCGCCGCCGCAATGCCGATGAGCGGGTCGCCTCCTCTATCGACAATCGATACAAAGGCATAAGAGGCTAGGCCGACCACCGATGGAAAAGACAAGTCGATTTCGCCGGCGGTCACCACGAAAACCAGGGGCACGACCAGAAATATCGAGACCGGCAGCGCAATCATTACGGAACGATAGGTTTTGAATTGAGAAAAGACCTCGGGATTCGCCATGGTGAAGCCGATCAACATGACGATCAAGAAGAGCGTGGAGGTGATGGCGCGGCGATTGTTGCGCGACCACTTGATCAGCCCGCTGGCTTCTTCCCGAGCGATCTGCTTCTGCTTGCCGCCTGTCGCGCTCCCTATCATGGACGCAGTCTCCTGACTATGCGGGCGAAGCCTCTGCCGCGTGGCCCAATTCAGCTATTTCTTGCATATGCTTGATGAGGACCTCGGCAGCTGGGATATTGGCTTTGTCTTCTGTCATAACGACTTTGCCGCGATCCAATACCACAAAGCGATCGGCAACATCAAAGACATGATAGATATTGTGCCCGATGAAAATAATAGAACGGCCGCGAGCCCGGACGTTCTCGATGAAGCCGAATACCTTGGCCGTTTCCACCAGCGAAAGCGCGGTCGTCGGCTCGTCCAGGACGATGAGGTCGGCATCGAAATAGAGCGCGCGGGCGATCGCCACGCCCTGCCGCTCGCCGCCGGAGAGCGTCGCCACCGGCGAATCCGGATCGAATACTTTCGACGTGAAGCCGATTTCGCGCATGAGCCGGTTGGCTTCTTCGTATTGTTTCTTGACTTTGATGATGCCGAAGCGGTCTTTGATTTCCCGCCCCATGAAGATGTTGCGGGTGATGGTCTGCTGGGGGGCCAGCGCGCGATCCTGGTACACGGTCTCAATGCCAGATTCGCGGGACTTGGCGGCATTCCAATTCGTCACCTCGCGCCCGCGCACGATGATCTGCCCGCTGTCCGGCTGATGAACGCCGGACAAGATCTTGATCAAGGTGGACTTGCCGGCGCCATTGTCGCCAATCAAGCCGACAACCTCGCCCGGGCCTACGCCAAAGCTGATGCCGTCCACCGCGTTGACATTGCCGAAGGATTTGGTGACGTTTCGTAATTCGATTAGGTACTCGCTATTCATGGGAAGTCTCGTATTCACGAAAGACAAAGGGGGCTGACGCAATGATCAGCCCCGATCGAATAGCTTCAATCGCTCAGTGGCGGCTTAGCGGTAGCCCGCGATGGCCAGTTCCTTGACCTGCTCATAGTTGCTGACATCGATGAAGCCGGCGCCGGTATCGGCATTCAGCGGCGCCAGGCCGAACTTGGTGGTCTGGCAGATGCTAAGCACGGGCAAATAGCCCTGCAAGAAGGGCTGCTGATCGGCGGTCAAGTGAATCCAGCCGTCGGCGAAACCCTGCATGATGAACTCATTGGTGTCGAATCCGATGGCTTTGACCTGTCCCGCTTCCAAACCGGCCGCCTCGAAGTAAGTCTGCGTATTGCCCAGGACCTGCCCGCCGGAGAAGACGACCAGCTTGACATCGGGATTGTCGGTAATGGCGGCGACCATAGCCGGTATGCCCAGGTTGGGGTCGGCTGCCCAGGTCGGGGCCGAGTCGACATGAATAATTTCCATGCCCGCTTCTTCCAGCGCTTCCCAGGTGCCCAGTTCACGCAGGGCGCGTTCACGTTGCGCCAGATTCGCCAAGACAATCGCCTTGTCACCTTCGCCGAATCCGAATTGACGCAGAGCCTCTTCGCCCAGAGCTCGGCCTTGCGACGCCAGCTGAGCGCCGACATAGCCACCGCCGTAGCGCGCGCGTACCTGGTCGACATCGACATTCTGGTACATCATGATAATGCCGGCTTCGGCCGCTTCCGCCGCCAGCGGCATGATCGCCTCGTTACCCGGGTGGCCCATCATGGCGATGCCATCGGGAGCCTGCGCCACCGCTTCGCGCAGTTGCTGCGTCATCAGTTCGCTATCCCAGCCGGAGAAAACATATTCGACATTTGCGCCCAGGTCGCGCTCTGCCGCCAGCGCGCCGCGATAAACGATGCCGGCGAAGGCGTCGCCTTCCGTGCCACCGGCGAAGAAGCGAACTGTTACGCCCTCGCACCAGTGCGCGCGATCAAGGTCGTCCTGCGCCAAGCCCGGTACAGCCATAGCGAGAATCAACATGAATGCCAAAATGGCGCTTGTAACGTGCGTCTTGTTACACATAACTACCTCCATAAGTTAATCGGACAACTGCAAAACCAGCGTCGTACGCTTGGCGTCAATCACTGTAAGGGTACGCGTCCGCCAATGTCTTTCCGCTGGCAGCGGAAGAGTTTACCAAGTTTCTGCGCAAAATTCCAACCAGTTATTCCGGCGCCAGGCAGATGATTGCGAAACAGGTGCGATTAAGTTATAATATCGCAAACTTTTTTTTCGCATTCACGAATTCTGCAAAATTTTTTGCAGACAGGAGGAAATCATGTCAAAACGTATGCTGGTTCTCGGTCTTGTGTTCTGCTTGTTGCTGATCCCGTCAGTAACCAGCTTGGCTCAGGACGATATCCTGCTTTACGGCGGCAACCAGGATATCGACAATATCGACCCGGCCACGGGCGAAAACTATTCGATCAACGGCGCGCTGCGCAGCTTGTACGACGCGCTCTACATCTATCGCGGCAGCGAGATTGAACCACATCTGGTGGAAAGCCACGAAGTCAATGACGATGCGAGTGTCTGGACCTTCAAGCTGAAAGAAAACGCCGTCTTCCATGATGGCAGCCCGGTCAACGCCGCAGCCGTGGTCTATAGCTTCAATCGCGCGCTGGAGATCTCCGGTCCGCCAACCTGGCGCTGGGCGACTATCGCGGACGAGAACACCGCGCAGGCTATCGACGAATTTACCGTCCAATTCACACTCACACAACCGTATGCTCCCTTCATCGGCACCTTGGCGCAACTCTTTATCGTCAATCCCGCCGTTGTCGAAGCCAACCTGGGCGATGACATGGGACAGACCTATCTCAAAGAAAACGCCGCTGGCTCCGGTCCTTTCACGCAGGGACGTTGGGAAATTGGCAATATCTACGAGTTCATCGCTGTCCCCGACTACTGGGCTGGCTGGACCGGCGACGACCATCTCGATGGCTTCTTCTGGATCATCCAGCGCGACGCGTCCACTCAACTCAATTCGCTGCTGGCGGGCGAAACCCATATCGCCGATTCTGTCGCCGCCAATGACAAGGAGAAAGTTATTGGTTCCGATCAGTTCTCGTGGGAAGAGCACAGCGGTTACTTCACGAATACACTCAAGATGAACAATACCGGTGAATACACCAGCGACATCAATCTGCGCAAAGCCATCGCCCATGCCATGAATTATGATGCCATGGTCGAGGCTCAGGACGTCAAGATCACCGTGCTGCCGGGTCCGACACCTGCCAACTTCGCCGGCTATGTCGAGGACTTGGACTATCCCACCTATGATCTGGACAAGGCGCGCGAATACCTGGCGCAGACCCCTTGGCCCAACGGCGGCATCACCATCGACTATGTCTACGTCACCGAATTGCCGCGCGAGGAGATTCCGGGTCTCATCCTGCTGGAGGGCTTGGCGGAGATCGGCATCGAGATGAACATGATTCCGATGCTGTGGCCCGATATGGTCGCCAGTTGCGGCTCGCCGGATACAGGTCCGGACATCATCAACATCTACACCTTGCCGGCTTTCATCGACCCAGACGCCCATCTTTACAATCAGTATCATTCCGAACAGTGGGGCAGCTTCAACTCCTGCAGCTTCTATCATAACGACCGCGTCAACGAACTGCTGGATACCGCTCGCGTGACCGGGGATGCGGGGGCGCGCGCAGCGATGTACACCGAGGCGCAGGAGATCATCGCCGCCGATCAACCCTCGGTTTGGATGTACACCGAAGACAGCAGCACATCGCTGAATACATGTGTGAAGGGATACGTATACTCTCCGGCGTATCCGTTGACGGTGCTGTTCCAGGATCTCTGGATGGAAGATTGCTAGTCGAATTAGTAAGTCTCCCTCAAGAAATTGGGGGAGGCTTAATTCTGATGCCACGTTATTGATTGGTGCCTAATCTGCGTATTGCGCGGTGAGAGGTCGCTAGTTCATGATTCATCTTACAGAACAAGAGAGCAAGCATTGTGCAAGATCAGCAGGCAAACCCTTCCAATGGGAACCAGTTAGATTTGGAATCCCTGTTTTCCGAATTGCCCGTAATGACGGAATGGCTTGCAGGAGAATGTTATTCGGCACTCTTGGTATGCCTGGAACACCATAAGCATAAATCTGGAGTTGAAGCCGGCCTGCGTACCCTCGACGAGACGTTAGATACACTTGAGCTTGTATGGTCAAAGTCCATAGATGAAAATGACCGCAGAAACTGGGGTGTGCCAGGCAATGCGGCTGAACGTGCTGGTGAAGGTATAGCGTGGCTCATTATCCATAAGTTCACTGATTACACTGTAATTGAGCGATCCAACAAAAAGAGCGGTATTGACTTCTGGCTTGGGGACAAAAAAGACGTGGACAAGCTTGTTTTTCAGAACAAGGCGCGTATGGAAGCCAAAGGAAGGACTGAACTAAAGTACGAAAGTCAGATCCGACAGGTGGTTAACGAAGCCTTGGACCAGACACGCCGGTCTGATTTTACAAGGTTGCCAGCATACGTCGTCGTCACAGAGTTTAGCCGCCCGGTAATCTACCTGGTGGAAAGATGAATGATAAAGTTCAGTCTGTGAACCGTTTACACAGAGAAGCTATGGAATATACCGACCGATCGTTTGTGGCACGTAGATATGGCAATCGTGAGGAATATCTACATTATACGCGCCTAGCCTATGAAAAGGAAGCGGCGGCGGCACAACTCATGAAGGACGAAGATGTTGAACCGACTCGTTCGGTTCTGCACCGCAGTGCAGCAACATTGGCTTGGCGTTGTGAGATGTATGGAGAGGCGAAACGACTGATCTATCGAGCGCTGGCTGGCAACCCTCCCCCTGACATTGAATACGAATTGAA
>DAOULD010000104.1:0-5921 GCA_034420635.1 Anaerolineae bacterium | reverse complement strand
CAATGCGGGCGAGCGCCGCCTCGTCATAGAGTTTGCCAATTTGCTCTTTCACCCAATCCGGCTTTTCACGGATTAGCGCTATGTCTAGCATGTCTTTTCTGTCTCCAGTTGCGTTGAATTCAAGAACTGTGAAACTCGGAATCTGCTTGATTTTACCATGTGCCGAAGGCAATGTCGCAATGCGTCATGCCCGACTGAGGACGGCACATGGCGCTAAGAGTCTTGACTGGTGGAAATATTGGGGGAGGCGGGATTGGCGCGCGCATGCGCCCATTCCGGGGCGTCGTCAGGCAATGGACCGCGAATGTCGCGCAGAAAACGACGACCGGCAATAGCCAAGCCGATGATAACGTTGGCGATCACCAGCGCATCAAAGAATTCCGGCGTCAGGATGTCCATGGTGGTTCTGTTCCAATTTCTGCAGTCTACTACGCTACCGCCAAGCTCTACAAAACATGATAGACCGTCATTGTCGATTCCACAAGCGTATCAAGCGTAGCGGTCAGGGCAATCGCACCAAACCAATATATGTCGAATACAACATAAATCTGGAAAGTGTAGGGGCGTCTCGTGAGACGCCCTTGTAAAATGACCTTCTATTGGCGGGCGTTTCAACGAAACGCCCCTACATTGCCTCCCTTTTTGCAGATAAGCGGTTAAATATCGGTGCTCTCGGTGGTTGATGAAGAATATGGTGCGATTGCCCTGGCGTAGCGGTTCAACAGCAGCTCGGCAAATACTGGACGCCTCCGCTCAGGTGATAGAACGCCAGAAATCCGCGATTCGCATTTCTATCAACTCGTCCTCAACATGATAGAAGTTCTCGTCTGTCATCACGAAGAGCTTGCCAGCGAAGGCTTTGCGCAGATTTTGCAATTGCGCTAGCGACCCTTCCAGCGCATTCGCCATGCGAAACTCGATGCCGGCCTCAGCCTTGGGCAGGTAGAGCGCGATGCGCCTTTTCTTTTCCGCTAGCGGAAGGTCCAGTTGATATTCCACCTGGCGGACGGCGGCATCCAACATGAATTGCCCGCGCAGATCGTTTTCGGAGGGCGCGGGCTCGCGCAGATGCGGATAGAGCAAAACGTCCCGGATGCTATCTTGATCGGTGAGGAGCATGACCATGCGATCGACCCCGCTGCCGAAGCCGCCGTTGGGCGGCATGCCGAAGCGCATTGCCCGCAAGTAGTCTTCATCCAAGGGCGTGGTCTCGTCCGAATCTTCGTCGTAGAGTCGTTTCATCTCTACGAATCGCGCCTGCTGATCGCGCGGATCGTTCAACTCCGTGAAGGCGTTCCCCATTTCCATTCCGTGTATGAAAAACTCGAATCGCTCGGTGTGAGATTCCAAATAGCGTCGTTCTTTTTCGTCGCCGGCGTCGGCATCACCCTGAATGCGCTTGGCAAAGGGCGATACATCGCGTGGATAATCCTTGATGATCGTCGGTTGGATCAAGCGCCCTTCAATATGATTGCCCAGCAGATGCTCGACGATCATACGTCCCCAGGTATCGTCGCGGTCCAAACCATCCGCCAATCCGCGCGCGCGCAAATATTCGTACAGCGTTTCGCTCGATGGGAAGTCCATATAGTCGAAGTCAAGATACTCTTGTACCGCCTCGCGAATGCTCAGCCGTTTCCAGGGCGGCGCCAGGTTCAGTTCGACGCCTTGATAGCGAATCGCGCTCGATCCATTAACCTGCTCAGCGGTGTAAGCGAACATGCGCTCGGTGATATCCATCACGCCTTCGTAATTGATGTAGGCTTTGTAAAACTCCAGCATAGTGAATTCGGTATTGTGCTTGTAGCTGACGCCCTCGTTGCGAAAGTCGCGGCCAATTTCGTAGACGGCGTCGTACCCGCCCACAAGAAGACGTTTGAGGTAAAGCTCGAAACTGATGCGCAGGTATAGATCCTGATGCAATTGGTTGTGATGCGTGACAAACGGTCGCGCGGCGGCGCCGCCATATAGGGTCTGCAAGATCGGCGTTTCAACCTCCAGCATGCCCTCGTTATCGAGAAAGTCGCGCAGGGCTTTGATCGTTCTGGCGCGCTTGATGAATACCTCGCGAACGGATTTGTTCACTGCAAGATCGGCATAGCGCTGGCGGTATCGCGTCTCGGTGTCTTTGAATTCTCCATATTCGACCATGCTGCCATCTTCGCGCCGCTGCTCTTTCACAACGGGCAAGGGGCTGAGCGCTTTGCTCAGAAGCGTCAGCTTCCTGGTATCGACGCTGATTTCTCCGGCGCGTGTGCGCATCATGGAACCGCTGGCTTGAACGAAGTCATCGACATCGATCAGTTTACGCCGGACCAATTCGTAGCTTTCTTCGCCTAGCGCGTTCAATCGCAGGAAAAGCTGGACGCGACCGCTCTCGTCTTCAATATGCGCAAAGGATATTTTTCCTTTGCTGTTCAGGCGCCTGATGCGCCCGACGACAGAAACATAAGTCGAGCCGGGCGCTTCTTCACTGTGGAACGCTTCGATGGCTCCGGCAACGCTGTGGGTTCTTTGGCAGCGCCCCGGATATAGCAGGACGCCTGCCGCTTCCAGGCGATTGGCTTTCTCCAGGCGTTCCTTCTCGAGTTTGTTCGGTTGCCACATGCTGGCAGTTGCGCTCCTGCTAAGCTGTCGACGTGCGAAATTAGAGCGGGATCGCGCCCGCTCACGATGCGCTGAACAAGTAAAAGTTTCAAAGAGAATATTATAAAAGCCGCTCAAATTATAGATCAAAATCTTTTGCCGAGATCTTTGCAGATTGCGCCTTGCATTTGTTACAGACTGCGATATGGTAGGCGAATTTGCAGAAAAAGTTGCAAGGCGCGCCAGCAAATGCAAGATGCCGAGGCATCTGAACCTCCCAATCGCTGGATCATAACGCTAATAGTTGTCGCATTCGCGCAGGCGCTTGGTACCGGCGGCATATCGCTCGTCTATCCCTTTTTGCCCATCTACGTTCAAACATTGCAGGACGCTCATCTGATTAATCGTGAGCTCCTGGCTGGTCTGGTTATTGCCGCGCCTCCCTTGATGGCTACACTTACGACACCGTTTTGGGGGCGATTGGCGGACAAATATGGGCGCAAGAAAATGGTGATTCGCGCTATGCTTTGCTCGTCGGTCATTCTTTGTCTGATGGGATTCGCGCAAACAGCGCTGGTGCTGATCCTGCTACGCGCGCTGCAGGGCTTAACCAGCGGCCTTATCGCCGCCAATATGGCGCTGGTCGCCGGTGAATGTCCCAGGGAGCGCATGGGCTTCGCATTGGGCGCCTTGCAAGTCGGGCTATTTGGCGGCGTCGCTATCGGTCCGATTGTCGGCGGCGTTCTGGCGGAGCAGTTTGGCTTTCAAGTTCCCTTTGTCTTTACATCCGCCATGCTTTTGCTTGCCGGGCTATTGGTCGCCTTCGGCGTGAAAGAGACCTATACGCCGGCGAAAGATAAATCCCTTAACATCCGTCCATCCGAGCTGTTAAGCGCTTGGCGCGACATCCTGAGACTCCAGGGTGTGCGGACTGTGTATTCACTACGATTTCTTAACGGATTTGCGCAGCGATCTCTGATGCCGATTGCGCCGCTTTTTGTTATGGCTTTAATCCCGACCGCAGTCGCCAGCGCGAGTACTTATGCCGGCTTGGTCCTGACCGTGTCGGCGATAGCGACGACAGTCGGTTCCTTGCTCTTGGGCTGGATCAGCGATAAATGGGGCTATCGCAGGATCCTGCTAGGCGCCGCATTTGTGGCGATGATGTTCTACATCCCGCAAGCCTTCGTGGGGAGCGTGGGGCAGTTGCTGTTGTTCCAGGCTTTGGCAGGCTTGGCAGCCGGAGGCGTTTTGTCGGCGCCGGCCGCGATGTTGGCCAACTTTACGGCGCTGGGAGACGAGGGTTCGGTTTATGGATTGGACGCCTCTGTGTCTTCTTTTGCCAACGGCATGGCGCCCTTGACAGCGTCAATAATCGCTGCCTTTTTTGGTTTGCGCGCGGTCTTCGCGGCGGTGGCGATCTATTACCTGCTTATTCTTTTGATTGCTTTGCAGTTCTTGCCCAAGCCAAAGCGACGGTCATTGCGCTGGTCTCCTGGTTTTGCTGGCGGAGACTAGGACAAGGGTGTCCGGTCCAATAAGAATCCATGTCGCAACACAACAAGTAGCTATTAGTAGAACCAAGTAAGTAATGCGAAATTCGCGCCAGCTAACCCCATCCCCCGGCCCCTTCCACTTCGGACGCATCTGAAGTAGAAGGGGAATTTCGCACAGCGCGAGCAAGTCTCCCCCATTGCAATGGGGGAGATTTAGAGGGGGTTAAATTTGCATGACTTACTTGCGCTTACTTTGTTTGCAGGTCTTCGTCAAATAGATGATTTTTGGCGTTTTTTTCTGTTTATCAATCAAGGTCAGGAATTTGATACATGGCTAAGGTCCTCGCGCCCTTTTCGCCTTCACTAGCGCAATCGCTCGGTTTCCCGACCGGTTGGAAGTTTACGCTGGGCATCGTATTCGCGGCGCAGTTTTTCTCGGCCATCGGTTTTTCGATGGTGTTTCCCTTTCTGCCCTTGTACATCGAATCGCTGGGCAGCCGCTTCGCTTTGAGTACCGAGGTGCTCGCCGGATTGGTGATAGCCGTACAAAGCGTAACCATGATGATTGCCGCGCCCATTTGGGGTGTCGTGGCCGACCGATTCGGGCGCAAGAAGATGATACTGCGCGCCATGGTGGGTGGCGGCATATTCATGATTCTGATGGGCTTCGTGCAGAGCGCCGAACAACTGATTCTGCTGCGCGCCTTGCAAGGCATGGTCACGGGAACTGTGTCGGCCAACAATGCGCTGGTAGCCGCAAGCGCGCCCCGCGAACGCGTCGGTTTCGCCATGGGCGCCTTGCAATTGGGGCTCTGGAGCGGCGTCGCCGTTGGTCCCTTGATAGGCGGCGTACTTGCGGACCTGTTTGGATATAGCGCTCCCTTTGTAGTGACTGCCGTGCTGCTTCTGATCGGCGCGCTCGTCATTTACCTGGGTGTACATGAGGACTTCAGTCCGCCAAAAGAGAAAAACGCCATTCACCCAACGGCTTTCCTCCTCGGCTGGAAAATGATTTTGGGTACTTCGGGCGTACGAATGGTCTTGTTGATGCGTTTCCTTGTGGGTCTGGCGCGCTCGATCATTATTCCTATAGCGCCTCTTTTCGTCGTCTCGCTCATCATAAGCGAGACCGAAACAAACAATACCTATGCCGGTCTGATCTTGGCTGTCTCTTCGGCAACTTCCACATTCGGCGCGGTTTATCTTGGCAGTCTGGGGGATCGCATCAGCCACAAGAAAGTGCTGTTCTGGTGCGCCTTGCTTGCCATGGCGCTATACATCCCCCAGGTCTTCGTGGCGAATGTATGGCAATTGTTGATTCTGCAAGGTATGGCGGGAATCGCCGCCGGGGGATTGGTCGCTGCGCCCAGCGCCTTGCTTTCACGATATACAGACAAAGGCAGCGCCGGCGCTGTATACGGGCTGGATAATTCTGTCTGGTCCGCATCAAAAGCGGTCGCGCCTTTGCTTGGCGCCACGATCGCCATCTGGATCGGCATGCGCGGCGCCTTTGCCGCCTCTGCCCTGGTTTTCGGCATGATTGCTTTGATCGCTTGGTTTTGCCTGCCGCAAGACGATCTGCATTCAACGGAACCACGAGGCAGCCGGGCGGGCAGCTAGACGCCCCGCCTGCGATCGACCTGGGTGCATTTCAGATTATTGGCAAGGCACATGGCTTTACCGTTCAAAAGCTCGATTAAGCACAAAGACACGAAGAACACAAAGTTTTTTTCTTGAAATCTCTGTGCGCTCTGTGCCTCTGTGGTGAATCCGTACCTAGAACCCGTCAAAGGGCGATGCGCTTTTGTAGTTCCTAGAGCATCCTGCCAAAATATTGAA
>DAOULD010000103.1:0-3301 GCA_034420635.1 Anaerolineae bacterium | reverse complement strand
GGTTTGCCGATTGGCATGCAGATCCTGGGCGCGCCCTATACCGAGCCGACGGCGCTGAAATTGGGTCAGGCTTATCAAATGGCGACCGATTGGCACTTGCGCCGGCCGGGGATAGCCTAGCTGTATGCGTCGGTAAACGCGCTCATTCTGGATTGCGAACGGATTCCCAGATCGCGACAAGTTCCGCTTCGGTAGCCCCGCCATTGGTATGGGCGACGATCATCAAATTGGCCAGCGCGTCGAACTTGTTATCCAGGCGCGTTACTTCAACCGTAATCCGATTGTCAAGTCGCGCTATTTCGCCCGAGAATTTATTATCGAGCGCAGCGATTTCGCCGGATAGCTTGATGTCCAGCGCCGCTATCGCTTCGCGATTTTCTGCGATGTCATCGCGATTCTCAATGATGAGCGTCCGCAATTCGGCAAATTGAGGGTTTATCAGCGCGACGAGCGCTAGCAGCGCCAGGATAACCGGGATGCTGATTGAAGCGATTACTTGCAGCCAAAGCGGCATATTGATCTTGTCGGTCATGATGTCAGTCACAGTGCCTTGCTCTCTTGCGGACGATGCTGTCGGTCGCTTGTTAGTTGTCTCTTGCTCTGCGACGCTGTGCAGGCTTGGCATGGTACCGGCGGCCACATGTTTTGACCCTGGAAGTCCTCCCGGGTCAGACTTTTGCCTTGACTCTTTCATCGGCGAATGTTCCCATGTGCAGTGCAAATCGACAATTAAAGGAATTGCTCATCGCCGCTTTGCCATTTATCTCTGTGCTCTCTGTGCCTCTGTGGTGAATCCCTGCGTCTCTGCGGTGAATCCACCGTTAGAATAACGCAAGTTTGCGGTTTGGTCAAGCGGTCGACGCCCGCAACTTGTATAGATGATAGAATTGCGGCTATCGCTAGCGAAGGCATTTGCTCATGTGCGGCATTTGCGGCGTCATCCATTTTGATGGCAAGCCGGTCACAAAGGAATTGTTGCGCGCTATGAATAACCGTTTGCGGCATCGCGGTCCGGACGGCGCCGGCTACTTCATCGACGGGGCTGTCGGCTTAGCCATGCGCCGCTTGAGCGTCATTGACATCCCCGGCAGCGATCAACCGCTCGGCAACGAAGACGAGTCGGTCGTCCTCGTCTTCAATGGCGAAATCTATAATTACCGCGACTTGCGCCGCGACCTGGGCGCAAGGGGGCATCGCTTCCGCAGCGATGGCGATGGCGAGCCGGTCGCCCATCTCTACGAAGATTACGGGGACGAATGCTGGAAGCGCCTGCGCGGGATGTACGCCATCGCTCTCTGGGACAAGCGGCGCAAGCGTCTGCTCCTGGCGCGCGACCGCATGGGTCAGAAACCGCTCTATTATTACCATGACCGCGACATTTTTGTCTTCGCCAGCGAGATCAAGGCATTGCTCGCGCATCCGCATGTGCCGCGCCGTTCCTCCTTCGCCGCCGCGGACGGCGGCGCTCTGGCGCAATACCTCAGTTATGGATACCTGCCAGCGCCGGATACAGCATTTCAGAATATCTTCGCGCTGCCGCCGGCCGCCTGCCTGCGCGTGGATGCCGCGGGCGAGCAGCCTGTACAACGGGTAGGGCGCTACTGGGCGCTGCCGCCGCTCGCCGAGCCCGATGATCAAGCGGCGGCCGCCGATCATATCGAGCCGCTGCGCGAAAAACTGGAGGAAGCGGTCAAGCTGCGTTTGATGAGCGATGTGCCCCTGGGCGCCTTCCTCAGCGGCGGCTTGGACAGCAGCCTCATCGTCGCGCTGATGCGCCGTCATAGCAGCGCCGCCGTCAAGACCTTCAGCATCGGCTTTGAAGGGGACGACAGTTTCGACGAGACAGCTTACGCCACACAGGTCGCGGGGGCGCTGGGCGCCGATCACCAGAGCTTTCGCGTCCAGCCCGAGGCGATGAACCTGCTTTCCGATTTGGTTTGGCATCACGACCAGCCCTTCGCCGACAGCAGCGCCATCCCGACCTATCTGGTTAGCAAGTTGACGCGAGAGCAGGTAACGGTCGCGCTGACCGGCGACGGCGGCGACGAACTCTTCGCGGGTTACGAGCGCTTTTATGCCGCCTCGCTCTTTCAGCGTATGTCAGTTCTGCCAAAGCCATTGTGGCGCGGACTTTCGGCTCTGCTTGCCCTGTTGCCGGAGGGGACGGCTTATGACGACCGGGTCAAGCGGGCGCGGCGCTTCGCGGGGGCCGCCGGCCTGTCCGTCGCGGATGGTTTTTTCGACCTGGCACGGGTCTTCAGCGCCGATCTCATTGCCGAGATCCGCGCGACGGCTGGACCTGATACAGCCGATTTCTCACGTTATCTTGAGGCATCGGCTGACCCGGTCGCGGGCTTGCTCAACGCCAGCATGCGCAGTTATTTGCCCGATGATCTGCTGATCAAAGCCGATCGCTGCAGTATGGCTGCCTCGCTCGAAGCGCGCGCGCCTTTCCTCGATCACGAATTGGTCGAACACGCCGCGACGATTCCCTTCAATCTCAAACTCAGACTCAAACTCAAGGGCGCGCTCACCAAGTTCATCCTCAAAGAAGCGGCTCGGGGCATCTTGCCGGAGTCGATCATCAATCGCCGCAAACATGGCTTTGGCATCCCGCTGGGGGCTTGGCTGCGGCGGGATATGAGTCCAGTGCGGGACATCCTGCTCAGCCGGCGCGCGCGGGAGCGCGGTCTGTGGCGCGGCGCGGCGGTCGAGCGCTTGATCGAGGAACATCAGTCCGGCAGGCGCGACCACAACCGGCAACTGTGGGCGCTGCTGACGCTGGAGGAATGGCACCGGCAGTTCATTGACGAGCGGCTGGACTAGGCGTCCATATCCAGGACAATCGCTTCAATTTTCTTTGCCACAGAGGCACAGAAGTAATTGCAAGTAAGTCATGCAACGAAATGAGCCGCGTGTAGGGGCGACATATCATGTCGCCCGTCGATGCGATGGCGCGGTTTCGGGCGACATGATATGTCGCCCCTACGGGATTCGATTATTTTGTGGCTGTTTATACTTCATCAACTTTTTCGCATAATTTACTTGCATTTACTGAGGGTCGCGTAGACACTGACCGGCAGCACAGAGAAAAGATTGCAAGAATAAAAGCGATTTTGTAGGGTTTCGACATAAATGACGCAATGTAGGGGCGGGCAATCTGCCCGCCCGAAATAAACTCTCTGTGCTCTCAGTAAGTGCAAGTAAGTAATTGAAAAATAAGTATACTAGCAGAATGAAGAAAAAATCGAGGTACCACTTGTCCGAAGTTCAGGTGCAGGCTCTTGAAAGAGCTATGCAT
>DAOULD010000102.1:0-6450 GCA_034420635.1 Anaerolineae bacterium | reverse complement strand
ATCTTCATAGTTGTCCTCTAATTGTTCACTGTGATTGAGGCTAGCACAAGTGTTCTGTGAAAAGGCGACTAAATGGTCGCGTTTTTACATATTTCTAATGGAGATTTTCGGGGAGATTCACCACAGAGGCTCAGAGGGTCGCGTAGACACTGACCGCCAGCACAGAGGGATTTTAACCACCGAGGACACCGAGAACACCGAGGACACTGAGATATTTTTTTCACCACAAAGACACGAAGCGCACAAAGATATTTTGACCGCAGAGGTTGCTTAGGGCGCGTAGGGCGCGTGGGTCGCGTAGACACTGACCGTCAAGACACGAAGGGCACAAAGGTATTTGCGGGCGACCCAAGGGTCGCCCCTACGGGATTCGATTATTTTGTAGTTTTCGATATTTCATCAAATTATTCGCATGATTTACTTGCATTTACTGAGAGATTTTAACCACCGAGGGTCGCGTAGGGCGCGTAGGTCGCGTAGACACTGACCGCCGACACTGACCGCCAACGCAGAGGGCAGAGAGAAATTCTTTGACGAGTGATGTACAATCAGGGTCGATTTCGCGTTTAGGGAACGACACAAGAAATAGGAAATATGGAAAAAATCGGGACAATCGAACAATTACAGATTCAGCAGAACCCGTTAAAAACACAGGTCAACGACAAGACGACCGTATATGATACTGACGGTATCATGGTGTTGCAGGAGATCCGACTGACGACTTTCGGCATTGTCGGCATCCTTGATTTTCTCAAGAAAGAAATGGCATATCTGGATGTCCATCACTTGCGCCACCCACAGTCCAGATTCCGCGGCGACAACAAGATTAGCATCGGCTTTACCGGTCACTATCAGCAGATGCGAAAAGAATTCGGCAAGCATCTGCGGGACGGAAGCGCTGGCGAGAATATCATCATCAAGTCCGATCAGCTGGTTTCGCCGCAAGAGCTTGGGCAGAGGCTGGCTATACGGTCGCGAAACCATGATTCCCTGATCTATTTGAGCGACATCAAGCCGATCCCACCCTGCGAACCCTTCGTTCGCTACGCGCGCAATCGTCCCGCCCTGTCGCCGGGAGAGACTCAGTCCGATCTTATGCTATTGAGCGGCGGCTTGCGCGGCTATTACACGGAAGTTGAATCGGCCGCGGAAGAAGCAATTGTCCGAATAGGCGACGCGGTTTACCGAGCGGACTCGTTCTAGCGACGCGTCTTTCCGGCTCATGTCATTGCGATAGACCAGGCATCGCACCATGGCGCGCAATCCGCTACAAGGTATGATATCCCCATCACATCAAGAGAATCGAGCCAGTTTGAAGATCGAAAAGACAGTCCCTATTCTGATCGCCTATCTGATTTTCATCGCCATCGGCTTGGCCACGGGCTTGCTGAATATTGCCTGGACTTTCATACAGCCCACCTTTGCCGTCTCGCTGGATTCATTGGGCACGCTGTTAAGCGCGGCAATGCTTGGCGGGCTGATAGCGGCATTTTTATGCGGTTCCTTGATCAACAGATTCAGCATCGCCGCCGTCCTGGTTAGCGGCGTGGCGATCGCTGGTCTGGGCATGCTGGGCTATGCGATTGCGCCAATCTGGATCGCCTTGCTGCTGGCCGCATTTATCGCCAGCATTGGCAAAGGAACGATAGACGCGGGAATGAACATTTTCGTGGCGTCGAATTACGGCGCCAGCCAAATGAATTGGCTGCACGCTTGCTGGGGCATCGGTCTGACATTCGCGCCCGGGCTCGTGACCTTCCTCGTGCTCGACCTGGAAGCAGGGTGGCAGCTTGGCTACGTAATCATGGGCGGCGTCATCCTGCTGCTCGGTTTCTCCATACTGATCACCCGGCCGCTATGGAAGCTAAAGAAAACCAAGCGCAGCAGCCGCGCGGAGGACGTCGGCTCAAAGGCGCCGCTGCGGGAAACGCTAGGGCGTCCGATCGTTTGGATCAGCCTGCTTTACTTCTTCCTGTACGGGGGCATCGAGATCGGCACCGGGCAACTGGCGAATACACTTTTTGTTGAAGCCAGGGGCATCCCACAAGAAACGTCGAGCGCTTGGGTCAGCGCGTATTGGGGCAGCTTCACCATAGGCCGCATGCTCATGGGCCTTTTGGCTCTGCGCTTGGGTAACAGGGTCTTGCTGAACATCAGCTTTGCGCTGATGGTGGTCGGAGCCCTTTTGCTATTCGCCAATGTTGCCGAGTTTTCCAGCTTCGTTGGGCTGCTGGCTTTGGGTTTTGGCCTGGCGGCTCAGTTTCCGATTTTGATTCTGCAAACGCCGAGACGCGTCGGCGCTGAACACGCCTCAAACGCGATAGGATTCCAGGTCGGTTGCGCCGGCTTGGGCGGCGCGGCGCTTTCCGGCGTCGCGGGGGTATTCGCGGAGAACGTTGCTATCGAGTTGATTAGCCTATTCATTTTCCTGGGCGCGCTGCTTTCGCTGGTGATATATCAATTGATGGTCTGGTGGGAAAAGCGAAACGCCTCCACGAGCTTGGATTAGGACCACAAAATGCTGACGCTGAAAGAAAAAATCGGGCAGATGTTGATGGCGGGATTCGACGGCGCCAGCGCGCCTTCCTATCTTTTGGACTGGTTGGCATGCGGTCGAATCGGCGGCGTATATCTCTTCGCTCGCAATGTGGAGTCGCCCGCACAGGTCAAGCAACTTGTAGACTCATGCCATAATGCGGCCAAATATCCCATCCTCGTGGGCATCGATCAAGAAGGCGGCGCTGTAGCGCGTTTGCGGGCTGGCTTCAGCGAGAGCCCGGGCGCTATGGCGCTCGGCGCTTCCCGCGATAGGCAACTGGCGGAAGATATCGCTTTCATGCTGGGGCGGGAATTAGCAGCCCTCGGCATCAACTGGAACTTCGCGCCGGTCGCCGATGTCGCTCACAACAGCGCGAATCCCTCCGTGGGCACGCGATCGGCGGGCGCCGACAAGGATCAGGTCAGGGACTTCGTTATCGCGCAGATCAAGGGTTTCGAGCGGGCGGGCGTCGCCTCGACCGCCAAGCATTTTCCGGGGCTGGGCAATAGCGAGATTGATACACACGAAGCGCTGGCAAGAGTTTCCGGATCGCTGCGTTACTTGTATGAAGAAGATCTGATTCCTTTTCGCGGCGCTATCAGCGCAAACGCGCCCTGCATCATGACAAGTCATGTCATGTTCGAGGAATTGGACGATCGCTACCCGGCAAGTTTATCGCCGCGGGTGATAGATGGATTGCTCCGCGGCGAATTGGGATATGATCGCGCAGTCTGCACAGACTGCATGGAGATGAAGGCGATCACGGACGGTTGGGGAGCCGGCGAGTCGGCAGTGCTCGCTGTGCTGGCGGGCGCGGATATGCTGCTGTTTTCGCACTCTCGCGCCAGGCAAGAAGCCGCTTACGATGCCCTTTTGGGGGCGGCGGAATCTGGCCGTATATCGATTGAGCGCATTGACAAATCCATTAAGCGCATAGGGGCGATCAAGCGTCGGTATCAATTGAATGACCGGCCCCCTTTAGAGATCGTCGGCTGTGACGATCACTGTTCTTTGGCCAGGAAAGCCGCCAGAGCGGGCACGGTTCTTGCCCGGGCGCCAGAGCGCTGGCCCATCGCTGACCAGCGATCGCGCGTATTATGTATCGAGTTCGCCACACAATTGTTTTCTGGCGAGGAAGATCAAGATTGCGACACTGCCCTCTCGCGATATCTACACGAGCGCTTGCCTCATGCTGAAAGCCTGATTGTCCGCTCGGAATCCGAGCTTGAATTGATACTCGCTCAAGCCGAATCGCTAGGCACGGCATGGGAAACCTTGATCGTGGCGTCCAGGAACGCTCACATGCTGCCTTGGCAAGCGGGAGCGGCGCAGGCAATGATTGACCGTCATCCCGGAGCGGTATTGCTTTGCCTGCGGGACCCCTATGACGCCGACGTGATATCCGACGCCGGCATCATTCTTTGCAGCAACGGCGACAGCGGGCCATCGCTTGAAGCCTCGGTCGACGCCATCTGCGGCGACTATGTTCCATCTGGCAAACTTACAGTGAATCTGGAGTTGGCGCTATGAGCTCGACAAAGGGAGCGCTACTCGCGAATGAAGGGTTCAAAGCCGGGCTGGAAGCGCTGCTTGAGCGGCACTTGCCCGATACCTTCCCGGCTCTTAGCCTGTGCGTGATTCATCGCGGCGACATCGTTCTGGAAGGCGCCTGGGGGTGGATTGACCCGGGGACTCGCCAGCTACAGGTCGGCGCTGATACATTGTTCGATTTGGCGTCTGTTACAAAGATCTTCGTCGAAACCAGCTTCTTAACGCTGGTTGAAGCCGGCAAAATAGAGTTGGGAGACAGACTGGTCGATGTCATTCCGGAATTCGGGCAATTGAATCCGCGCGAAATCTCCGGCAGTCAAGACCCGCACACAAGACGATTCCTACCGATTGACGGCGCATATGAGGAACTCAGCGTCGATGCAAGCGAGGTCAGGTTCAAGCATCTGTTGACGCATACTTCTGGTCTGCCGCCCTGGCGTTCGGTCTATCTGCTGGTCGGTGATGAGGCGCCCGCGCCCCCGGCATATGGAAGCGCCTACGAAGAGAGGCGCTGGCGAAGGGGCTTGGCGAGCATGCTGCGCTTTCCCTTCGCCGGTCCCGTTGGCGAAGCGGTTCGTTATACTGATATCGGCATTATGTTGCTGGGCGAGGCTGTAGCCAGATTGCAGGGCGCTCGGCTCGACAAGGCTCTGGCGGAGCTCGTTCTTGATCCGCTGAATCTGCGTTCGCCCACTTACAATCCGGTTCAAAATGGCGTAGCCAGAGAGAATACTGTACCCACTGAGTACGATGATGCTTGGCGGCGCCGCCGCGCCTGGGGAGAAGTCCACGACGAAAACGCCTGTGGCGTCGGCGGCATTGCGGGCCACGCCGGTTTGTTCGCCACCGCCCGTGATGTCGCCGCTTTTGGGGATGCCTGGGTTTCGGGCGACGGTCGATTGCGGCTGTCAGCGCAACTGAGGAACGAGGCGACCAGCCAACAGGCGTCAGGACAGTTCCGCATGGGATTGGGCTGGATGCTCAAAGCCGCGGAAGACTCATCGGCCGGTGACCTTTACAGCAATTCTTCTTATGGACACACCGGCTTCACGGGAACCTCGCTCTGGATCGACCCGGTGCGGCGTCTGGTCACTGCTGTGTTGAGCAACCGGGTTTTTCATGGCCGGGAGGCGGAAAACATACATTCGTTCCGGCGCTCAATTCACGAGCTTGTTGTTCGCGGGATCGAGGGAAGATGAACGATCAGCTTTTCATGGGCATTGATGGCGGCGGGACGAGCTTGCGCATCGCCATTAGCGACGGCGACCTGCAAGTCATCAACAGCGTTAAGACCTCCGCGGCCAATCCCAACCTCCTTGGCCATGATCAGGCGCAAAGGCATATTCGAGCCGCGATTGTAGACTGCATGCGGCAAGCGGACATTTCTCCTTACGCCATTCAATCGGCCGGGATCGGCATTGCTGGCGCATCAGCCGAACACAGCCGCGATTGGCTGATAGCCACGGTAGAAGCGGTCTTGCCAGGCAGCCTGCTCGTAGCTGCTTCTGACCTCGAAATCGCGCTCGTTGGCGCGCTGGCAAAGCGCTCTGGCGTTTTGCTGCTGGCAGGTACGGGAAGCGCGGCTTTTGGCATCTCACCAGCGGGTCGGCGGCTGCAGATCGGCGGTTGGGGATACCTTCTGGGTGATCCGGGCAGCAGTTACTGGATTGGCATGCAGGCGCTGAAGCAACTGATTGATTATCACGATCGAGTGGGCAAAGGCGTCGAAACAAGCACCAATGACGCGCTATTCGATACCGTATTGCGGACGCTTGGCATTTCGGGACCCAGGCTGATCGTAGACTGGCTGTATCGAAGTCAGTCCCCACCTGCTACGCGAATAGCCGACATCGCAAGAATCATCCTGAATCTGGCCGAGGACGGCAATTGGCGAGCGATCAACATCTTGCAAGGGGCGGCGATTCAGCTTGTTCGACAGACGAGAACCCTGATCCGGCGTCTCGACTACCCGGGAGCCGAAATCGCGTTTGCGGGCGGATTGCTCGACGACGACAACCTGCTTTCAGAGGGCGTGGCGCGTCGGCTGGGACTGGCCGAGCGACCTGTTGCCAAGCATCCGCCGGTAATCGGCGCGGCTCTCTTGGCTAAAATGGAGTGGAAAGCCGCTCGGCGGCAAGGAAAAAGTCCCAGGAATGTCTTGCTCACAGAAAATAACAAGCCTTCTCAGTGATTCTAGGTAAGTAATGAGAATGCGAAAATGCATTTATTCAACCCCTGTAGTGGTCCCGAAAAACTGGACACCTAGTAAAGAGAGTATACTAGCGTGACAGAAAGGGAGGATGGGGCATGGCAAGACAGCGCAAGTACAGCCCAGAAACCAAGGTCAGGATCGTGCTGGA
>DAOULD010000101.1:0-3113 GCA_034420635.1 Anaerolineae bacterium | reverse complement strand
TATGCATAGCTCTTTCAAGAGCCTGCACCTGAACTTCGGACAAGTGGTACCTCGATTTTTTCTTCATTCTGCTAGTATACTTATTTTTCAATTACTTACTTGCACTTACTGAGGGCACAGAGATTTTTTCACCACAGGTCGCGTAGACACTGACCGTCAAGACACGAAGGGCACGAAGGTTTTTTTGCCACAGAGGGGCTGTTTCGGGCGACTCACAGAGTCGCCCCTACAAGGTCCTTGAAAAAGGTGTAGGGATATTTTGGCGGGGATGGTACGAGTTTTTTTGCCAGAGAGGGCGCGGAAGTACGGCGGGCTGTGTTTTGGGCGAGCCGGCGCTGCGCGGAGGGTGTGTGGCGGGCGACCAGATTGAGTGCGTTGAAAAACACCCCTCACCCCCCGGCCCCCTCTCCCACAAGGGGAGAGGGGGAGCTTAAGACCCGTTATGAATCATTATGGTCTTTTGTTTATATCCAACAGTGACTGGGCTTGGTCGTAAACTGTGATTTTCAACAGAGTCAGATTGGTCGCCCCTACGGGTTTCGATATGATTGTAGAAGGCGTTTTTGGCGAGATTACTAAAAAAGAGGCGCAGAGGGGCGGTCTTTTCTGGAGCGGGGGATAGCGGGGGAGTTTGCTTAGTCCCCGGCTGCCAGGTCGGCCAGGTGATGATACTGGCTCATATACAATTGATGATAGAAGCCGCGCAGGGCGAGCAATTCGTCATGCGTGCCGCGTTCGATGATGCGCTGGTCGTTGACCACCAGCACTTGATCGGCATTGCGAATAGTGCTCAGCCGGTGGGCGATGACAAAAGCCGTGCGCCCTTCCAAGAGATGCAGCAGCGCTTCCTGGATGTGAATTTCCGTGCGCGTATCGACGCTGCTGGTGGCTTCGTCGAGGATCAGAATGCGCGGGTCGGCCAGGATGGCGCGGGCGATTGCCAGCAGTTGACGCTGCCCCTGGCTGAAGTTATGCCCTTTTTCCGAGACCTGGGTCTGGTAGCCGCGGGGCAGCAGATGGATGAAGGCATCGGCGTTGGCCAGCTTTGCCGCTGCGATGACCTGGTCGTCGCTGGCGTCCAGTCTGCCATAGCGGATATTCTCCATGACCGTGCCACTGAAGAGAAAGGTATCCTGCAGCACGATGCCCAGTTGATCGCGGATGGAATTCTGCCGCACTCCCCGGATATCCCGCCCGTCGATGCGGATGCTGCCGCCCGTCACGTCATAGAAGCGGCTCAGCAGGCTGATGATGGTGGTTTTGCCGGCGCCGGTGGGTCCGACAAGGGCGATCGTCTGCCCGGGCGCCACCTCCAGGCTGATATCCTCCAGAACGGGCTTGTCCTGTTCGTAGGCGAAGCTGACCGCGTCAAAGCTGACCTGACCGCGAATGTTGACGAGGGCTTCGGCATTGGGGGGATCAACCACGGTGGGTTCGGCGTCCAAAACGGCGAAGATGCGCTCGGCGCCGGCCAGAGCCGATTGCAGTTGATTGTAGACCATGGCGATGCCGCGCATGGGGCGGAAAAAGTTCATCACATAGACGACAAAGGTCGCGATCACGCCCACGGAAACGACGTCGCGCAGCGCCAGCCATCCCCCCAGCAGAGATGTCCCGGCGACGGTCAATATGCTCATGGTTGTGAACATGGGACCGAGAGCGGCCGTGATGAAATCGGCGCGAATCCCGACTTTGCGATAAGCCTGGCTGGCTTCCTGGAACTGGTCGATGGCGCTGTCTTCTTGCGCGTAAGCCTGCACGGCGCGGATGCCAGTGATGTTCTCTTCCAGGACGGCGTTGAGCAGACCCAGATTCTTTTGCATGCCCCGGAAAGCCCTCCGAGTGCGCTCGGTGATTTGACTTGTGATGAAAAGCATGATGGGCAGGATGATCAGCGTACCGATGGCCAGCGGCAGATTGAGCAAGAGCATGGCCACCATGATGCCGCCTAGCGACAGGATATTGGTTGTGAACTGAATCAAGCCGTTGGACAAAATCTGGTTGATGGTTTCGCTGTCATTGGAAATGCGGCTCATCAGGTCGCCGACGCGATGCTTGTCGTGATAGTCCAGCGACAGCGCCTGAAAATGCCGGAAGAGCGCCGCGCGGATATCGGCGACGAAGTATTGTCCGACCCGGATCATCATCAAGCCGTGAATCACCGTGACGATGCCCTGAGCCAGATAAACGAACAGCATAATCAAGGCGATGCGAAGCAAACCCTCGACATCGCCGTAGACCAGGTATTGGTCAATCGCGAGGCCCAGCAGCGCCGGACCGATCAAGCCCAGCAATGTGCCAGCAACGACCAACAGGGCTACCAGCAGCAAATGGCCGTGATAGGGCTTTAGGTAGTCGGACAGTCGGCGCAAGGCGCCGCGCCGATCCTTGGCTTTCTCGCCGGTGGGCCGCGACCCGCCCGAGCCGCCGATGAAGCGCGGGCGCTCTGTGGTTCCGCCTCGGTTAGTCATGGCGGCTTACGCTCCAGGGCAATCGTTTCAAGTTGTTTTGCAGCCCTCACCCCCCGGCCCCCTCTCCCACAAGGGGTGCGCGTAGACACAGCACTACGAGAGGGGGAGCTATACACGGCGGATTTCGTAATAATTTGTTGATTTTCACAAGGATCGCTCCCTTTTATGTATTGTTTCGGTACTGTTCTAGTTATTTCTGCTACTCCAAGCGCTAGCGCGTTTTTTCTACCCCATCCCCCGGCCCCTTCCCCATTGCAATGGGGAAGGGGAGCTAGGGTCACGCGAACTCCCTTGAAAACAGCATTTATCGACACTTGGATCGTCAGAAATCTCGCGTCAACGTCGAAACCAGCTTCCCCCGAAGGTCAGTGTCCACGCGACCCATTGCTATGGGGGGATTGAGGGGGGTAGACCGAAGACGGGAGGGAATCAACCAGTAGCGGACAAGCCTTACAATGTTTTCGATTATTTTGTGTCTCTCTCTATATTTCATCATACTTTCACATTACTTTCTTGGAACTACTTCTGCGCTCTCAGTAAGCGCAAGTAAGTCATGCAACGAAATAAGCCGCGTGTAGGGGCGACATATCATGTCGCCCGTCGATGCGATGGCGCGGTTTCGGGCGACCAGATTGGTCGCCC
>DAOULD010000100.1:0-2720 GCA_034420635.1 Anaerolineae bacterium | reverse complement strand
GATTCAGCGCCTTTTGAAAGGCGTTCGGTTTCTCGATCTCGGTGAGGAAACCCAGCCAGCCCATGTTGATGCCCAGCACCGGCACTTCGTATTCAGCGCAGACGCGCGCGGCTCTTAGCATGGCGCCGTCGCCGCCGATCGCCATGACCACATCGGCGCCAGCCACATTCCCCGCGACGCTGCCTTCATCCCAATCGGTATAGACCCAGTGTTCAATGCCGCGCTGGCAGAGCGTCGCCGCGATTTCGCGCGCCACGGGATGGGTATCGGGACGCGAGGGATGCGCCAGCACGCCTATTCGCTTGATGTCGGTCAATCTTGACTCTTTCAATTTATCAGCCGTCATCATTATGGCTCAGATTCAGCGCTAATCCCATATTTGAAGGCAGCGGCTTCGCGGCAATTCGCGTGGATTTGCGCGCCAAATGGATTAGATCGAAAAAGTTGTGCTACTATAAATTTGTGCAACTTCTGTTCACAATCGTCTGATCACTCGCAAAAGGGGAAAATAAATATGTGCAAGAAATGCTCATTGATCGTCATTGTACTCGCACTTTTGCTTGCTCCAGCGGCGCTGGCGCAGGACGGTGGAAACCCGACTGTCGCCATCTTGCGCTTTGGTGATGCCGGGGGCGCAGATATCTCCTCCACTGAAACCGGCGTGCTGGATATGCTGGAGGCTTATGGATACATCAGCGCGGACGAACGGGCTGAGTTGGCTGGTCGCGCTGGCCTGGAGGGCGACAACATCAACATCGTCTGGGGCGATGCCGCTTTTGAGTTTACCAATGCCGCCCTCGCCGTCGATAGTGCGCTGGATCAAGGCGCCGATGTGCTTGTCACGCTGTCGACGCCGATGACGCAAGCCGCGATAAATGCCACCAGCGATATGGACGACCCGCCAGCCATTATCTTTGCCGCCGTCTTTGACGCGGCCGCGGCCGGCATCGCAGAATCCGCCTGCGAAAAACCCGCCCATGTCGGCGGCGCCGAGGCGAGTACGCCTTACGAAGAAGTGTTGCCTCTCTTGCTCATCCAAGACCCAGACCTTGAAATCATTGGCACCATCTTTAACCCGGCTGAAGCCAGCAGTGTAGCTGGGGCAGACGCGATCGTGGCTGCCGGCGAAGCCCTCGGGCTGACTGTCGAGCAAGCATCTGTGACGGGCATGGCCGACTTGCGCGCGGCGACCCAGAGCCTCATCAACAAGGGCGCGGCGATCATCTTGCTGCCGGTCGATCAGACGACGCTGGGCGGCTTGCCTGCCATCCTGGCGGTCGCCAATGAATATGGCATCCCAATCTTCCATGCGAATATGCAGGCGCTCAGCGTGGGCGCCACCGTCACCGCCGGCTACAACCTCCTCTTCGAGCAAGGCATCCGCGCGGGGCGCATTCTCGTGGGTCATTTGAACGGCGATATCGATATCGCCAACACCGCCATCTATTCCCAAACCAGCATGGGCGTCGGCGTCAACCTGGATTCCGCTGCTGATCAAGGCGTGGAAATCTCTGCCGATTTGATGGAAATGGCGGGGAGAACCATTGAAGACGACGCGCTGCTCATGTCCCGAGCCGAAGCTGTGGCCCGCGTGGAGGCGACTGGGCTCTCTATGGACAACATGCCACGGGTGAAACAAGCTGTCGAAAGCGGCTATCCAGCAGAAGGTGGTTTTCCAGACAACGCCTCGCAACTGATAGTCCGTGTACTCTCCCACCCTGCGGCTAAAGCGTTCCAGCAAGAATTCCTGGCTGGCTTGGCTTGCCCAGAATAACCGGGGCGGCGCTCTGGGCGCAGCGAGCGGATAGACCCTACCCGAGGCCGCGCAATACCAGTCAATCGAGGCAGTCCGCGCGGGTTGCCTTTTGTCGTGTCGATCTCGCGCGCCTCGGCATCGGCACGACCGGGGAACTCCTCGTCGGCGTCAATCTGGATTCGGCTGAATCGCAGGGCGTCGATATCAGCGAAGCGGTGATGGCAGAAGCCGTCGCCGTCATCGAGAGCGGCGGGACGACCAAGCTGCACCCTGAAGTGCTGGCGGCGATTGCGCGGCGCGGCAGAATTATCCCGCTGGAGCAACGCCAGGCGGACGACAAGGCATGGCTCGAGTCTCTGCATTGCACTGACGAGATGATCGCCGAGCAGCAGGCGGCGCTGGACGCAGCGGAATAAGCGGACGCGCAACGTGATTGAAGAGGGGCGATTGTCGACGGTCGGTCGCACCCTTGCTGTACAGAAGTTATCGCAAAGCAATAGTAACCCTGAGGAGGGAGAAAATGTTTAGAAAACTGTTGCTATTAGTAACAGCCATCTTGTTGCTGTCGCTGCTGCCGGGGATCTCGGCGCAGGACGATGACAAACCGACTGTGATGTTTCTGGATGCCGGTATGGCCGCTTCCTATAATATCAGAACAATGGCGGCGCTGGATGTGTTGCAATCTTACGGCTACATCAGCGAAGCGGAACGGGAGTTCTTGAATGAAGGTCAGGATCTTGAAGGCGAGCGCCTCAGGGTCATCTTTGGCAACGCGCAATTTAGCATTGGGGATGCCTATTTCGAAATCGAAAGGGCTTTGGACCTGGGCGTCGATGTCATCGTCGCGCAAGCGGCATTGCCGGCGCAGGCGGCTGTCAGCGCCACGCTGGACATGGAGGCGCCGCCGGTGGTTATCTTCGCCACCGTGAGCAACGCGGCCGCGGCCGGGATCGCGCAGACATCC
>DAOULD010000099.1:0-21297 GCA_034420635.1 Anaerolineae bacterium | reverse complement strand
AGAGGTCGGGCATTGCAGGGGGCTTAGAGGAACATTATAGGTGGATTACAGGGCTGTTCTCGCGAGATTTGCTTTGCGCCTGCAATAAGAACCGGATCAAGTGAGATCGGTGGGCGCCAGGGTATTTCGGGCAAGGCAGTTGACAAAGCCTGTGCCGTTACATTCTAGCCAGAAGCGGACGCGGTCTCTTTTGAGCCGACCGCCGCGAGAACTGAGTATGCAATAGGCTCTATCCCGGGAAACCCCTCTGCCTCCAACCGCGCGCAGAGCATCTCAAACGCTCCATCCCACAAATCCGCAGCCAGCCACTGACGCCCCAGCCGCTCGGCAGCGACGACCGTGGTGCCGCTGCCGCAGAAGGGATCAAGCACGATATCGCCTGCCTTGCTCGACGCCCGAATCATGCGCTCGTATAGCGCCAGCGGCTTCTGCGTGGGATAGCCGGTCGCTTCCGCCTGGTTGCCGCGCAGAGCCGGGATATCCCAGACGTCGCGCATGGCAGCCATGCGGTAGACGCCGTCGTCGTCTTCGTCGAGCGAGATATTGGAAAAGCCGTATTTGTGCGACAGGTAGGATTTCTCTTGCTGGGGATGGAATACATAGGCATCCGACTTGCTGTAAAAGAGGATGGTATCGTGCTTGCGGCCGAACCAGCGCTTGCTGAGTCCGCCGGTCTTGTAATACCAGACGATTTCGTTGCGGAAGTTATCCAGGCCGAAGACGGCGTCCAGCGCCAGCTTGACATAAGCCTGGGCGCTATGGTCAATGTGCAGGTAGAGGCTGCCGTCGCCGCGCAAGACGCGATGCAGCTCCAGCAGGCGAATGCCCAGCCAGCACAAGTAAGCGCTCATGCTCGCGTCGGCGGTCTGCCGCGCCGTTTCGATCACGGACCAGAGAGCCGGGCACACAGCTTTGATGTCGTCGATCCATTCAGCGCGCGCGTCGCGGTCCCAGGACCAGCGATCGCGGAAAGCAGCGCCGAAATCGCGGTCTTTGTTGAAGGGCGGGTCCGTCGCGATGAGGTGGATGGATTGGTCGGCGATGGCTCGCAGGAAGGGTAGGTTGTCGCCCCCGAAGAAACTGCGATTGGGGGTGTTAAGTCGGGTCATGGCTGCCAGATCGTCGCCTCGATGAAGCGCTCGCCATCGCCATCGGGGCGGTCATTGATGTAGTACGCGGCAACCACCGTCCCGTCCTCCAGCGCGACCGCTCGCACATACCCCATATCGCTGTTGGCGCCGCCAGCACGCAAGGTAATTTCGTCGCTCCAGGTCTCGCCCTCATCCGCGCTGATGCGGGCGCAGATCTTGTAGGGACCGTCGCGGTCGCCGTACATCAGCAGCAGGCGGCCGTCAGCTAGGTATTTCAAGCAGGGCGGATTGCCAGCGTGGCCCGGCTGGCGAAATGCGACGGGACGATTCAGGAAGCGCCACGAGCGCCCGGCGTCGTCGGAGGCGTAGAGATCAATCCAGCTGTATCCGCGGGCGCCTTTGCGGCAGCGGCGCGCACACAAGAGACGGCCGCCGGGCAATTGCAGAGCCGCGGGCATCGTGGCGAAATCGCCCGCTCCCAGCGGTTCGTCGCCCACCTCGGACAGCAATTCGAAGGTCATGCCGCCGTCATCCGTCCGGACGCAGATGGTCTTGCCTTCCTCGCCATCGCCTTTGTTTGCGCTCAGGAAAAACAGCGCCTTGCGCTCGCTTTGAATCAGATAATCGGTGCGAGCGGCGATGCCCGCCGTGCCAAACATCGGCAGGCGGTATGGACCCTGCCAACTGCGACAGCGATCCGCCGACAGGTAAAAGAAAGAAAAGACGCCGGGCGCCAAGCCGGTGCGCGCCACCATCAAGGCGAAATCGCGCTGCCCAAAATTCAGCGGCCGGGAGGGAATGGCGGCGGTCTGCGCGTCCATGACCTCCGCCAGACGCAAGCCCTCATCCATGTGCTCATCGGCCGACAAGCCTCGTCCAGCCGGGCGCGCGCCATTGAAGTCTTCAAGCGTCCAGGTTTCGCCGCCATCAAAGCTGCGCGCTTGCACATTGACGAAGGGCAGGCGCCTGTCGCGCGCATGGCCCCGCTCGACGGTCTTGTGAGCGCCGAGGGTGAAGCCGACGACGATCTCGTCGCCCCATGCCCACATGCCGTAGTTGGCGGGCCAGCCAGCGAAACGCCCCGGCTCGCGATAGACTGTGACTTGCGTGGTCATTTATACCTCCAAATGGCAGGTCATCTGTCGGATTTCGCCCAAGTGATAGGCGCTGTGCGCGATGATGCCCAGCATCGAGGACAATTCGGTGATGCCGCCCCAGCTCTCGGCTTCATCGAGATGGCTCTTGATTCGCTCGTAGGTCCTTCGCAAGTCCGCGATCATGGCTTCCCACTCGGCTTCTGTGACCCCGCTGACGGTTCTCCAGATCTCATCCCAGTTCACGTAGCTCAGGTCGCGGCCGAACATGCGATCTTCCAGCACCCGCAAGTAATACGTCACATGCGCGACATGGGCGGCGATGGTGGCGCAGTCACCCATCGGCTGCGAGGCGTCCGCCGCGCTGATATCGGCGAGGGTCTCGAAGAGCGACGTGCCTTTGTCGAGGTAAGCGCCCTGGACGTTTTCAAAGGTTTCCACCAGCAAGAATTGGAATCCGCGCGCGACTTCGCTGATGGGGATTTGCTTGGGCATGGTGGTCTCCTGAATGATTATGATTACTTTTTGCCGCGAATCGAAGGCTCGCGGCAAAGTTTTTTACGAAGGATGTCCAGCGGTCCGCCGTCGGCGAGGACGGCATCGGGCAAGCCTAGGACTTCGCCATAGAAGCGTCGGTCGAGAAGTTTTCTGTTTTCGTCTTGATCCAGTTCGTGCAGGGGTTTGAGCGGGAGTCGGCAGGTTTCGTCGAAGATTTGCGCGGCTCGCTGAAGTTGGTCGGCGTCGAGGGCGGTGACGTCGAGGACGGGGAGAGTTTGCAAGGTGGTTTTAGTGAGGATCCCTCTCCTGCGCTGTTGTTTCGAAGAGTGCCACCAAAACATCAACAACCCTAGTGTCGTGTTTGCCCAAGCTACCAAAGATTTCTCATGCTTCTCGGTCGGCAGTTGAATGGATAGCCAGGCGCGTCCACCGATGGTTTTACGTTTGGTGAATTGCATTGATGTTGATTGCGCGTCGAACTGAAAATCCAGATTAGAGTGGCAGTGTGAGGCGGTCTGGAGCACTTGCGTCACCTTATTTTCCACAACACTTTGTTCAGCCTCTGAATTAGCTCGAAAAGGGATACCTTCTCTGTCTGCTTCAAATAGCATAGTCCGTTCTCTATCGGCATCATGCGCCCAAAGGATAGGATATGTCGGAACTGTGTTAGCTTGCAGGGATCTCACTTCGAAGGGACCTCGTATCGTCCCATTACTGTACCGTTTGCTTACATCAAGATGGTAAGGGCCTGTTTTCCCGATATCAGTTATTGCAGTCATCTGAATTTCTATGGAGTCAGAGAACTGCTGCATGGGCAGCCAAATCCTCTTTCGGTTTGCCAACTGATACGCGGACTGAGCAAGTGAGAGGTCAACAGTCCGCGCCAGCTTCCAACTCCCGGAACTTGGCAAGGGCGCGTCAATGGCTTGACCAGCGATTTCAGCACCAAAATAGATCGCGTTACCTCCGCTGGGTCCGTCTTCGAGTCTCCTCAAGGATTTATCACGCATCATCTGGCGGATCTGCTGAGCAATTGTCAACCCGTATACCGAATAACCCGGAGCTTCGTCAAGAATAACAAAAGTGGCTCTGAATTGGCGGCGTCCGCTTCTCTGTCCGATAACCAAGCATTCGCCCATTCCTGTATCAGCAGAAAATGATACCAAATTATCGCTTCCTGCGATTGAAATCAGGATAAGACCATCATAAGCCTCTCTCAGCTGATTGCGGCATTTCTCCCAAGATGAACCGGTTAGGAGTGTCAATGGCATAACTAGAGCCAACATACCATCTATTTTCAGCTTTCTATCTGCAAGGGCGAGAAATATAGATGCCTGTCCTGCATTGCCGTGGGCAACAGTGCCTTTGGTTATTCTTTTTGTTTCATCGGACATCGCCGTCTGATCTTCGGCGCTGGAGCCAAAGGCAGCGAACATCGGATTCGGTGTATCTGGAATACGGCGTTCGTGATTGGTTGCTCTCGTAAACGGCGGGTTCATTATCACCATGTCAAACGAGCCGTGCGGGGCGTAGCGCCAAATGTCTACTTCAGCGCCTTGTGTCGCTTCGATGACTTTGGCAGTGATTTCCGAGCCTTCAAGCAAAGCCATATGGCGCAGCAAGTCAATTGAGCCGAGCTTGACTTCGCCGTCCGCCTGCACACCGTAAGGGGCGGTGAATATGGCGCTTTCATCATACTGTACTTGCGGGTAAGCGCCGGCCAGCATAGATGCAGTCAAGTGCGCGGCAGCCGGCAGAATGTCACAGCCGACCAAGGCTCTCGCCATCATCTGCGGATGAATCACTTCCGCGTTGCCGCCATACAATTCATGAATCTGGCTGATGCGCTGGTAGGCTGTCGATAGTAGCGTCCCTGTGCCACAGGCGAAGTCAGCGATACGCAGGGAAGCTACCGCATCGGGATTGGACCAGTCGTCATTGTTCAGCAGAGTGTCTTCGTTCAATGCCAAACCAACTAAAAGCGCGGCTGATGCGGGCTTGGTATAAAAGGCAGCGAGGAATTTGCGGTCGGAGATCAATTTTTGAAATACTGTGCCGGTCAAATCATGTGAGCGCATCAGACCGTCGGACAGCAAGGCTTGCGCCGTCCGCGACAACTGCTCCAAAAGCTCCCGGCTATGCGCAGAAGGCATACATAGAACAATACGCCGCGAAATGTCAAATATGGGCCAATAATTCACTTGAAGAATCTTATGCCACTCCTCCAGTATTTCTGGAATCTGGAAGCCCATTGGTCCAAATTCCAGTTCACCCAACGTACGCACCTGCCCCAATTCGCCATGACCGCGCGCCAAATTCTCATGGAAAATAAAGGCGTTCACCAATATCGCCATAGCCATGCGGCGCGTTTGCGTACTGTCCTGCTGATGCAATTCCGCCGCGATATTCTTAACTGCGACCGGGTTTGTTTTGGCGATCGCTTTGAGATGCCGCGCTGCTTGATTGATGCCCAATTCAAAGAAATTCGCCGCCTGGTCAATGTACTCGGGCGACATGGTTGCGGACTGAGCCAGTATGGATAGGTCGTGAATGCCGCCGGACAACCAGCCTGAATTCGGATAGCGGCTGACCTTGTGTCTGTTTTCGCCGGTAAAAAGGGCGAATTCCAGATCTCGCGCATTTGCGATTTCATGTCTCAGCTTTCGACCGCTCGCTTGAGTGAGTCTTTGTGGCAAACGAACAGCAATACCTGAATGGATTGTACTTCCGAATCTGCTAAGTCCTTTACCCAATCTCGACAGCGTTTCTTCCTCGACTGATTGCGCGGGGTGTATTTCAGTTTCGATGACAACCGCAGCGGTGAAGGGTTCCTCAATCACAATGTCGGGGCGGAGTCCGCGGGACTCGGCAAGCAGTTGCGTCGTCTCGGAGCGCACGACTTCCGAGCCCCGCCAAGCCCAGCGTGTCTTGCGAAGAAGTTCTGCGAGCGCGTCGTTGATAGTGTGTTCCGTCGTTGCCATAGCCGCTAGTCTCTGAACATTTGCAATTGCTGTAGCCTGTATTGTACATATTCGATTACTATGTACAAAGCATACAAGCGCGAGAAAAGTTCCTGGGCTTCTATTATAATCTTGATAAGCGCGCAAGACTCCGTTCACATTTGCCCAATACCATGAGGGCACGTGACAAAGCGAAAGGAACAGGGCGAATGAGCGAGAAAATCATGAAGTCGGACGAGGAATGGCGCCGGGAACTGAGCCCGGAGCAGTACGCCGTCTTGCGGCAACAAGCGACCGAGCGTCCCTTCACCGGCCAATATGTCAACTCCAAAGCCGAGGGCGTCTACGCCTGCGCGGCTTGCGGGCAGGCATTGTTCTCCTCGGAGACCAAGTACAATTCCTTCAGCGGCTGGCCCAGCTTCTGGGACGTGGTCGACGAAGGCAATGTCGGCTTACGCGAGGACCTGAGCCACGGGATGCGCCGCGTCGAAGCCGTCTGCAACCGCTGCGATTCGCACCTCGGCCACGTCTTCGATGACGGTCCGCGCGACAAAACTGGCTTGCGTTATTGTATCAATTCCCTGGCGCTCGATCTCAAGGAAGAGTGCGCCCCTGTCCCCAAAGTGAGATGAGGCGGGGACAGGGTGGGGCCCCGCTGGATGACGCGGAAATGCGGGCGACATGCTATGTCGCCCCCCGCATCCTTCAGGTGAGACGGTGTGCAAATGAACCCGAAAGACGAACGCCGCGGGCGCTATACGCACCAGCGGCAGATCCCCACCCGCTGGCGCGACAACGATGTCTATCACCACATCAACAACGTCATCTACTACGAGTTCTTTGATACCGTCATCAACGGCTATCTGATGGATGCCGGCGGACTGGATTTCAGCGGCGGCGACACCGTCGGCTTCGCCGTCGAGACGCATTGCCAATTCCTCAAGCCGATTCAATTTCCCGAGGTCGTGGACGCTTGCCTGCGCGTCGCGAAACTCGGCAATTCCAGCGTGCGCTACGAGATCGGCATCTTCAAGCCCGACGATGAAGAGCCGGCGGCGGTCGGTTACTTTGTGCATGTCTTCGTGGATCGACTGACGCGGCAGCCGGCGCCGATCGCGGGGGAGTTGCGCCGGGCGATGGAAGCGCTGCTAGTTAAGGGCTTGTAGACACTGCCCCTTCATGCACGCCCAGGTAGCCTTTGATCGTCTCCTCGTCATTGAGGCAGTCCTCCGCAGTGCCCTCGAAGGCCAGGCTTCCCTCGCGCAGGACAAAGGCATAATCGCAATACTGCAAGACGCGCCGCGCGTTCTGCTCCACCACCACCAGTGTAATGCCCTGCTGACGCAGGTCCTGCAAGACGCGGAAGACATCGCCCGCGATGGCCGGCGCCAAACCAGCGCTCGGCTCGTCCAGGAGCATGATGGATGGTCGGCTGAGCCAGGCGATGGCGATCGCCAGCATCTGATGCTCGCCGCCGCTCAGCAGCCCCGCTTTCTGCGACTTGCGGCGTCCTAAAATGGGAAACAGCTTCAATAGCTCGTCCAGGGCGCTTTGCCGCTGCTCGCGCGGCAAGACGCGCAAGCCCAACTGCAAGTTTTCCAGCACCGTCATTTCGGTGAAGATGTTCTCGCGCTGCGACACATAAGCGATGCCCAACTTGGAGATGTCTTCGGTGCGCAGCCCGACCAGTTCCCGTCCGTCCAGCTGTATCGAACCGCCGAAGATATTATTGATGCCCATGATCGCTTTCATCAGCGTGCTCTTGCCGGAGCCGTTCGGTCCCAACAAGGCGCTGAATTGCCCCTCGGCGAAGGCCAGACTGAGTTCTTGCAAGATCTCCAGCTTGCCGTAGCCGGCGGTCAGCGAATCCACCTTGATCATGATGATTGCCACCCGCAAAGCGGACGACCTGATAGGCCGCCCTTACAAGGCTTGTCCGATATTCTATCTGTGGTGAACAGGACAGACGCAAATACCCGTCCCACAGCAAGAAAATGGCGCCATTTGACGTTCCAAACCACAGGATACCAGCAAGCTATGTAGGGGCGACCTATCAGGTCGCCCGCGTTCTGGCTAGAAACGGTTGGATAACCGCATTGAAAAGGACAAAAGGAACTGTATTTCGCCAGTACCGGACAAGCCACACATCGTTCCAAATGATGGAGAGCGCTCTCAAGGTATGATGGCGGGTGTGGGCAGGGTATATCAGTCACCGAAATAGACCTCGCGCACGGTGGCATGCTTGGCGATGTCGTCGGCGCTGCCCTCCGCCAGCAGGTTGCCCAGGTGCATCACGTAGACATAATCGACGAAGTCAAAAAGGATCTCCAGTCGGTGCTCGACGATCAAAAAGGTGATGCCATGATCGTCGCGCAGGCGCCGGATCTGCTGGAAGATCTCATAAGCCAGGTTGGGCGCCACGCCCGCCGTCGGCTCATCCAGCAGCAGCAGCTTGGGACCCCCCATCAAAGCGCGCGCGATCTCCAGCAGCTTCATCTGCCCGCCCGACAAATCCGATGCCAGGGTATCGTAATGCTGCAACAGGCGCACTTGTTCCAGGACGTCGGTCGCCGAACGCGCATGAGCCTCCTCTTGCGCCTGCCAGTGCCGCCGCCAGGGCGCGTACCAGGGATCTTCGCCGCGCTGCCCCTTAACTGGCAGCAGGGCGTTGTCGAGAGCGGTCATTTTGAAATACAGCGCCGGCTCTTGATAGCCGCGGGCAATACCCTGCCGAAAGACCTGATCGGACGAGTAGTCGCTGATGTCGTCGCCGTCAAAGATGATGCGCCCGGCGCTGAGATCGGCCGTTCCGGCGATCAGATTGATCAAGGTGCTCTTGCCGGAGCCGTTGGGACCGATCAAGCCGATGATGGCGCCCTCGGGTACACGCAGCGAGACATCGTCCACAGCGCGCAAGCCGCCATAATCTTTGCGAACGCTTTTGAGCTCCAGCAGGGGCATCAACCACCCTTTCTATGCTCTAGGCACGGGAACGCAAACTTGCCGGGATCACCAGGGAAGACCGCATAAATCCAGCACGGCGCATTGCGGCAACAGTTTCATGGCCGGCATCACCATGACCTCGTCCCGCGGGAACAAGATCTTTGCTCCGTCTTGCCGCACAAACGTATCCCCGGCGAAAGAACTAAAGCCAAAACGCCGATAGTAGCTCCGCATTCGCGGACTGCAAAATAGGAGCGATATATCGACCCCCATTTCTCCTTGCAGGAATTCGATCGCCCGGCCTAGCCCCGCCCCGGCATAGCCTTTGCCGCGCTGCGACGGATGTGTCTTTACCCCGCCAATCCCGCCGATCAGGATCTCTTTGTCGTCGCACAAGCAAAGTCGCGTCAAGACGCCGACATGAGAAACAAGTTGCTGATCCGCATCCCGTATCATGATGCTCCATTGTGTAGGCGCCCACTTTCGCCCCGTATTCGCTGTATCGGCGCCCGGCGTCGGCGGATACACCGCCGCGCTCAACGCCCGCAGCGCCTCCGCCTCTTCATCGCTCAGCCGCGCTGTCGCTATGATATCCAGGCGCATGGCTCTACGTCCCCTTTGGCAAGGACCGCATTATCGTCCCCTCACCCGCCGAAGTATCTCATGCGCATCCGTCGTCAGCGGCGATTCGGGCAGCAGCCCTTGTGGACGATAACGCAGCATCAGCAGCAAAATGACGCCAAAAAGGATGAAGCGCGCATAATTGAATTCGATCGGCGAGCCGCTCATATTCAACACGATCGCGGCGATCTGCGTAACACGATCCATGATAGCGATCAGCAGCGCGCCCAGCAGCGCGCCGCGGTTATTGCCCACGCCGCCCAGCACCACCATCACCCAAACGTCCAGGGTCAATGTCACCACATAGTCATTGGTATTGACAAAACCGGTATTCAAGGCGAAGAGCACGCCCCCCGCCGCGGCGATCACCGAGCCGATCAACATGATCTGCGCCCGCGCCAGGGAAATGCCTTTGCCCAAGCCCCGTGTCACCTCTTCGTTTTCGCGCAAGCCCTTCAACATACGCCCAAAGGGCGAATGAACCAGGCGCTGACTGTAAAAATAAGCGAGCGCGGCCAGGACCAGCGCCAGGGACATGAACAAGACGGCGCTGGCGCGCGGGTCATCCAGAAAATAGAAGGGCTGCGCGACGCCGGAAATGCCGTTATGCGAGCAGATCAAGTCGTCCGCGCCGCGCACGACGATGCGTACGATCTCGCCGCCGACCAGCAGAACCAGCGCCAGGAACCACTCTTCTTTCAGACGCAGCGTCACATACGAGACGGCAAAACCGACCAGACCGGCCAATACCGCAGCGATTAGAAACGTGAAACCGAGGTTGATAAAACCCGCCACAGGTTGCGTAGCCATGATCTCCGAGCGCAACTGCAGCGCCTGGCCCATGGTCCCGCGGCAAGGGTGTATGACACCCTCGCCCGCCAGCAGTGGCAACAAGCGCGTGTAAGTGAGGCCCGCGACATAAGCGCCGATTGAGACGAAGAGCGCCTGCCCGAAATTGGGTACGCCGGCCACGCCATATTCCAGATTGAGGCTGATAGCCATCAAGGAGTAGATGCCAAAAAGCGTCAAAATGGCCACGGCGGTCGCGCCGATGTCGATGTTTATCATCGCTGCAAGTCTCGGCCTCGGTTGAAAAGTTCGGTGAAGCCCTGGGGACGGATGAGCAGAACCACAATGATGATGAAGAAGGGGATAGCCGGCTTGTAAGCGAGATCGACGCCGAAGTTGAAATTGAGAAAAAGCATCACGGTGTGTTCCGAGAAAGCCACGACATAGGCGCCGAGAATGGTGCCGGAAAAACTTGACAGCCCACCGAGGATGGCGGCTGCGAAAACGGACAGGATCGCGACCCAACCCATGAGCGGGCTGACCGCCGTTTGCAAACCCCAGAGCGCGCCCGCCACTCCCGCCAAGCCGCCGACCAGAATCCAGGTGTAGTTCTTCACCCGCTCGACGGGTATGCCGATGACGCGCGCCAGACCGATATTGTTGGCGAGGGCGCGCATCTCGCGGCCCAGCGGCGTCCCATTAAGCAGCAAGGTCAGCAGAACCACCAGGACGATACTCGTCGGCGCCACCCAGGCGAAGATATTGGTCAGGATGAGCGGGCCCTCACGATAGATGATTTGCAGCGGAATACGAATGCGGGTGTCAAAGAGATCAAAATAATCGGCGATCGTGAACAGGATATAGCGCAGGATAAGCCCGACGGCGAAGGAGGACAGGATTAAAGTATAGAGGGATACATTGCGCCCTTCCAGCGGCTTGAACACGGCAAGGTGGCTTACCAGGGCGACCAAGGCGCCAACGACGAAAGCGGCTGTCATGATAACAAAAGGATTGACCTCGCCCGAAAGCGAGACGATCAGCGCCGCGAAAGCGCCAACCGTCACAAATTCGGCGTGGGCGAAGTTCGGCAAACGGATGACGCTGAAGGTCAAGGTAATGCCCAGCGCCATCAAGGCGTAGAGGCTGCCGATCTGAATGGTATTGACGACGGAGGTCACCAACAGAGCAGTGGGCATCCCTAACCTCGTCCCGCGCTACAAGAGACTTGTAGCGCTCAATTAAATCCCTCCCGGACGTGCCCGGGAGGGATCAAGAGCTATTCGAATTCAGGACAGACCGATCAGCCGATCAATTGTAAGTGATGGTGTCGGTGTTTCCGTTGTAAGCGCCGACTTCGTCAAAAGCCGACAGATCGTCGCTCACCATATAGAGGCCGTAGCTGGCGATCGCCTGATCGCCGTTCTCGTCAAGGAAGGCTTGTACAGCCGTGCCGATATAATGGTTGGCGATGAAGGGCAACATGGATTTTACGGCGGCGCCATCGTTGCCGGCGGCCAGCATAGTCAGCATGGCGATGTTTGCCGCGTCAAAGGCGTAATTGGTGAAGATGCCCGGTTCTTTGTCGAACATGGCAGTGAAGTCGTCAATGAAGATTTGCGTCAGCGGCGTCGACTCGCTCGAGAAAGATACGGTGATGAAGTCAGCATTGGCGAGCGTTTGGGCATGGCCGCTATCCGCGAGGATTTCAGCCGCGGTCATCGCTTCGTTGCCCATCCACTGTACTGACGTCAAGATCGGGTCAATCTGCGCGACTTGCAAAAAGGCTTGCGCGCCGGAAAGGAAGCAGACGCAGAAGAAGCCCGCGTTGTCACCGAAGCCGGCGAGCGCGGCGCTGACCGCGGCGGCTTCACTGGAGAGCTCGGTGGCGCCCGGCGTATAAGCGAAGGACGCGACCTCGCCACCGCCGCCCGCCTGGAAGTTGGCGGTGAAGCCTTCGTTCATGCCATTGCCGAAGGGATCGTCAAGATGCAGCACAACCATGTTCTCGTGGCCGCGTTCGAGGGCGATGTTGGCGTAGGCTTTGGAAGCGAAGACATCGGGCGGATAGATCACGCGATAGATATTGTCGCCCGGGATCGCGCCAGCCGCGCCGCTGGAAGCCGGCGCAACAATGACGATGCCGTTTTCATCGGCGAATTGCTTGGCGCCGAGCACCTCGCTGGTAGTCAAGGGACCAACAGAGACCTGCGCCCCGGTGGTCTGAACAACGGTCTGCAGGGCGCGGGCGGCGCCTTCCGGCGTATTCTCGGTGTCAGCGCTGGCAATCTCGAAACGGATAGAGGAACCGGCCGCTTCCAGCTCGGCATTGACCTGCGATACCGCCAACTCGACGCCGCGCGCGAAATCTTGGCCGAAGGTGCCGAGATTGCCCGAAAACGGCAGGACGACGCCAAGTACATAGGTTTCAATATCATCCTGGGCGGTTATGCTCGTGCCCAGCATCATTGTCATCGCAAGGATGAGGAGTGCAATAACAATTCTCTTGCTCATGTCAACCTGCCTTTCCTAGCAGTGCCAAGTATGATTTGTCAGATGCAAGAAGTATAGCGTCGGAGCGGTATCAAGGCAACGGATCGGACACTGCCGTTCAATCTCCGGCGCCGTCGAAGCGCCTTATCTGGCGACTGCGAAATCGACGGTTAGGGCTTCAGCGCCGGTATGATCCGCCGCCCAATGAGATGGATGCCGGTTGCGGCTGCGCGCGCGCCATGCGGCGTGCCCAGCTCGATCCGCCCCGCGCCCGCCTCATAGAGTCTTTCGCATTGCTTGATGACATCGTCCGGGTTGCCGGCAAAAATGAAGCGATCGAGAATATCGTCGGGAATGAGCCGAGCGGCGGCATCGGCGTCGCCGGCATTGACATGCGTTTGCACAGTCCGCATCAGTTCGGGGTCGATTTCCAGCGTGGGATCCAGGCGCGAGACGATCGGCATATACAGCGATACCGATTTGCGGGCTACCCAGCGCGCGAGCTCTCGGTCTTCATCGATCACCGAAACCGCGCCAATGACTATCTTGACCGTGCCCTTCGGGCGTCCGGCGCGGGCTTCGCCGACAGCGATATACTCGGCGATCACGGGAATCACGTCGGGGTTGGCAGAACCGCCGATTTTGACTTCGTCAGCGACTTCGCCGGCCAGGGCGGCCAGCTTTTCGCCCCAGGTGCCAATTTGCAAGGGGATCTTCGCCTGTGGCAAGGGATAGGGCGCGCGCGCATGGTCAGCGATCTGGTAAACCTGCCCGGCATAGCCGGCGGATTCCCCCGCCAGCGTTTTGCGGATGATCTCAATCGCTTCGCGCATCGCTTGAATGGGCGGACTGAGTTCCCGAATCCCGTGATCTTCCAGCCAGCCGCCGCGCACCAGCCCCAGATAGACGCCACCCGCGGCAATATCCGACAATAAGGCTGTTTGAGCGGCGATATCGAGCGGGTGCATGCGCGACGGAGGGATTCCCGCCGGACCGACGCGGGCGCGTTTGATATGCGGGGCCATCAACATCAAGGGCGCGTAGCTGGGGTGGAAGGGCGCATCGCAATAGACGGTCACGGCGTCGAAGCTGTATTCGTCCACCAGCTTGGCCAGGTCGATGTATTCATTCGCTCGCTTGTCCGTCTGGAAGGCAATGCTCAATTCACGTTTGGTCATGTGACGCCTCTTTTATCAAATCGCGCAACAAGGCGCCTGATAACGCTGGGATTGGGCTCGTCGGGCGGTGTCAATCATATGGCTGCGCCCTTTGACTTGCCAGTGTGGGTTTGGGCAAGCCAATTGTTAAGAAATTTGTGACTCTGTGAAATCTGTGTTATTTTCAAATTCTGCTAATCGTAATTGACTTAAGTGATTGATGATCAAGTTATGAGTGAGAACGCAGCAGATAACAGTTCGTCAATAGAAGAATTTAAGGCAGAGAAGAAGCGCCTGGCGACTGCCAAGGGCTTGGTCACCCGCGAACGCAACAAGCTCGCGCGGGAACGTGAGCAACTTCAAGCCCTCGCGCTGGAACTCGATGAATGGCAGGTCGACCTGCAAGCTCGCGAATCCGAGTTTGAAAGTACGCGCGCCAGACTGGCCGAGGCAGAGGCGCAATTGAGCCGCGCAAAGGCTGAACTCTCGGTTGCGCAGGAGCAACTGGCAAGCAAGGCGAGCAAAAGAAGCAAGAAGGGCGGAAAGAAGAAACTGCGCCGCAAAACCAAGAAAATCAGCAAGAAGAAGTTATTTAAGAAACTTGTCAAAGCGAAACAAAAGACCAAGGATCTTAAGAAGGCCGCAGAGTTGGTTATGTTGCTCGCCAAAGCGCAACCAGAACTAAGGAGTCTTGCAAAGACCGCCAAATTGCTCAATTCCCTTGCTAAAGCGAATGCGAAGATTGAGAAGGCCGCCAGTCGCTCAAACGGGGGCAACTCTTCAGCCGAACGACAGCAAAGTCAAGCCATCAACATATCTTAATTACAGAAGATATACCTAGCCAAATATGCTCAACGGCATGTGCATGGACACGATCCAGTTGGGCGCGTCGACGATCTCGCTGATCTTGAGGTCCCCCGCGGTGCTGCAGATGCAATAGGCTTGGCTCTCGCTAAGATCATAGTTTGCCACCAGCCACTCGATCATGTAGCGCACGGCGTTTTTGGCGTTCTCCATCAGGTCGGGACCGTGGGCGGTGGTGATGTGATATCCCGCGCTGTCGACGGCCGTCATGGGGCTGGGACGGCGGATCTGCAATTCCTTGATGGAAAGATCCTCCCGCAGGTTGAAGCGCATGGCGACGGTCATGGGGGATTCGATGCCGGTGCCGCTGACCTCGCCCTGTCCCTGCGCGCTGTGGCAATCGCCTGTGGAAAAGAGCGCGCCATCGGCCAAAACCGGCAGCCAGAATGTCGAACCAACCACCAGATCGCGGATATCAACATTGCCGCCATTGAAGCGCGGCGGCACGGTATCCAGGCGTCCGCTTTCGGCCGGCGCCACGCCGACGCAACCGGGGAAAGGCTCGAAGGGCAGAACGACGTCGCCAAGGCCGAAGATGCAATTCTCGCCATCCAGCTCCCAGTGATGAATATAAGCATAGTCAAAATCTTCTTGCAGCAGACCGAAGCCCGGAATATGACCGGTCCAGCCCCAGCCTTTATGCCGCATGTCGAGAATCTCGACTTCCAGCGCGTCGCCCGCCTTTGCGCCATTGATAGCGATCGAGCCGGTGAGCGCGTGCACCTTGCTGAAATCGAGATTCGCCAGGTCGTCGGCAGTTGAATCCGGCGTGATTTGACCGACGGGCTCGGCGCATTCCATGACCACTGTATCGCCCGGGTCGATCACCAGACGAGGCGTCACAGAGTTGTCCCAGAAAGGTTGCGTGACGCTGTCATCAAGATAGTGCTCAGCCATTTTCTTCTCCTAATAATTGCTTGCCACAGAGGCGCAGAAGTAAATCCAAGCTAGTTATACAAAACAAGGCGCAAGGACGCGATGTAGGGGCGACATACCATGTCGCCCGAAATCCATATACGGCAAATCGGGCGACCAGATTGGTCGCCCCTACGTATGCTATTCTTGAAGACGTTCATGAATATGTGCGAACCATAATCTATTGTGAAAGCAGCTGTGGCTAAAACATGAATTAAAGCAGGTTAACCGCATCCCATTTCCCGCTGGCGCGCGCGGCCACGCGATGGCCGCTCAAACCGGCGCCGTCTTGTTTTGCCAGATAGACAAAAGCCGGCGTCAGCAGGGCGGGATCAACCCAGTGCCGCTTCTGTTCCTGGGTATAGTTCGAGTCGGACATGGGCGTATTGATGGGCGCGCCGGGCGTGGCGCAGTTGACGGCGATGTTGAAGGGCTTCCCTTCCAGCGCCAGGCATTTCATCAAGCCCTCGATGCCGTGCTTGCCCGGGTTGTAGGCGACTTCTTCAATGAATCCCTTGTAGCCGGAACCGGAGGACAAATAGACGATGCTGCCGCCGCCGGCATCGATCATCGGCTGCCAGACCGCCTTGCTCAAGATGAACGCGGCTTGCAGGATAATATTGATCTCTTTCCGCCACTGATCCAGCGTGATCTCCAGCATGGAACGCGTGATCAGCAGCGCGGCGTTGTGGATCAACACGCGCGGCCTGCCGTAATGCGCCAAGGCGGCCTCGACGGCGGCTTGCGTTCCCGCGGCATCGGAAAGATCGACGGTGATTGGCAGAACATCGCCGCCCATCCCCGCGAATTCGCCGGCTGCTCGCTCGAGCAGATCGCCGCGGATATCCAGCATGGCGACGCGCATGCCTTCTTTGACGTAGGCTTTGGCAATGGCGTAACCCAAGCCTTGCGCCGCGCCGGTAATGATAGCGCTTTGACCGCGCAAGTCGTCCATTGACTCTCCTCTAATTGATAAACCACCTGGCTCGCTAGAGCGGGAGGTACATTGTTTTGCCTGAGCGCGGCTGTTCTTCTCGCCGTCGCCGCCGCGCGGCTACAATCCCTGTCCCGAGCCGCGCAAACGCGGATCGAGGAAGTCGCGCAGCCAATCGCCGAGGATGTTAAGCGATACCACCGTGAACATGATCGCCAAGCCCGGGAAGACCGCCAGCCACCAAGACCCGCTCAATAATTGATTGCGGCTGTTGGCCAGCATGGCGCCCCAGGTGGGCACGCTTTCCGGCACGCCGAGACCGAGGAAGGAGAGTGACGCTTCCGACAAGATAACGCCTGCCACGTTGAAAGAGGCGATCACGATCAGCGGCGTCAGGATGTTGGGCAAGATCGTGCGGAACATGATGCGCCACTCGGTGGCGCCCAGGGCGCGCACCGCTTCGACGAATTCGCGCTCGCGCTGCACCAGCGTCTCGGCGCGGGCGATGCGCGCGTAAGTCACCCATTGACCGACGCCCAAAACCAGGACCAGGTTCAAAACGCCTTCTCCCAGAATCGTCAGAATCATGATGGCGAAGAGGATGAAAGGGTAAGCCAGTTGAATGTCGGCCAAGCGCATGATCAAGTCATCGACGCGGCCCCCGAGGTAACCTGCCGTCAGCCCCAGAATCGTGCCGGCGCCGCCGCCCAGGCCAACCGCCGCCAAGCCGACGAAGAAAGAAATGCGCGCGCCATATACCACCCGCGAGAGCACATCGCGCCCGGTGGAATCCGTGCCCAGCACGTACTCCAACTCGCCGTCGCGATTATAGCTGAACGGCGGCTTGAGCGTATCGAAAATCTCGATGCGGTTGGGATCCTTTGGCGCCAACTGTGGCGCTAATATGGCGCAGAGCGCAATCAGCGTCAGAAAGATGATGGCGACCACCGGATAGCGCGCCCGCGTCATGCTGGTGATAGCCCGCCGTGTAAAGGACTGCGGCTCGTACATTTCCTCCATCTGAAAATCAAGCGAGGAAACGCGACCGGCGCTTTTAGCTGTCTTGGGGTCGGGCGAGGCGCTCATTGATGTTCGCTCATTCCAGCCGGATACGCGGATCAAGAAAGCCGTACATGAGATCGGCAATGAGATTGGCGCTGACGAATAAGAACGAAAGCAAGACGACCGACGTCAATACCAGCGGCACATCGCGCTGATTGACGGCATCAAAAACCAGGCGCCCGACGCCGGGCCAGGAGAACACGGTCTCGGTCACGATCACGCCATTCAAGAGGAAGGCGAACTGCAGCGCCAGCACCGTCACGATCGGAATGAGCGCGTTGCGGATGGCGTGGCGGATCATGACCGTGCGCTCGTTTAAGCCTTTGGCGCGCGCCGTGACCACATAATCCTGCCGCAATACTTCCAGTACGGCCGAACGAATGAGACGGGAGTTGCGGGAAATCGAATAGACGGATACCGCCACCATCGGCATGAGCAAGTAACGAATGGCGCTGGGCAGGTTGATCAGAGCCTCGTCGATCCTTCCTTCCAAGAGCGGCTTGATGAAGGGCACATGCCCCGACACCGGCATCCAGCGCAGGGTGACGCCGAAGAAGAGGATGAGCATCAAGCCCAGCCAGAAGCTCGGCATTGATTGGCCCAGCATCGCGCCCAGCATCAAGGTGCCATCGGTCATCGTGCCGCGGCGCGTCGCCGCCAGCACCCCAATCGGAAAAGCCACAATGGTCGACAAGAGAAAGCCGCCGATGGTCAATTCCAGTGTGGCCGGCATGCGCTCCATGACGACGTCGAAGGCGGGAACGCGATGCTGCAGCGAATTGCCGGTATCGCCCCGAGCCAGATTGACGATGAAATCCAGGTATTGCACGTGCAGCGGACGGTCGAAGCCGAGCCGCTCGCGCGCTGCCAGGCGCTCTTCTTTGCTCGCCCGCTCGCTGATATAGAAAATCGTGGGATCGCCGGCCAGGTGGATGGACAAGAAAGTCAAGAGCGTGACCCCAAAGATCACCACCACCGTCAAGAGCAGCCGGCGAATGACGTACTTGTGCATGGGAGATCAATCCCCCTCTAAATCTCCCCCCATAGCTATGGGGGGAGACTTTGCCAACTCGTGGTGAGAAGGCGATTTATATCTAGCTCGTTGTCGCACGAAGTACATGTTCGCCTGCCAAACTCGCTTGACAAGCCCCCCTCCCTGATGCTTCGGGGAGGGGGGTTGGGGGGTGGGGTTGAATCTAATTCCCCTACATATCCTTCAACGTCGCGGAATAGCCGGTGATGAAGTAATCGGCGCGCGACTGGTATTCGATGCGGTTGCTGACCGCCTCGGTGCGCGGTCCCGCAAAGAGCATCAGCCAGGGCGGATCATTGTAGAACTCTTCCAGCATGGCGATTTCCACCGCCCGCTCGGCTTCGGGATAGGCTGTCAAATATGGCAGCACATCCCAGGCTCCGCACCAGAAATCGTTGTCCCAATTGGTGTAATTGGTCTCGGCTTCGCCACAGCCGACAGCATGTCCCGGTATATCCGCCATGTCGTACTGCGCGCTCCACTCGCTGCCGCCGGTGCGACCGAAGTAGATGGGACCAAGGTCATGCGTGATCAGCTCTGCCACCCAATCGCCGGATTCCTGGAAGATGGCTTCGGTCTGTACGCCGATATCGCTCAGCATCTGCGCCGTCGCCAAGACAACTTCGGGAGCCATCGCGCCCGAAAGCCGCCGCGACTTCATCTCTAGCGAGAAGCGCACGCCGTCATCGCCGCGCGGGTAGCCGGCCGCGTCCAGCAATTCTTCGGCTTTAGCCGGATCGTATGGATAGGGCTCCAATGTCGGGTGATCAGCATTGCTGGGATTGACCAGGCTGGTGGCGCGTTCGCAAGTGGTGAGCAGCAGATTCTCGCAGATGGCGTCGGTGTCAATGGCGTATTGCAAAGCCACGCGCACATCGGTTTCCATGATGGCTTGGGAGCCAAGGTGGTCGGGATTATCTACGCGGAATGGGGCATCAGGGTTCAGGTTGAAGCCGATGTAGATGCGGGTCGTCCCCGGGAAGAAACGCGCTTCCGCCACGCCCGAGTTGGCGATGGCGTCGCCCTGGTTGGCTGGGAATTCCTTGTAGATATCGACATTGCCGGTGATGACTTCCGCCACCGCCGTTGACGGCTCGGGGATGAAGCGCCAGACGAGCTCGTCAAAGCCCTGCGGGCGCAAGTCAAAGCCTTCTACCGCGTGCATGCTGATGTATTCGCCGGGCACCCACTCGGTCAGGGAGTAGGGACCGCTGCCAATGACATTGCGCGAGGCTTCTTCCAAGCTCATGGCTTCGTAGGAATCCTTGCAATGGACCAAAACTTCGGAGATCAAGCCCAGGCGCATAGCCCGGTTCTGCGGCTTCCTCGCCACGATGGTGACATCCAGCTCGCTGTCGGCGCGCGCTTCCACGAAACCAATCGAGGCGTTGACGAAGCCGGCCGAGTTGCCGGTGAAGCCATTGGCGGGATCCGCCATGCGGTTGAAGCTGTAAGCGGCGTCTTCCGCCGTCAGCGGTTCGCCATCGTCGCAGGTCAAACCTTCGTGCATGTGGAAGGTCCACTCGGTGCCATCGTCGGACACAGTAAAGCTGTGCGCGAGGTAGGGATCAATGGCGCCGCTCGCCTGACCCAACTCGTAGAGCGTGGCGAAGGTGTGCATCATAATGCGGAAGTTGCTGCCGCCGGTCGAACCGCCGACCTGCGCCGGATCCATTGAGCCCGGCTCGCCATTGATCGCAATGACAAGGGTGTCATCGTCCGGCGTCGGGACGGTTTGGGCAGAGCTAATGGCGGGAACCAGTCCGAGGACAAGGATCAGCATCAATGATAGGACAAGGGTGAATTTCACTTTCATTTCGTACTCCTAACTTGGAAATTCTCTGTTGACGATAAAGAGGCTCTTGATTCGATATCTACTCCTTTCCGGCTACACTTGCCGCTGCACAGATATTACCGCATTCCTGCGAAAAAATCACAAACTGACGCGCTCAGTCAGACACGATAGCACTCGAGCACGGGCAGCATGCGCTCCACCGCTTCCTTAAGCGTTTCAATCGGTTCCAGCATCGTAATACGCACATATTCGCGCCAGTTTTCGCCGAAGGCGGTCCCGGGAAAGATCAAAACGCGCCCCTCTTTCAAAAGCAGATAAGACAGCTCGGCGGCATGGATGCCGGTGGACGAGCTGTCCGCCCAGACAAAAAGCCCGCCGCGCGGCTCGCCATAGGCGAAGCCCATGCGATCCAACCCATCCAGCAAGACGGCGCGCCGCTCCGTGTAAATCTTCAAGTAATCGCCCACACAGTCCTGCGGACCGGTGATAGCGGCCAAACCCGCCCATTGCGATACCGTTGCGACTGGTCCGGTGGTGACCGCCTTGACGCGCGCCATGGCATCAATGACATTTTCCGGCGCGGCCACATAGCCGCAGCGCCAGCCTGTCATCGCGTAGGCTTTGGAGAAGGCGTCCAGCGTGATCGTGCGCTCAGCCATGCCCGGCAGCGACCCGATGCTGAAATGCCGCCAGGGCTCATAGACAATCCTTCCGTAGATCTCGTCCACGATCACGATCAGGTTGTGACGGATGCAGACATCGGCGATGGCGCGCAGGCGGTCTTCGGTGACGATGCCGGCGGTGGGATTGCTCGGCGTCACGATCAGCAGCGCCTTGCTCGCCGGCGTAACGGCCGCCTCAACCGCTTCCGCTTCCAGGTTAAAGGCGTCTTCGCGATCCGTCGGTACCATGACCATTTCGCCGCCCGCTCGACGAATGGCATCGTCATAGGAGGTATAGCGCGGGTCCGGTACCAGGACCTCGTCCCCCGGATCAATCAAAGCCTGTATAGCCAGGAAGAGCCCTTCCTGGCCGCCGGTCGTGACCATGA
>DAOULD010000098.1:0-2841 GCA_034420635.1 Anaerolineae bacterium | reverse complement strand
GCGCCCCAATGCGCAGGCGCCCGTCTATGCGCTGCCTGTGCGCGAGATGCTCGCCGGCTTCTACTGGCGCTCTGACTTCGTATTGCCCTGGGGCAAAGTCGTACACGATTACTTGGCGACCGGGACCGGCGATGATGAGTCATGAGGGCAAGGTCGCCCTGGTGACGGGCGCGGGCAATGGCATCGGCAAGGCCGCTTGCCTGGCTTTTGCCGCGGCCGGCGCGCGCGTCTTCGCTGTTGACATCGATGGCGCGGCCGCCCAGGCCACAAGAGACGCGATCCGCGCGTCCGGCGGCGAAGCGGAGGCTTTTGGCGCGGATGTCAGCTGTGCGGCGGAGGCGCAAGCATACAGCCAGGAAGCAATTCGTCGCTTCGGGCATATCGACTGTTTCTTCAACAATGCCGGCATCGAAGGCGTCGTCGCCTCAACTATCGACTATCCGGAAGATGTCTTCGACCGTGTGCTGGCAATCAACCTCAAGGGCGTGTTCCTGGGCTTGAAATTTGTGCTGCCGCCTATGGTTGAACGGCGTTCCGGCAGCATTGTAAATGCAGCCTCGGTGGGCGGCGTGGTCGGCGCTCCCGGTCTCTGCGCGTACTCCGCCAGCAAGCACGCCATCATTGGATTGACGCGGACGGCGGCGGCAGAAGTCGCGGAGTTTGGCTTGCGCGTGAATGCGGTCTGTCCCAGCGCCATCAAAACCCGAATGATTGATTCGCTGGCTGCCATGTATGCGCCGGACGACCCGGATTCGGTGCGCGATCAATTCGTCGCTCGCAATCCAACGGGGCGCTACGGGCGGCCCGACGAGGTGGCGCAAGCAGTCTTGTTCTTGACATCCGACGCCGCCAGCTTCATCAATGGCGAGGCGCTGATGATTGACGGCGGGCGCACGGCCGTCTAAGTGCAGCCATTATGGCTCTGCGATAATTCGATTTTCAGTATCCGAGCGGATGCTCGCAAAGCGGGGACAACCCCTCCCCCAACCCCCTCCCCGACGCATCAGCTGACGACAGGACAGTTTTTGATTGGACGAATTCTCAAGCCAACGAGCTGTACATTATGGCGCGCTTTTGGGCGACTCACAGAGTCGCCCCTACAAGTTTCGCTTATTTCGAGGCTTAGAATCGCTGCCCGGTCGCACTTACATCCCATTCGATGAAACCTGTCCTGTCCTCAGGACGCATCAGGGAGGGGGCTCTTTGGGCTCGACTCCGCTGGATTTCGTTATCGCGCAGACGCTCACTCAATCACGACAAGCGCGCGCAGGTTGAGCGCCGGCAATACGATGCTCGCCCGCCGAGTGTAAAAGTCGTAAGCGAGCGGCGCCGGGCCGCCCCTACGCACGGTTTGAGGATATACGATTTGAAAAGCCCTACAGAGTTGTGCCCGTCGCGCGCCGAGAGCTTAACCCTCGCGCGCGTATTCGGTCGCTTCCTGCATCATCTCCGCCGCTTCTTCCGGCGTGATGACGCCGTTCAGCACCAGATCCGATGCCTGCTTCAGCGCCGACAGCACATCGGACGGCACGTTCGCCTCGTAGAGCGAGGGCGCGCCCATCGCCCCAACATCGGCCACTTGCCGCGCCGCTTCCGGCGTCAAGATCTCAGCCACCGCCTCCTGCGGGATATCGATTCGGCCCGGCGCCAGCCCCGATGCCCGCGAATAGGTCTCGATGCCTTCGGCCGACGCGAGATAAGACACCAACTTCAGCGCCGCTTCCTGGTTGCCGCGATTGAAGACGATGAAGCAATTCGGAATCCAACTGCCTACCGGTCCGTAAGGCTCGATCATGTCGTCATCGAACCAGGGGTAGTAGAAATATCCCCACTCGAAATCGACCTCATCGCTCAAGCTGCCGGATGCCCAGGAGCCCATCTGCCACATGGCGGCGCGGCCGCCGGTGAAGAGACCCTGCCCTTGGCTGTATTCCGTATGCCCGGCGAAGCCATCAGCCAGCAAGCCGCGGTCTACCATCTCTTTCATCGTCGCGAAGATGCGCAGGCCATGCGGGTCCGTCCATTTGTACTCATTCGCCCAATCCGGCGAGCCGGGATTGGCGTTGAGCATGAAGGCGCGGTATTCGTCTTCGGTCCAGGAACGCATCATCAGCGCGTCCGGCAAATGGTTGACCAATCCCCAATCATAGAGATTGACCAGCGGCTGGTAGCCGCCAGCGCGCGCCTTGTCCGCCACATCGTAGAGTTCTTCCCAAGTTGTCGGCACTTCAGCGCCCACCTCGGCGAACATGTCCTTGTTGTAGTAAATATAAGGCGTCCAGACCACATCGATATTGACGCCGTAAATGCTGCCGTTCGGCTCGGTATAGAAATCAAGCGTGCCTTGGGGAAAGGCGTCGTGCCAGCCTTCGCTTTCGTACAGACCATCCAGCGCGACCAGCAGGTCGGCTTCAATCATGTCATCGTATTGGAACGAAGGCGAGCACCACCACCAGCTCAGATCGGGACCGTTGGCGTCCGCAAACATGGTGGCAGGCGCGGTCGCCCGCCAGTTGATCTCGTCCGCCCGGACATCCAACTCGACCTGGATATCCGGGTTATTCTCATTCCAAACCATGATGGCCGCTTGCAGACCTTCAGCCACCGAACCAGCGAGAGCGGACATGCGCAAGGTCACGGCATCCTGGGCGGAAACCGCAGCGCAACCGATCATCATGAGCATGACCGTGGCTGGCAGCAGCAAAACGAACTTTGTAAGGTATGACTCCCTCATAAGCGGCAACCTGCTGGCGGATTTCACCTGGGCAGATTCTAATTCAAATTGCCGAACTGTCAAAAAAGCCCTGCGGCGCGCGGAAGCGATTAGCAGAGCGGAAATCG
>DAOULD010000097.1:0-9236 GCA_034420635.1 Anaerolineae bacterium | reverse complement strand
TGCTCGCCAACGCGCCATCCGCACCAGACCCGCGAGCCCCGAACCACCACTATCCAACCAACCAAAAATCTCTGCGCTCTCTGCGCGCTCTGTGTTCAAAATTTTCTGCACCCTCGCCAAACCAAAAACCCAGCAATATCGCGCCCTCCAGCCCTTCCGCCTCCGAAAAACTCGGGGAAACTTGGGAATGGCGCGGGAACTTCTCGGGGCTTCGACGAGGGCGCCAAGGGGCGACAATGCAGCAGGCTCAATACGCGCCGCTCTCGACCGCCGACTGGTCAATCGGCTGTATCTGCGCTAAGCTCGCGCCTCTGGAGGAAAATGCCATGCTCACGATCAACCAAGACCGCTTTCTGGCCGACCTGCGCGAACTGGCGCTGATTGGCGCCACCGCCGCGGGCGGCGTATCGCGCCCGGCTTTGACAGTCCACGATATCGAGGCGCGGCAATGGTATCGCGGCAAGATCGCCGCAGCCGGACTCGACTACGCGCTGGACGGGGCTGGCAATCAATCCGCGATTCTGTGGGGCGACCCGCCGGGCGACAAGCGCATACTGGCTGGTTCCCATCTGGACAGCGTGCCCGATGGCGGGCGCTATGACGGCGCCTTGGGGCTCCTGGTCGCCTTCGAAGCCCTGCGAACGCTGAAGGATCACGACATTCGACCGCCGCTCACGCTGGAGGCGCTCAACTTCACCGACGAAGAAGGCGCGATTATGGGCTTGATGGGCAGCCGCGCGCTGGCCGGGCAGCTCGAGGCGGCAGATCTGGAGCGGACCAAAATCGCCCCGGGTGAACTGGCGAAGCGGCTGGACGCTGTGGGCATCTCCCGCCAGTCCATGTTGGGGGCGCGCCGAGACGACGTCCTGGCTTGGGTCGAATTGCATATCGAGCAAGGGACGCGTCTGGAAGACGGGAACATCGACATCGGCGTAGTGGATGCCATCGTCGGCATCCGTTCGCTGAAGCTGACCTTGCTTGGCGAGGCGGCGCACGCCGGTACCAAGCCCATGCGGCAGCGACGAGACGCGCTCTGGGGAGCGGCTGCTTTTGTGCTGCGCGCGCGACAACATGTCATGGACAATTACAGCCCGGGCGTCTGTAATATCGGGATGATCGGCGCAAAACCCGGCGCATTCAACATCGTCCCGGCTCAGGTTGATCTGGCGCTGGAATTCCGTCATGGTTCTTCGGAAGAAATGGATGCCATGGGCGACGACCTGCTGGGCTTGCTGGAGGAATGCGCGCGCGAATTTGATTTGCGGGCATCCTTCCAGGAAACGCCGGCCGTCCATCCCGCGCGCATGAGCGAGACGGTCATGTCCGCGATTGAGCGGGCCGCCGCCGCGCTCGGCTTGTCCCATCGGCGCATGCTGAGTTTCGCCGGTCACGACAGTCAGTCCCTGGCTCAAGTCTGTCCCGCCGGGCTGTTTTTCGTCCCGTCGGCTCGCGGCATCAGCCATAACCCAAGCGAGTTCACGAGTGATGCCGATTGCGTCAACGGCGCGAACCTAATGCTTCACACGTTATTAGAGTTAATAGGTATATTTGCCTAGACGCCGCTCGGGACCCAGATATTCTTGACCTGGTTCGATTCCTGGATGAACTCGGCGCCTGCGCCCTGGACCGGATCGAACCAATCGCGATCGACGCCGTAGTTGACCCAGGTTCGCTTCATATTTGCTGCCGAGCGCGCTTCGACCTGTCGGCTGCCCTCGGCGTCGCCGAAGTACCACAGGCTGTCAACGTCGTCATGCTCGACCAGGGTCTTCACGAGATGGTCGCGATCGCCGCTGACGATGTTGACCACGCCCGCCGGCAAATCGGAGGTGTCGAATACCTGATAGAGATCGGTGGCGCTCAGCGGGTAGATAGGGGAGGGCACACATACGACGGTATTGCCGCGCGAGATCGCGGGCGCGAGCAAGGACGTGAAAGCCAGGAGCGGGCGCGCGTCGGGGCAGGCGATACCGACGACGCCGATCGGTTCGTGAATCGCGGCCACCAAGCCACGCAGGGTCGTCTCTTGAACGGCGCCTCCGGATTTGTCAGCGAAGGCGGCCCAGTGGAAGAATCGGTCAATCGCGGCGTCGACTTCCCGCGCTGCCGATGCCGGCTCGCACTCCGTCATTGCTCGGATGCGGCGCGCGAATTCGTCGCGGCGCGCCGACAAGTTTTCCGCGATGTAATACAAGATTTGCGCGCGAGCGTGCGGCGCGTAATATGCCCAGTTCTTGGCTTTGCGCGCGGCTTCCACGGCATCGCGAATGTCCTTGCGGTTGCCATCGCCAGCCTGCCCGACCGGCGCGCCGGAGGGGGCTATGATCGAGCGCGTGTAATTGCCATCGGGACGTTTCTGCGCCCCGCCGATGTACAGTTTCGCCGTGCGGTCTATGGGCGAGCCGCCCTCCGCGGCATTGCCCAGGGCGGGCGGCGCCGGGGGTGTATGGGCGCCCCAGTCATCGGGAGCATCGTCCATTTGCGGACGGGACCGCTCCATCCAGCGCGGGCGCAGATAAGCGAACAAGCCTTCTTTGCCTCCTTCGCGCCCGAAGCCGCTTTCGCGATAGCCGCCGAAGCCAGACGCGGCATCGAACAAGTTGGTGGCGTTGATCCAGATGCTTCCGGCTTTGATCTTGCGCGCGGCATCCAATGCCAGACTGATGTTCTCGCTCCAAATCGAAGCCGCCAAACCGTAACGGGTATTGTTGGCCAGATCAACCGCTTCGCTCGGCGTTCGGAAGCTCATCGCCACCAGCACCGGACCGAAGATCTCTTGCTGCGCCACTGCCGAAGCCGCTTCTACATTTGTCAAGAGCGTCGGCGGATAAAAGCAGCCCTGGTCGGGCGATGCAATCTCCGGTTGATAGAGCTCGGCGCCATCCTCGATTCCTCGCTTGACCCAGCCGGCGATATTGTCTCGTTGGACGGGATCGACGATCGCGCCTATGTCGACGCCCTTGTCCAGGGCGTCCCCCAGGCGCAGGCGAGACATGCGCCGTTTCAGCTTGGCGATGAATCTGTCGGCGATATTCTCTTGCACCAACAGGCGCGATCCGGCGCAGCAAACCTCGCCTTGATTGAAGAAAATCGCGTCGACCAGACCTTCGACCGCGCCGTCCAGATCGGCGTCGTCGAAGACCAGAAAGGGCGACTTGCCGCCCAGTTCCAAGGTGAGTTTGACGCCTGTGCCGGCTGTTGCCCGGCGAATGACGCGCCCGACCGCTGTCGAACCGGTGAAGGCGACTTTGTCCAGGTCGCTGTGCGCCACCAGCGAGGCGCCCGCTTCGTCGCCGCCTGTGACGATATTGACGACGCCGGGCGGGGCGCCGGCTTCCGCGATGACCTCGGCGAAGAGCAGGGCGGAAAGCGGCGTGTAAGGCGCGGGCTTGATGACAACGGTATTGCCCATGGCAATGGCCGGCGCGATCTTCCATGCCAGCATCAAGAGCGGGAAGTTCCAGGGTATCACTTGACCGACCACGCCCAGGGACTGATAGCCGCGCAATTCGCTTCCCATCAGTTGCGCCCAGCCGGCATGATAATAGAAATGGCGCGCCACCAGCGGGATATCAATGTCGCGCGATTCGCGGATGGCTTTGCCGTTGTCGAGGCTTTCGACGACGGCAAGCAGGCGGGCGTGCTTTTGGACGTTGCGGGCGATGGCGTAGAGGTGGCGCGCGCGCTGGTGGGGGCTGAGCGCCGACCAGGTTTCATAGGCGCCGCGCGCGGCTTTGACCGCGGCGTCAATGTCGGCGGCGGAGGCGTCGGCGACTTGCGCCAGGGTTTCTTCGCGCGCCGGGTTGCTGACTGTGAGGGTCTTGCCCTCAGCCGGCGGGACCCAATGGTTGTTGATGAAGAGGTCGAAATGGCGCTTGTGGGCGTCCAGCCAAGCCTGGGCGGCGGCGTCGGATTCCGGCGCGGGTCCGTAGGTCATGGAATTGAAGAGTTCGGCTATTTGGGGCATGGGGTGGAGTCCTCTAAGAGGTCGCGTTTGTGTCACCGAGATTAGGGGGCCGCGGTATTCTAAAGTCGAGCTCGCGAATCAAAGCGAACGTATTGATGCACCTCACACCGAGTAGTTCGCAAACGAGCGGGATCCTTCGGTTGCCGGGCTTGGGTAAGGTCGTGCCAACATACTGCAAGTTTTCCATTGTCACAACTCGACGATCGTCCGGACTCGCCAGAGCAAAGGCGATAAGAAACGGATCTGCGGGTTCGGAAAGTGGGTCCACTGCTGTAAGTTCTTCTGGTGCGGTGTCGTAGCCTTGTTCATATATACGCGACAATATATCTGAGGGAAGTTCTTCAATCAACTCCAAAACTGCTCTGTTAGTTTGCACCCACTCTGCCAGAGTGTCTACAGGCTCTTCGGCAGCGCGGTCTGGTCCCAAAACTTCTCCAATCACTTGCGGTGGCAGCTTTATATGTCCAGCCAATGATTGATAAACAAGCCAATTCCAGAATTGTGGTATTCGTTCCAGAGGATAGTACTTGTTCTTTGCGTCTATCAATACGCTTGTATCCAGAAGATAAAGCAAGAGCGTGAGCCTCAGACTTGGTCGGGAAACAATAGTGGATGCACTCTCGTAGGCGCCACGCCGAGCACGACAGCGGCTTTCGTTGGGGATAATTGCCCTGTGCTCACGTAGTGTCTGGTCAAGTCTATGAGGCGACTACCGAGGAGGTAGCGCCGTACCGTATAGTAGTTTGCTCCTCCGAACTGGGTTCTCCGTCTTGCGCGCTCAGTCTCTATACGTTGAAGATTATCTCGATCAAAGTGTCCTTGCAGGGATTCCCAACACGATCGACTGATTCTTTTGTCGAGCATCAAGAGGTACGAAAGCACAGCAGGGCTTGTGTACAGTTCGCGGGCAGTGTTCCTGACTTCATCCACTGCGCAGTGTTGTCCACCCTTAAGTCGGCTCGCAACATTTGCATGATCGTACGGGCGAACCAGAATAGCGCCCGCTACTTGATGGCAGAATCGTTCAAGATCGTTTTCGCTCCACTCGCCAGATACACCGCTTTTGCCCAACCATAGATGCGCGACTTCGTATAGGGCTGTGAAACTCCAGCCAGAGACGGCACCCTGGCGATTAATGACGATGAAAGGCGCAAGGTCATCGGCAAATGCGAAACTTCGGAATACTTCGGCCGGAATTGTCGTATACTGGCTGCCTAGATCACTTTGAAGGAGCACGAATATGCCCTGCTTTTCGATCTGTTGGCGAAGATAAGAGAATGCAGTTCGAACGTCTTTAGCAGCACGATATTCGACGACCTGGAAGTCCAAAATCTCGATTATATCAAGCGCCACAGCTTCCACACCCATGGACACGGTCGACGAATTGACAAAATTCAGGCGATCAGCTTGGCTTTCTTCAAGGAGGTCTCGAATTAGAGACTGAGATACCTTTACATCACGCATCAGGAAGTTGAGATACGCGTTACCCTTGCGATTATTTGCTAGCTGGTAAATTGGTCGGAAGTCTTCACCCCGGTCTCCCTTTTTTGGCGGCTCATTCAAGTAAAAGACCAAGGGCGGCTGATAATATGCTTTCGACATCTTTACAAGCTGAGACGTCGAGGGATGCTCCACTCCACTCTCTAGGTTCTCGAGCTTTTCTGCTGCCGTGCGTCTTTTGGAATCTCGAAAGCCGAGTTTGCGAGCGGCTTCCTCAATATTAAGCGCCGCCGTCTCCCGCGCCCACCTTAGGATTTCCGGATTTACCGCAACCATCGCATTACACTCGCTAACCTATCCAAATTATATTCCGACAAGTCTCAAAAGCCAACGCGCGCATTCTGCCATTTTGCCGAAGCGCGCTGTCCCAGCTGCTTCATCTCCGCTACCCTCCCCACTGCACAGACGCCCAGCTCAACAGGAGCGCTCCGCGCCCAGGCAAGACGCCAGCCCGTCCGCCATGCAGATCAATCCCAAGAAGACCTAAGGAGCCGTCATAAACAGTCCTCTCATTTTTTATTCACCACAGAGGCGCAGAAGTAAATGCAAGTAAATAATGCGAAAAAGTTGATGAAGTATAAACAGCCACAAAATAATCGAATCCCGTAGGGGCGACCAATCTGGTCGCCCGAAACCACGCCATCGCATCGACGGGCGACATGATATGTCGCCCCTACACGCGGCTTATTTTTTTGCATAACTTACTTGCATTTACTGAGGGTCGCGTAGACACTGACTGCCGACACAGCCCTTCGACACTGACTGTCAAGACACGAAGGGCACAATGGTTTTCGTTGGTTGGGTAGCGCGGGGTTGCGGATTGTGGGTCTGGCGAGATTGCTTGGCACTGCGCACTATCGCCAGCATCGCATCTCTGCTACCCTCCACAGACACAGAGCCATCCAAGCGACAGGAGCGCCCCGTGCCGAAACAATACGCCAGTCCACCGGCCATGGTCATTGACCCGAAAAAGACTTACCGCGCCAAAATGGAAACGAGCAAGGGCGCGATCTCAATTGATCTCTTCGCCGATCGCGCGCCGGTCACAGTCAACAATTTTGTTTTCCTCTCCCGCGATGGATTTTATGACGATGTCATCTTCCACCGCGTGCTGGACGGGTTCATGGCGCAGGGCGGGGACCCCACGGGCAGCGGTCGCGGCGGACCCGGATACCGTTGGGACGACGAAGCGTCCGCTTTGCGAATCCCGCACGATGCGCCCGGCACCTTGAGCATGGCAAATGCCGGTCCCAATAGCAACGGTTCGCAGTTTTTCATCACATTTGCGCCGACGCCTCATCTTGACGGGCGCCATGCCGTTTTCGGGCGGGTAAACGATGAAGAAAGCTTGCAGGTGTTAAGCGAGTTGCAACGGATTGATCCTCAGCGTCCGAACAGAGCCATCGTGGCGGACAAGATCAATAGCGTCACGATAGAAGAGCGCTAGCCAGGCTAGGTTACGCTGTAGTTTCCTACGCCATTGCCAGTTCAAGCGCATCCTCGTTAATCCGACAGTCTTTAGAAAATCGCGTCAAGTTGCGCGGCTTCGCGCAAGCTGGCTGGCAACTGAAGGCATTTTCGTTTGCTTTCGAATTGAACTGGCGTTACAATTCCGATTATAAGGTGTTTGTATATCTGATATTGTAAATCATGTGGGATTGCCGCCGGTCAATTTTTGGTTAGAGGCTTGCATTCGACGTGCGAAACCAAGATCGCGGGACCGGTCAATGTTTCTTTTGTTTGCAAAAAGCCTGTCAGGTATCCGTAAGCTGCGCTCGCTGGCTGTCGCTACGATGACGCATTATGAAAATAGCCGAATGCTTCAATTATAAGCCTATAAGCCGCACGGCGCGTAACCGGCGAGAAGAACTCAGATATGGCGCGCTCACGCAAAATAATATGCCTTCTCGGCGCGTGCGCGACATGGTTTATTAAATCAGAGGCTCTCAGTTTTCGTAGAAAGAAATGAGTTTAGTTCAAGTAAGAAAGAGGAAAATGATTATGTACGAAGCATACTTCGATGTCTGTGCAGCAACCTAAAGTGACTAATTGTATTGTTCAGATAGTCGATAATATGTTAGAGTTTAGAGAATCGCAGTGGATTCTTTGCGCGCCGGCGAGGACAATTTCGTTGAAGGGCGGCATTATAGGTGTTATAGTTGTGCAATTGTGGCGCCTTTATCGTTTGTAGCCTGCGGGTTACTGGTACTGCCATCGCTGTAAATGCATCGAAAGGTTTCAAAATGTTACCCAATGAAGTCGCGAATGTTTCGTTCGAGTCGTTTAGAGATCTCGCCAGGGGCAAGAGAGTGATACTGCTTTATCCCTGGGCAAATTTTAGAAACGTCTTTTTGAGTTATTTTCTGAACGATATCGGCGAAGGGCTGCTGTATCATCGAATTCCGGAGGAAGCTGACGGTTTGCAGGTTTGGGTAAAAGGATTGCTCGAAGAGCTACAGTTGGTATTGGACGGTTTTGGCGAGCAACTCTCTGAGGCGTTAGAGGGGGCGTCCGCGGAAGATATGGGCGCCGCTTTGGCTGCGGATTTCCGACATGTTGATTTGGAACGCGCGGTCCTATTTCTTGACGAGTTGGATCGCGTGCCCCAGGATGCGGAATTCCGCGCTTTTATGACCGCTCTCGTCGACAACTTGCCCGCGAACACGCAATTGGCGTTGAATTCTCGATTGCTCACTTACGAGCCATGGATCAACTGGGTCAATCGGGATCAGGCTGTGGTGTTGGGTACTGCGCATCGTTCGAATAATCTTATGTTCACCAAAGAAGCGACACCCAAACCGCAGTTGGAAGTGTACGCTTTTGGTCGCGGTCACGCTATTTCCAATGGGCGGGAGATCCGCAGTTGGGACGGCGCGCTGCCTCGGAATCTCTTCTTTTATTTCGTCGACAATCCCTTGGTCACGCGCGACCAGATATTTGAAATCTTCTGGCCCAAGCTGTCGATAAAAGATGCGACCAATGTCTTTCATGTGACCAAGCGGAAGATAACCGAACGAATCTCGATGCAAGTCGACGATGAGGAGAATTATGAACTCACGACCTATTCCGCTGGTTTCTATGTGCCGAGCGACAAAATCGTGCGCCACTACGATGTTGCCGATTTCGAGCAGTCCATGGAAGGGGCGTTGAGGTCCGACAATCGGCACGAGAAGGAAGTTTTGTTCAGACACGCGGTGGACATCTACAAAGCGCCATTCTTGCATACGGTCAAGCTGGCCTGGGTAGAGGCGAGGCGGAAACAGCTACAGATAATGTACGCCGAAGCGTTAATTGGCTTGGCGAACTTGCAAGCCGGGCGGGGAGAATGGGAGCGGGCGCTCGGTTCGTACGTCAGAGTACTGCGGGAAACGCCGCAGCGTGAAGACATCCATCGGAAAGTTATACAGATGTATATCAATATGGGTCGCAATGACGATGCGCGTCAGCAGTACACTTTGTTGGAGCGCATGCTTAAGCGGAGACTGGGTGTTGCCCCTTCGGAAGAGACGCAGGCGCTACTACGCGCTCTTGGGCAATAGTCGCGATTTCGCGCGCGCTCGTTTGGGGATCTGTACATCTATACTGGGTGTATTTCAATATTTTGGCAGAATACTCTAGGAGCTACAAAAGCGGATTGCCCTTTGACGGGTTCTACATACGGATTCACCACAGAGTTGCTCGCCCGTAATTCGGGGCAGCCACAAAAACACAACCAGCCCGCAAAAGCGAGTGGCAAGTAACCAAATACCCCGCCTCACGAGATGCTAAG
>DAOULD010000096.1:0-29022 GCA_034420635.1 Anaerolineae bacterium | reverse complement strand
AAGAGACCGTCCGCGACATACTCGCGCTGGTGAGGAAATACCGGCAGCCAACGCATTTTCTACATATCAGCAGCGCCCGCGAAATCGACCTGCTAAGGCAAGCAAAAGAAGACGGCTTGCCGGTGACGATTGGCGTCTGCCCGCACCATCTCTTCCTCACCGAAGACGATCTGGCGACCTTGGGTCCCTATGGGCTGATGAAACCGCCCTTGAAGTCAAAAGAGGATCAACGCGCGCTGTGGCAAGCGATCAGCCTGGGCTTGGTTGATATCATCGAGTCTGACCACGCGCCGCACACTTTTGCCGAAAAAGAATCGGATTCCCCGCCCTTTGGCGTACCCGGTCTGGATACGACGCTGCCGCTGATGTTGCGCGCCGTCAGAGACGGACGCCTTTCGCTGGACCAGGCGATCAACATGGTTTCAAGAAATGTGCAACGGATTTGGCGGATAAATCCACTACCCAAAACTTACACTCTGGTAGATACTGACTACAGTTACGTCATCGAACGCGAAAAATTGAGAACCAAGTGTGGTTGGTCGCCCTTTGAAGGCTTGCGCGCCTACGGGAAAATCCGCGAAGTCTGGATTCGCGGCCATTTGGTTTTCGATGGTGAAGACGTCCTCAGCCCGCCTGGTTTTGGCAGAAACCTATTCGGTTTAGTCGCATGAAAAGAGGATGACAGAGAATGTTGCTCCGTGTATACGACCAGATATATTCTGGTCTGAACAAGGTGCTAATATTCAGATCATCCGCGCAACGCGCACATGATATTATCATCGAAATATTACGATTAGTTGAGCGTTTTCCATTTGCTATTCGCCTGGCGCAGGCCGTACATAGTATCTATTGGCAAGACTACCCGGTTATTGTTGGTGGCGTTAAACTATCACATCGGCTTATCCTGGCGGCCGGCTTGGTTAAGGGCGATGCCTTCAATGACGAAGAAACAGCTCTAAATGCGGTCGAAGTTTCGAGACGAAACATTATTCCGGGCTGCCGAATCATCCCTGCTCTTGTTGGTCCATTAGAATATGGATCCTTTACTCGCTTCCCTCGCGTGGGCAACTCTGGAACAGTAGTTTGGCGAAAGCCAGATTCGCGTTCGTTGCAGAATCGGATAGGCTTGAAGAACCCTGGGGCCCGTGCAGCAGCCATGTTTCTTGGCTCAAACAAGCAGCATCTTCCGCGCGAGTACGGCATCAACATAGCGGCATCACCCGGCGTTCAAGATATCGATCAGCAAGTACAAGAAGTCGTCGAGTCGCTGGATTTTTTCCTGGACCAGGGCGTATTGCCGACATGGTTCACCCTGAACTTGAGCTGTCCCAATACCGAAGACGACCCGCTGGGTCATCAACTAGAAGCGGAGACTCGACGCTTGTGCGGCGCTTTCATCAGCCGCCTGGAACAGCGCTCGCTGGCGATTCCGCTTTGGGTCAAGGTCAGCCCCGGTCTCGCCGCCGAGCAATATCATGCCCTGGCGCGCATCTTCGCCGAAGTCGGCGTGAAAGCCGTCGTCGCGACAAACACGCTTCCCCAGCCCAGTCCGGATGATCCAGCGCAAATCGCCGGGCTTGGCGGCGGGGGTCTTCTCGAATCAACCCTTGATGCAGTCAAGCATTTGCGAGAGGAAATCGTCCGCAGCAACGCGGCGGTCGACATAGTCGCTTGTGGCGGCATCCTCGACGGCGCGAGTTTTCAGGCTTACCGTGATTTGGGTGTCAAAGCGGCGCAGTATTGGTCGGCGCTGGTATATCGCGGTCCCTTGGCCGCAGCGCTCATCGAAAGCGAACTGGCAGCCCATGAATACGAATATGAAGCGGCGCATAGCGAAAGCCTTGCTTGATATCGGCGCAGTCGGTTTTGCGCCGGGGGCGCCGATCACCTTTAAGTCGGGCATCCTGTCGCCGGTCTATGTCGACAATCGCATCCTGATCTATCATCCCGATCCCTGGCGCCGGGTCGTCAAGGGCTTCGCGTCCGTGATCGCGGATTTAGAACTCGAATTTGACCTGATCGCGGGTGTTGCCGTCGGCGGCGTTCCCCATAGCTCGGCTCTGGCTTATGTCCTGAACAAACCCTCGGTTTTCATCCGTAAGCAAAGCAAAGGGCACGGTAAAGCGCAGCGCATTGAAGGGGGGGCGGTCGCGGGCAAAACCGCCCTCCTGGTCGAAGATCTGGTCACAACCGGCGGCAGCAGCCTTTCCGCCGTGGCCGCTTTGCGCGAAGCCGGGGCGCTCGTCACAGACATGGTCGCCATCGTGAGCTACGGTTTCGCCGAAGCGCGCGCGGCCTTCAAGGACTCCCGGGTCAAGCTGCATACATTGACCGATTTTGACGCCCTGCTCGAACAGGCTTTGCAGCGCGGGACCTTTGACGAGCGTGAGGAAGCTGTGATACGGGCTTGGTTCGCCGATCCACATCACTGGGAACCCAAAAGCAAATGAGCGCCCTGGAAAAATACGAAGCCCGCGTCGACGCGGTCGATTCCTTGCTTTGCGTCGGGCTCGACAGCGACATCGCCCGATTGCCCTCCGAATTCAACGCGCTCGAGTTCCCGCAACTGGCCTTTAACCGTCGCATCATTGATCAAACCGCCAGCTACGCCAGCGCCTTCAAGTTCAATATGGCTTTCTACGAGGCGGCTGGCGCGGCTGGCTGGCAACAATTGCAGGATTCCCTGGATTATCTTCGTCGACATCACCCGGGGGCGCTCACCATTAGCGATGCCAAGCGCGGCGACATTGGCAACAGCAGCGCCGCCTACGCGCGCGCCATTTTCGACGAGTTGGGCTTCGACGCCGTGACGCTCAATCCCTACCTCGGCAGCGACGCCTTGCAGCCTTTTCTGGACTACAAAGACAAAGCTTGCATCATCATTTGTCGTACCTCAAATGCCGGCTCGCGAGAATTGCAGAACTTGCCCGTCTCCGGCAGGCCGCTGTGGCAGGCGGTCGCGGAAACTGTTGTTGACAGCTGGAACGCGAACGACAACTGTATGCTGGTGGCTGGGGCGACTTTCCCGGAAGAATTGGCCGCGATACGCGCCATCGCGGGAGACATGACATTGCTGGCGCCGGGTATCGGCGCGCAAGGCGGGGATATTGGCGCGGTCCTGGATGCCGGCTTAAACAGCTACGGAAAAGGACTCATCATCAACGCCTCGCGCAGCGTCATATTCGCGGAGGATCCGGCAGCTGCCGCAAAATCCACCCGGGACGAGATCAACCGTCGTCGGTCCTGATAGCTACGCCGCAACCAAGAATTTCTCATTTTTTTCTTACTCGGCTCTGGCAAGGACTTTCCCTTATCGCGATACAATGAAATTAAGCAGAAGGCAACTTCGTTCACCGAGGATATCCATGTCGGCATCGACCCTCGAATATCGCAGTTTTGTCAAAGGCAGTTTCATAAACACGTCGCTCGATCGACTGCTGCGCTTCCACGAAGATCCAAAGGCGCTTGCCAAACTGACGCCACCCCCAATCATCATGCAATTGCATCGCGATACGCGCCGCTCTATCAGGGAAGGCGAAATCGAATTCACGCTTTGGTTCGGTCCTTTTCCCATCCGCTGGATCGCGCGACACGAACCGGGACCATCCCCTCATCCCTTTGCCGACCTGCAGATCAAGGGTCCCATGGCCTACTGGCGCCATGAGCACATTTTCACCGAGAAGCCGGGCGGCGTCGAACTGAGGGATCGCATCACCCTGGCGCATAGACCAGGTTTGGTCGGGATCTTGACGCGGCTGTTTTTTGATGGTCTGCCACTGCGGCTCCTCTTCGCTTACCGTCACCACCGCACACGGATGGCGACCCAACTGAAATGACGCCCAGGGCTAGGGTCGTCGTCACCGGCGCGGGAATTGGGGGGCTGACTGTCGCCGCTCTCCTGGCAAGGGACGGCGTTCATGTAACAGTCGTCGAGGCCAATCCCTATCCGGGTGGCTCGGCCGCCACATTCTTTCACAAAGGCTACCGCTTTGATGCTAGCGCAACGGTCGCCGCGGGCTTTCAGGAAAACGGCGCCCATACATTGGTCGGAGACATCTTGGGATTGCGCTGGAACGCGCGCGCCAAAGACCCGGCCTGGGTAGCGCACCTGCCCGATCGCAAGATTACCCTCACCCGTGACCTGTCTGATCTTGCGAGCCAATTTCCGGAAAGCGCGGCCTTCTGGACCGAACAACGCAAGATCGCCAACCTGAACTGGGCTATGTCGGCAGCGGGTTTACCATTCCCTCCGGCGGATCCGAACGAGGCGCTGCAGTTAGCCAAGGTCGGCTGGCAATTTTTCCCACGCGACATGCGCCTCCTTCCCTTCGCTTTTTCCACCGTCGGCCAATGGATGAAACGCCATCAATTGAGCAAAGACAAAGGTTTTCTGCGCTTCATAGATGCCCAGCTACTCATTTCGGCACAGGCAACATCCCCCTTCGTGAACGCGCTTTATGGCGCAACCGCCCTTGACCTGCCGCGACAAGGCGTTTTTCAGGTCCAAGGCGGCATCGGTGAACTCTCGCGGCAATTGGCGCGCAAGATCAAATCACTCGGCGGCGATGTCCTCTTTCGGCACTCCGTCTCGCGAGTTGTCGTCGGCAATGGATTGGCAAAAGGCGTGAGCGTACAGCAAGGCAAGCGCCGCGGAAAAGAAATCAAGTTTCCCGCTGACCTGGTGATCGCCAATACCACGCCTTGGTCGCTTGACTCGTTGCTTGGCTCCGCAAGCCCGCAACGATTACGGAGCGAAATCCGCCATAGACGCCAGACGCAAGGCGCTTTTGTCTTGCATATCGGCCTGCGAGACGAGGCGCTCCCCAGCGATCTGCCAGAGCATCATCAAATCATCCGCGACTATGACGGTCCCTTGGAAGAAGGCAATTCACTGTTCTTATCCATCTCGCCGGCTTGGGACAGCTCTCGCGCGCCGCCGGGCTGCCGCGCCGTCACCGTGAGCACGCATACACGAATACAGCCCTGGTGGGATGCGAAAAGCGACAATGACGACAGCTATCAAGCGCGCAAAGCAGTCTACGCCGAATCCATGATTGAGGCAATTGATCGCGTCATTCCCGGGTTCAAGTCGGCGGCGGAACTGGTCTTGCCAGGGACACCCCTGACCTATCAGTTTTACACGGGGCGCCACAAAGGCATGGTCGGCGGTTTCCCACAGACCTCTCTACTGAAAGCGCGCGGACCGAGGACAGGGATCCCCAACTTGCTACTGGCAGGTGATTCGATTTTCCCCGGGCAATCGACGGCGGCTGTCACGCTCGGGGCGATCCGGGTAGCGAAACTGGCGTCAAGACGGTTGCGTCAATCCGCTTCCGAGAGCGACGGGGGTGATTGGAGGCAGCAATGACGCAAGAGCCGATAGTATTCTGGTTTCGCCGCGATCTGCGTCTCGATGACAACCGAGGCTTGCGCGCCGCTCTTGAAGCCGGTTACCCGGTGCTGCCATTATTCATTATCGATCCGCGCTTTCGCGTGAGTAGACATTACAGTCACAATCGTATGGCTTTTCTCTTGCAATCTCTGCGATCATTGGACAGCCGCCTGCGAGAACGCGGCGCCGGATTGTTGGTACGCATCGGGCTTCCGCAGGAAATCCTGTCGAAACTGGTTCGAGAACATGGGGTCAAAGCGCTCTATTTCAACGCCGACTATACGCCCTTCGCACGTGAACGCGACCGACAGGTCGAATCTCGCCTCAGCATTCCTGTACACGCTTATGATGATCTGCTTCTGGTCGCGCCGAACATGCTGCAAAAAGGCGACGGCAGTCCCTACCGCGTATTCACGCCCTTCGAGCGACAATGGACTCGCCTGGCCAAGACGCCGCTAGCCGAATCCTCTTTCGCCGGGAATCAATTCCATCAAGTTTCCGCTAACGAAACCAATAGTGCTCTGGATCAGACGGCTGAAGCAGTCCGCCCGCATGCGCCCTTGCCACCCACAAGCGAGCAAGTCGCGCAAGCTAAACTTGAGGCATACATCAAATCGGGTATCGACAATTATGCCCGTGCACGCAACTACCTGACTATCGATCCATTCGGTAAAGCGACGCAAAATGGTTCATCATGTATCTCGCATTATTTGCACCTGGGTCTGCTTTCGCCGAGACAGGCGTTTTGGCTTGCGCGCGGCAGACAGCAAATAGAACGCGATGATGAGACGGTCCAGTCCATCACAGCCTGGATACGACAACTTGCCTGGCGCGATTTCTTCTGCCATATTATGTATCATTTTCCACAGGTTCGACAAAGTAATTTCCGCAGCGAATTTGACAACATGCCCTGGCGAGACGCGGAGGACGAATTGCGCGCCTGGAAACGCGGACTAACCGGATATCCAATTGTTGACGCCGCAATGAGACAACTTGCAGCCATCGGTTGGGTGCCCAATCGCGCGCGCATGATCGTCGCCAGTTTCCTTTGCAAGGATCTGTTAATTGATTGGCGCGAGGGCGAGGCGCATTTCATGCGGCACTTGCTCGATGGCGATCAAGCGGTCAACAATGGCGGCTGGCAATGGGCGGCTGGAACGGGAACCGATGCCCAGCCCTTTTTTCGTATCTTTAATCCGGTCTTGCAGAGCAAAAGATTTGACAAGAATGGACACTACATCCGTCATTGGATACCGGAATTGCGCCGCGTGCCGGATGAAGCCATCCACAACCCCTGGCAAATGTCTTCTCCCCCTGCCAGCTATCCTCAGCCGATAGTGGGCCATGCCAGAGCTCGCGAACGGGCGATAAACGCCTTCAGGCTTGCCAGGGCGAGCGCATCCAAAGACCGGACGGATGGTGGATAACAATTGTCAGGGTCTGGACATCATCAACAATGACATGCTGCCCTTCTGCGCGATCTTGCCGTCCTGCTTGACGATTCGCAGATCCAGCGTAACCAAGCCGCCGCCCAGGCGCCGTGCCTCCTTGGCCTCGGTTACTTTTAGCTCGGCATGTATGGTATCGCCGATGTAAACCGGATTGCTGAACTTCATATCCAAGCCTCGGAAGCCAAGCACAGTGCGCTCCAAAATACCCAGTTGATAAGCTTGTCCGATCGCGTAGCTCAAGCTCAGCATGCCATGCGCGACTCGCGCGCCCATGAACGAGTCCTTGCTGTATTCGGCGTCCGTATGCATGGGATTGTAGTCGCCGGTCAATGCGGCGAATTGCACCAGGTCCGCTTCCGTGATCGTGCGGCCTCTGCTGCGCATGGTCTGGCCAATTTCAAATTCCTCGAAGTACAGACCACGCGGTCCATCCGCTTCCATTTTGAACATGCCCGCCTCCGTTCCGCCTGGATCTTCTCCGCAACGCGCTCCAGCCGACTAAGCAAAACAGCACCAGATTTTTCTGATGCTGTCGCTGTTAAGCCGTACTTCCTCAAGCGCTATCCGCCCGATGAATCGTCGCTTGCATTCTCGGCTTGATCGCCGCCATTGTCGACAGCTTGTTCAACTGCGGGGGGCCTTTCGTCCGCAGCATCGACATTCGCAGGGAAAGCGCTGCCAATCAAGGGCGCTATGACCAGGGACACGATCGCCAGCAGCTTCAAGAGGATGTTCAAGGACGGTCCTGACGTATCTTTGAAGGGATCGCCAACCGTATCGCCTACGACCGCCGCCTTGTGCGCGTCAGATCCCTTGCCGCCGTAGTTGCCAGCTTCGATATTTTTCTTGGCATTGTCCCAAGCGCCGCCCGCGTTCGCCATCATCACCGCGAGCATGAACGCGGACACGAGTGAGCCCAGCAAAACGCCTACCAGCGTGATCGGCGCGACAAAGTCGCCCAAGGCGTTTTCCCGGCCCAATACCGCCAACAGCGCCACGCCAACCGGCACGCCCACCGCGATTATGCCGGGCAGCAGCATCTGCCTGATGGCGCTGTCGGTGCTGATGGCCACGCAGCGTTCATAGTCCGGATCGGCTTCCCCTTCCATAATGCCCTTGATTTCGCGGAACTGACGGCGCACTTCCTCGACGATCTGCTGCGCCGCGTCACCCACCGCTACCATCGTCAAGGCGCTGAAAATGTAAGGAAGCAGTCCGCCGATGAAAAGGCCCGTGACAAACTGTGGATTCAACAAGAGCTCCGCTGGATTGACGGAAGAACCGAGCGCGGAACTGCCTCCCGCCGTCAGCGCCGTGATAAAGGCGGCGGTCAGCGCCAGCGCCGTCATGGCCGCCGAGCCGATCGCGAAGCCTTTGCCGGTGGCGGCCGTGGTATTGCCCAGGCTGTCCAGCGCGTCGGTGCGGTCCCTGACCTCTTCCGGCAGGTCGGACATTTCGGCGATGCCGCCGGCGTTATCCGCAACCGGACCGTAGGCGTCAGTCGCCAGTGTGATTCCCAGCGTCGACAACATGCCAACAGCCGCGACCGCCACGCCGTAAAGGCCCGCTTGCGACGTCGCCAACAATGTAACCACGACCACAATGACGACCGGCGCCAGCGTGCTCATCATGCCCAATGCCAACCCTCGGATAACCACAATACCCGCTCCGCCTTCCGCCGACGCGGAAAGGGACTTCGTAGGTCCGTAGGTATCGGCCGTGAAATATTCAGTGAAATAACCAATCAGCACGCCGCCGATCAGCCCGCTCAACGTGGCTATAACAATGCCAACGTTTTTCTCCCCAAATGGCAGCGCAAAACCCAGGATGATCACGACGATGCCGATCATCACTGAAGCGCTATAGATGCCCGTGCGGATGCTGCCAAGCAGCCGCTCTTGGTCGGCGCCCTCTTCCGTTTTCACCAGGAAGCTCGCGATGATGCTGATGATGAGGCCGGCAGTCGCGACCAGCAGCGGAAATACCTGCGCCGCTACCAAGCCGTCGCCAACAAAAGCGCCGGCGCTTGTCGCCAGCGAAATCGCGGCAATGATAGAGCTGGCGTAGCTCTCGAACAGGTCGGAACCCATGCCTGCCACATCGCCGACATTGTCGCCGACATTGTCCGCGATCGTGGCCGGATTGCGCGGATCGTCTTCCGGGATTCCCGCTTCGGTCTTGCCGACCAGGTCTGCGCCAACATCAGCGGCTTTGGTATAGATGCCGCCTCCGACGCGCGCGAAGATGGCGATCGACGTGCCGCCGAAACCAAATCCCGCCAGGGCAGAGGCCGCTTGAGCGGCATCGCCCAATTCATTGACGAAGAGAATGAACAAGATGCTGATGCCGAGTAGCGCGAGCGATACAACCATGGTGCTCATCACTGTGCCGCTGGCAAAGGCAACTCGCAGACCTTTGTTCAAACTCTGGGACGCGGCCTGCGCAGTGCGAACATTGGCGCGCACCGCAATGTACATCCCGATATAGCCGGAAAGCCCTGAGGCCAAAGCGCCCAGAACAAAAGCCACCGCCGTGAATGCCGACATGCCGGAGCCCGGCGCCGAACTCAAGAAGACAAGCGCAACCGTCACAATCGCAACCAGGATGGCCACGGCGCGATACTCTCGACTTAGAAAAGCCTGCGCCCCGCGTTGAATCGCCGCGGCTATTTGTTTCATGCGGTCGGATCCTTCATCCTGCGCCAAAACATAGCTGCGCTGATAGAGCGAGAACAGCAATCCAATCAGCCCAGCCGCGACCGCAATCAAGACGGTTGTATTCATATCAATCATTTATCAGACTCCTCTGTCTACTGCCCAAGTCATGCGCGGCTTGTTCGCGCGGATGCGCCCCGTCAACGGACCTGCCGCGATTACAGCTTTAATCCTGGCAAGACGTCAACCGGATTCGGGACGAATCGGACGCTCTCGTTGATGAATCTTCCACATTACCGGGTACGGTGGATTTGCCCAAGGACTTCACTTGAACTTCGCGCCAATTGAATGATGCGGGTCCTCGCAGCAAAGCGCCAACACATGACCAGCGAATCTTATCTCAATCTACGTTGTTTTCAACAGCCAATAGCGCTTGCGCGCAGAGCAATCGCGCCAGAATAATTAGCACCTGCGATGACAGTAAATCAATCTGAAATCTAACCACCGAGGATACCGAGGGTCGCGTAGACACTGACCGGCAGCGCCGAGATTTAACCGCTTACCCGCAAAATAGAAGGTTATTTTACAAGGGCGTCTCACGAGAGGCCCCTTTCCAGATTCACGTTGCATTCGACATTTTTGGTTTTGATACGATTGCTCTGGCTTGTACAGGGCTGTTTCTAAGATATGATGAAGAATAGCCAAACTATGGAAACAAGATGACCCATCCTGCTCGCTCGCTCGGCGCCCGGGGCGAAGCCCTCGCCCGGCAATATCTCATCGATCAAGGCTATGAGATCGTCGCCAGCAACTGGTCGACGCGATATGGCGAGATCGACATTATCGCTCGATCCAATGGGGTCATCGTCTTTGTTGAAGTGAAGACGAGACAAGACAGAGATACTGAATCGGCTTTCGCCGGCATAAGCCGAGCCAAACACGAAAGGCTCGTCAAGGCAGCCTATCAATACCTGCACGAGCACCAGCTGGATGACGCGCGCTGGCGCATGGACGCGATAGGCATCGCCTTGCAGGGCCGCGGGCGGCCGGTCATCGATCATGTTGAGGATGCCTTTGACTGGTAAAGCGCCCCCACTCCTTATCCTGCTCGGTCCCACCGGCGTCGGAAAAACTGAACTGGCCATCAATTTGGCGTTGCGCTTGAACGGGGAAATCGTCGGCGCGGACAGCCGTCAGATCTATCGATACATGGATATCGGCACGGCGAAACCGACGCGGGAGCAACGATCCCTGGTTCCGCATCACTTGATTGATTTTGTCGCGCCCGACAGCAACTTGAGTCTGGCCGAGTATCAGGACCTCGCCTACCGCCGCATTGGCGACTTGCATGCCAAGGGCAAGCTACCGCTGCTCGTCGGCGGCACCGGGCAATACATCACCGCTGTCGAGGAAGGCTGGTCCATCCCGCGCGTGCCGCCCAATCAGGAATTGCGCGCGGAACTGGAAGCCTTTGTAGCGGAGCATTCGGCGGGAGCCTTGCACGAAAAGCTGAGGCAAGCGGACCCGCTCGCCGCCGAGCGCATCCACCCCAACAACTATCGTCGGGTCATACGCGCCCTCGAGGTTCACAGGCTCACCGGTCAAGCCATCAGCAAGCTGCAAGAGAAGAAGCCCCCGCCCTACCGGATCCTCAGGCTGGGATTGCGCCTGGAACGCGCCATTCTCTACCCCCGCGTCGATGCGCGGTTTGACAGAATGATCGAAGCCGGCTTTGTCCAGGAAGTGCGGAACCTGCTCAATCTGGGATTCAGCCGGAACTTGCCGGCAATGAGCGGACTCGGCTACCTGGAGATCGCCGAGCACTTGCTGGATGACGCGCCGCTGGACGCGACGATCGAACGCAGTAAATTCAGCACACATGATTTCATCCGCCGGCAGGACGTGTGGTTTCGCGGGCACGACAACGGGATTCTATGGCATAATGTTGAAGACATTGACGTCGACTTCCTGGCAAAGACCGTGACCGACTGGATAAGGCAAGATCCGTGACAGATGTCGTTCCCGCCGACGCCGGCTACAATCCCAACCCCTTCATTGGCGTCATTTTGTTGATCGTCCTGCTGGTCTTCGTCTTGCCGGATCGCCTGCCGCAATTCATCTCGGATTTGTCGCCCTATTTCTTCGCCGGCATTCCCTGCGCCCGCCTGCCGGCGGCTCGGGACCTGGCGGCGCATCAGTCGGTTATCGGGCGCTCGGTGCAAGACCCGCTCCAGCTCGCGGTCGCGCCTGCCGCGCCCCAGGAAAGCGGCGCCTTGCTCATCCGATTGACCGTGACCAACCTGTCGCTGGGCACGCTGCCTGTTGTATTTCAAGAGGACAACATCGTGGTCGCCGCCAGCGCCGACGAGAGCAACGGCTTTGGCTTCATTGTTGAGCCCGAGCCCGCCGAGGGTTTACGCGGACGGCAGGGGCCTGATCCGAACGGTTATGAAGAGTCGGATATACGGCTCTTGGGACCGCGCCAGCGTTGCGTGCATGCGTTAGATCTGGTCGCATCGCAAGACATGATAGACCATGGCGGAACGATACGCGCCTATTACAGGATGTCCCTCCCCGGCGAACATCAGACGCGGAGCGAGGGAGCTCCTTTGATTTATGCCGACCAGGGACTCGACTTCTTGAGCGAGGGGGTCGTTTTCTCGGCATCAGTTGATATCGAACCCGGCGCATGATGATCCGCTGTCAATCGGCAAAAGCGGACAGCGCGCGCTGCCAGTAGAAATAATCGACAGGAAATCCGATGGCAAGCGATGACAAACTGACACATCTGGACGCTGATGGCCAGGTCTCCATGGTTGACGTCAGCGCCAAACCCGTAAGCGACCGGATCGCCATTGCCTCCGGCAGCGTCGTGATGAAAGCCGAGACCCTGGCAATGATTCGAGACGGCAATCTTAAGAAAGGCGACCTGCTGGGCGCCGCCCGCATTGCCGGCATCATGGGCGCCAAGCGCGCGGCTGATCTCATCCCGCTTTGCCATCCCATTGCCCTGGACAAGATCGCAGTCGATCTGGAATTTGACAGCAAGAACAACGCGATCGACATTGTCGCCACCGTCAAAACGAGCGGCGTGACCGGGGTGGAAATAGAAGCCTTGACCGCCGTTTCCGTTGCGGCCTTGACGATATACGATATGGCAAAAGCGGTCGATCGCGATATGCGCCTGACCAACATTCGCCTGTTGGAAAAACGCGGCGGTACGCGGGGCGACTTTCGGGCAACTCAGCCGCCCGGCGCGTAACCGGCGATAAGGTCTGCCGCGCTCACACAAAGCAATAGACCTTCTCGTCGCATGAGCGACGCGATCCATTTAATGAGAGGACGAATATGCAGGTAAGAGTGCTCTTCTTCGCCACCTTGCGCGATCTGGTTGGCGCGCGTCAACTGACGGTCGAAATGGCCGCGGCAAGCAGCACCGTCGCGCAACTGAGGCAAACCTTGATCGCAACTTACCCAGCTATAAAAGACAACCTGGGCATCGCGCTCGCCGCCGTCAACGAAGAATTCGCATTTGACGGAGATACCATCCAGGATGGCGACGAAGTGGCGTTTTTCCCGCCCGTCAGCGGCGGCTCCCTGGAGGCCCCCGAGCGCCCGGAGATTTTCCGCCTTCCCGATCAAGCGATTGACCACGACGAGATTATCGCGGCGATTGCCACAGCGCGCACGGGCGCGGCTTGTCTTTTCACTGGCCTGGTCCGCGGTCAAACGGAAAAAGATGGCCATCTTCCGCGAACCGAGTCGCTGGAATACGAGGCATACCGGCCGATGGCGCTGGCAAAGATGAAACAGGTCGCGGAAGAGATCCGCGACAAATGGCAAAAGGTTGAAGGTATCGCAATCGTCCAGCGGATCGGCAAGCTGCAAGTCGGCGAAAACACGGTCCTCATCGCCTGTTCCGCGCCACATCGCGACGACGGCTGTTTCGAAGCCGCCCGCTACGGCATTGACCGCCTTAAGGAGATCGTCCCGGTGTGGAAAAAGGAAATCGGCTCGGACGGTCAAACCTGGGTCGAAGGCAGCTATCGGCCAAAGCTCGAGGATCAAGCGCGTTCATAAACTAGCGCTCATCCTCAAGCTGTGCTACAAAGGCGCACCGAACAGGATTCTCCCGCCAGCGCAGTTGCGGCGGCAATGTAGAAGCATGTCAATGTCTGACGACAACATAAAGAGTTTTCAGGACATCCTTGGCCTCCGATTTCGTGATCCGGAGCTGCTGACCCAAGCATTGACCCATCGTTCATTTGTCAACGAATACGCCGATGAGGACAGTTCAATTCGGGACAATGAAAGGCTGGAATTCCTCGGCGACGCCGTGCTCGACATCATTGTCGCCGACATGCTGTTTCAGAAGTACCCCGACGTTTCCGAAGGCGAATTGACCCGGTTGCGCGCTGCGCTAGTGAGAACCGAATCACTGGCGCAACTCGGCGCGCAATTCCAACTGGGAGAGTTTCTGCGCCTCGGTCATGGCGAGGAAATCACCGGCGGGCGTCAGAGAATCACGATCTTGTGTCGCGCCTTCGAAGCGGTCATTGGCGCCATGTACCTCGACAGCGGCATGGAAACCGTCAAGAACTTTGTCACCCCCAGCCTGCTGGAATTGCTCGACTACGTGATTGAAAACAATCTGCATCTCGACGCCCGCAGTGAATTGCAGGAGCAGATTCAAGCGCGGCTGAGAATCGCGCCCAGTTACCGTCTGGCCGGCGCGCAGGGTCCAGACCACGCCCGCGAATTCCGCGTCGAGGTTTCGATCGGGGAAAGCATTATCGGCAGCGGGAGCGGCGCCAGCAAACGCGCCGCGGCTCAAGACGCCGCGCGTGCCGCGCTGCGGCAGCTGGAAGCTGTCGGGTTGCCGGAGTTGAACGATACAGAGGATCAGTTGGATTAGCTTAGCGCCGCCGGCGGCGAAAGCACTTCTCGCAGATGCGATAGCGATGACCGGATGGCAAGGTCGTGCCACAAGACCTGCAGCGCCTGGCCATATCCAGATTCCTAAGCAACGCCTCGTCAATCGAAAGCGACCATTCGCGCCGCTCTTCGCGCGCCTGCGGGTGCGCCCCGCAGTATTGACTGAATTCCCGGCGACGCGACAACCACAAATAGATATCGGCACAGGCGATCGACAGTTCTGTCGCTTCCAGATCCACCGAGTTGAAGATCGGCGACGGCGCCTCGGGCGGCAAGGGTATTTGATACCCCTCGAGGATCATATGAGCGCAATCCAGCCAGTAGGCTCGCGTGGTCTTGCGCGCCGGCGCATTGACTAGCTGCAAAGCATTTGCCAAGCCCAATCTTTCGATTTCATCGTCGGCGAGCATCTTCGCCAATTCAATTCGCTCCAGCAAATCAGCCGTCGTGATGACGGCGCGCAACTCCTTCGGGATCGACTCCAGAGCCGCCCATTGCGCCAACTGCTCCGCCAGATTTCCCGGGATCATGCGCAGATCGTCCACCGTCGGCGCCACGCGAGCAAAGGTCAGCGTCGGCGGCTCCTGCTCATAGAGTTCGCGTATCGTCTGCAATTGCTGCTTGCTGGTCGCGCTGATGAGCCCGGTCTTGGATAAGCCATAGCGGCCCGCGCGACCGCCGATCTGCTGCACCTCGCTCGGATACAAGACGCGATCATTCTTGCCGTCGAACTTCTCCGTGTCATAAAAGCAGACCACATCGGCCGGCAGATTTAGGCCCATGCCGACAGCGTCAGTGGCGACGCAAATCTCGGTTTCGCCTTCCGCAAAGCGCTCCGCCTGTCGACGTCTCACCTCGGGCGGCAAGCTGCCATAAACCACCGAGACCGCCCGCCCCAGCCTCTCCAGCTTCATTTTCAATTCCAGAACAGCTTGACGAGAGAAAGCCACCAGTATCGTATAGGGCGGCAAAGACTCCAGCGTATGATGCTTTTCGGAAACTGCGATTGGCGCCAGCCGCTCATGCTCCACGACCTCGCAGGGGATCTCCGCCGCGGCAGCCAACACTTCGATTAAGCCGCGCGCGGTCGGCGGCCCGATGATGTGCATTTCCGGCGCGGCTGATTCCATCATCGCGCGTGTCCAAGCCCAGCCGCGGTCGGCGTCCGCGAGCATCTGCGCTTCGTCCACAATGACACAATCGCCACTGTTGGCGGGGTTGAACATTTCGATGGTCGCGGCCGTGAGCTTGGCGCCCTCCACCGGGATGTATTCCTCCCCGGTCAGCAGGCTGCAAGCCACGCCTTCTCCGTTGAGACGGTCAAAGATCTCATAAGCCAACAAGCGCAAAGGCGCGAGGTACCAGCCAGACCCCGCATCCTTCAACGCGATCAGCGCGTCATGGGTCTTTCCGCTATTGGGCGCGCCAATATGCAAATAGATTTGCTGTTGATCGCGATAGGGATAGCGCCACTTGGGAAAGGCGTCGATCAGACGGTTGCGCAACTTGCTTTGCGCGTCTCGTCTCTTGCGCCTTCGACTGCGTTTGCCTCGCCGTCGCCGGCGTCGCTCGCGAACCGGCGCTTCTTCGCCGCCATCCGCGATCTCGAGGAATTCGGCATAAGACTCGGGCAAAGTCCACAAGCCACGCACATCGCGCCAGATTATGCGCTTGCCCGGAATGCCCGCTTGCCGCAGCCAAGCTTTCATCGTTTCCTGGTCAACCGACAGAACCGACTTCAAATCTTGCGAACGCAAACGTTCGTAACCCGCGATCATCTCGCGCAAGTCGAGATCCTCCGCGGTCGGGCGCAAGGTGCAAACCGGAAAACGCAAGATACCGCGTGGATCGAGAAAGCTATCCAGCGCCAGTTCTTTGGCCGCCTGTTTCAAAGTTGAGGGCTTGACGCCGACCAATTGCGCCGCTTCGTCAAGCGTGTAGCTGCGCGCGGCAACTTGCGATTCCGCCGTATCGTCGTTGCCAGGTCCCGGTTCATACGAGTCTCGAAGCGCGTCCCCGCACAACTCAAGGACGCTGAGCCAAGCCTCGTCATCGCTCGCCGCCGTCCGCTGCAGGTCTTCCAGGACCTGCTCCGCGCTAATTGTCAATTTGAATCTCCCAGATGTCAACTTCGGCGAAGCGCTATCTAGTCTGTCCAGTTGTACTGGGAAACAGGGGATAGATCATCTTCTACGTCGATTGAGCTGTCATTGTCCGTGGTCGTCGTTTCGTCAAACATCGCAATCTGTCGGCCCGCATCGACATCGCAGGTTTCCAACATGGTGGCAACGAGCTTGGTCTTCAGCCCCGACTCGCTATAAACTTCTGCCGCGAACTGCGCCGGGGACTTCTTCGCTTTGCGCCGATTGCAGGGCGCGCAGGCGACTCTCAAATTGCCGGGCTCGTTGCTGCCCCCTCGCTTCAAGCTGACGATATGATCCAACTCGAAGCCAATGCCCACCAGATCGGCATCGCACCATTCGCAGCGCCCGGCGGATTCGAGTATGCGATCCCGCAAGTGCGCGGCGTCCAGTCTTCCCTGGGCGCCGACGCTCTTGGCGCGCGCGTTAAGCCAAGCCGCATATTGCGCCAGCGCCTGACTGTCTAGTTCATCCTGATATTTCATTCACTGACTTCGATTCGCGGATTATCCAGGCGGAAGCCATGTCCTCGTACTGTCACAACGTACTGGTGGTCTTCATCAATCTCGGCCAAACGGTCTCGCAACCTGCGAACCAAGGCGTCAATCGCCTGTTCGCTGACCCCGGCGCCCATGGCATCCGGCCAAACCGCTTCAACCACCTCGTTTCGCGTACACACCCCGCCCTGGCTGGCAAACAGAATCTCCAGCAGGCGATACTGCGGCAGGCTCAAAGGCGGATCAAGCGCGTTCCCACCTATGTAGACCTGGCGCGACTCGGGATCCAGCCGCATGCGCGTACCGGTCATGGCCGCCGACGGTATCACCTCGGGCAAGGAGCGCGTTGTGGTTGGCGCAGTCGCGCCCGAACCAACGAAGCGCAGCCGAATATCCTTGGCGACGCGAATCTCGTCGCCATCTTCCAGCTCGCGCGCGCCCAGCAAACGATAACCGTTGACCCAGGTGCCGTTTTTGCTATTGTTATCCTCTATCAAACACGACCCGCCCCGCAGGCGAAACGTCAAATGCTGGCGCGAGATCTGGCGCACAGGAATGACGATATCACAGACATCCTCACGTCCCAACGTCATTTCTTCACGGTTCAGCACCCAATGTTGGTTAGAGAGCGAACCGTCAAGCCAAACAATGACCGGGAATTCATCGGAGTCCCGAGACATGATTGCGCTTCCCTTTCCACGACTTACAAAGCTGCAGATTCCCAACCCGTTGCGTAACTTCATTATACAGTATTATTTCTGAGGCAACGACCATCCATTGTCCCTTTTTCGCGCCACAGGTATAATCCTGCGCTAGTAATCGCGACTTCACGGGGGAAACGATTTTGGGCATATTTCGTCGCGGACTCTCAAAGACGCGCCAGTCCTTTTTTGGACGCATTTCCCAGATTCTTGGCAACACCGAAATCGACGACGATACCTGGGACGAGATCGAAACGCTGCTGATCCAGGCCGATTGCGGATTCGACACGACATTAAAAGTCATTGACAACTTGCAAGACCGCGTGCGCGCGGAAGGCATCACCCGCAGCGACCAATTGCAAGACGCTCTCAAAGAGACGCTCGGCGATCTCTTGCAATTCCCGCCGGTTATGGATATCTCCGGACGCGACTTGTCGATCATCCTTGTGGTCGGTGTCAATGGCTCGGGCAAGACCACGTCGATCGCCAAGCTGGCGCATCGTCTCAAGAACCTCTCCAATCGCAAAGTGTTGATCGCGGCCGGCGATACCTTTCGCGCTGCCGCCATCGAGCAATTGCAGACCTGGGGCCAACGCGTGGATGTTCCGGTAATCGCCAACCGTCCCGGCTCCGATCCCGGCGCGGTCGTCTACGACGCCACCGCCGCCGCAAAAGCGCGCGGTTTCGAGATCTTGCTGGTCGATACTGCCGGCCGCCTGCAAAACAACACCAATCTGATGCGCGAGCTGACCAAGATCAGCGAAGTATCCGGCAATGTAGTCGCGGGGGCTCCTCACGAAGTGCTTTTGGTACTCGACGGCACGACGGGCCAAAACGCCATTGAACAGGCGAAACGATTCCAGGAAGCCTCCGGCGTGACCGGTGTCATCGTCACCAAACTGGACAGCACGGCCAAGGGCGGCATGGTCTTTTCCATCTTCAACGATCTACAATTGCCGGTCCACTATCTGGGACTCGGCGAAGGAATCCACGATCTGGTGCTCTTCACGCCGGAGTTTTTCGTCGATAGCCTCTTTGACGACGATGACGAAGCGAGCTGACCGGTTTTGGAGCGGATCACCAGCCTGGGCAACAGCAAGGTCAAACTGGTTCACCGACTGCGGAACAAACGCGGACGCCAAAACGAATCGCGCTTCGTAGTCGAGTACCAGCGCGACATTCAGCGCGCCCTCAGGGGAGGTTGCGAGCTTGATTTCCTCATGGTCTGTCCCGCGCTTTTGGATGCCGGAGCCCCGGACTTTGCATCGGCGCAAGATGCCATCGAGGTCACGCCGCAGATACTGAAGCGCCTCAGTTATCGAGAGAACCCTGGCGGCCTTCTCGCCGTTATGAAGGCGAAGCCGGCCAAAGTCCTGCGGGACTTGGCGATGCCGACTGTTGATTCAGCCATACTCTTGGTGGACCCGCGCGTACCGGGCAATATCGGCGCGCTGCTGCGCACGGGCGATGCGGCCGGCATCGACGCGATGGTACTGGTTGATTGCGCGCTGGACCTTTATAATCCCAACATCATCCGAAACAGCGCCGGAGCCTGTTTCCGCGACAACATCTATCAGCTAAGCAGCGCGGAAGCGATCGCCTGTTTCAAAGACCAAGGTTTCCAACTGATCGCCGCGGACGGCCGAGGCGAAAGCAACTTATATGACCTGGACCTGCGTCAAAAGACTGCAATCGCCTTGGGAAGAGAAGATGCCGGACTAGACCCCCGCTGGCTGGATATCTGCGATCGACGGGCGCGAATTCCGATGGCTGGACTCCTTAGCGATTCGCTCAACCTGTCAGTCAGCGGCGCGATCTTCATGTACGAGATTTTGCGGCAGCGGCAAACCGAATGAGAAATCAGCGATACCAACGGCCCGGCAACAATATGAGAGCGCTATGGAAAATCTGATTAGCAAGTTGCGCGAACTCAAGGCTCAGATAGACGAACTGATGACGCGCATTGATGTCGCCGGCAAGGCGCGGCTGGCCGACGAACTGGAGTCAACCGCTAGCGAAAGCGCGTTCTGGAACGACCCCGAGGCTGCGCAAAAGACCATGCGCCAATTGTCGAGACTGAAGGCGGCGGTGGACAAATGGCAGTCAGTCTCTCAGCGCATCAGCGACGCCATCGAGCTGGCGGAGATCGCGGATGACGACATGCTCGCGGATATGGAACAAGAGACGGCCGCGCTCTCGAATTTGGTCGAGACCATGGCCCTGCAAGCCATGCTTTCCGGCGATTACGATAGCGAAGATGCCATATTCGCCATTCATGCCGGCGCCGGCGGCGTGGATGCCCAGGATTGGGCGGAAATGCTGGAACGGATGTACCTGCGCTGGATGGAGCAAAATGGCTATAAAGCCGAGATCCTCGAGCGCAGCGGTGGTGAAGAAGCCGGCATCAAAAGCGTCACCGTCAGCGTCAAAGGCGACAAGGCTTTTGGCTATTTGCAGAGCGAGGAAGGCGTCCATCGCCTGGTCCGCCTCAGCCCTTTTGATAGCGCCAGGCGTCGTCACACCTCCTTCGCCAAAGTGGAATTGTGGCCAGACATCCATTCTGACATCGAAATCGAAATCGAAGATCGGGACATCCGCATTGATACCTATCGCGCCAGCGGCGCCGGTGGCCAGCACGTCCAGAAAAATGACACCGCCGTGCGCATCACCCACCTGCCGACCGGCATCGTCGTTCAGTGTCAAAACCAGCGCAGCCAAGCGCAAAACCGCGACCGCGCCATGCAAATCCTGCGCGCCCGACTCTTCGAAATGGAGCGCGCCAAACAAGAGGCGGAAATGGCGGAGCTAAAGGGAGAAAACGTCGACGCCGGATGGGGCAATCAGATTCGCTCCTACGTCTTGCACCCCTATCAAATGGTTAAAGATCACCGCACCAACGTCGAAATCGGCAATACGACCGCCGTGCTCGACGGGCGGCTGGGCGAGTTCATCGAGGCATATCTGCGGCACAAAATCAGCGGCTAGCGACAAGGCTTTGCGGGCGCCATCCGCGGCAAAGATTCTTTAGTCTCGACTGTTCGCGAATCGCCGCCAAATAGCGCGACATTTTCAGCGGAATATGTTAGGCTAGACACAAGTCCTAATGCGAAAGTGGACGCCACATGTTGTCTTCGACAAGCACCTATTCTAGAGATTTGGAATCGCTGCTGCAGACGCTGGCGGACATCAAACCTAACGAACAAGACCTCATCGCTTCCGCCTATATCCGCGCGGAAGCGGCCCACGCCGGGCAAAAGCGCAAATCGGGCGAACCCTACTTCACACATTGCGTCGCGGTCGCGAGCATATTGGCCGAAATGCAAATGGATGCCGAGACTATCGCGGCCGGCCTCCTCCATGATGTCGTTGAAGACAGCGACCTGACTATCGACGCCCTGCGCGCCGAATTCGGCACGCCCATCGCCATACTGGTCGACGGCGTCACCAAGCTGAAGAATCTGCCGATCAAAAATGTTACGCCGCTCGGCGATTCACGGCGCAGCAGCATGATCAACCGCGAGATGGAATACATACGCAAAATGCTGCTGACCATGGGCGATGACGTGCGCGTCGTTTTGGTCAAGCTGGCGGATCGCTTGCACAATATGCGCACGCTCGGATATATGCCCCAGCATAAGCAGACGGCGGTCGCGCAAGAGACCATGGATATTTTCGCTCCCCTGGCCAATCGGCTGGGCATCTGGCAGATGAAATGGGAACTGGAAGACCTGGCTTTCCGCTATCTCAATCCCGAAGCCTATCGCTCGATTGCCAAAGCGCTCGACGAAAGGCGCGACGATCGCGAACAGTACGTGGACCGCATTCGCGAAATACTCGTCCGTGAACTCAACGCCAGCAAGATCAGCAAAGTCACGATCTCCGCCCGACCCAAACATATCTACAGCATCTACAACAAAATGACCAAGAAAGGACTGCCGCTCGAACAAATCTATGACATTCGCGGCATGAGGGTACTGGTCGATACGCTGGCGGAATGCTACCTGGCGCTAGGCATCGTTCACAATTTATGGCGCCCGATACCCAACGAATTTGACGACTATATTGCCAACCCCAAGGACAATTTTTACCGCAGCCTGCATACCGCCGTACACGACGATGAAGGCAAAACTGTCGAGGTGCAAATACGTACCTGGGAAATGCACGAAGACGCCGAATATGGCATTGCCGCGCACTGGCGTTACAAGGAGGGCGACCAGGGACATGACGACGCCTTTGAACAGCGCCTGGCCTTCCTGCGGCGTTTGATGGAGTTTGGTCCTGATGTCAACGACGCCTCGCAGTTTGTCGATACGGTCAAGTCGGAGGTCTTCCAGGATCGTGTCTACAGCGTAACGCCAAATGGCGACATCGTCGATCTGCCGGTCGGCGCCACGCCCATCGACTTCGCTTATCATATCCATACTGACATCGGCAATCGCTGCCGCGGCGCCAAGATCAACGGTCGTCTGGTGCCGCTCAATTACAAACTCAAAATGGGCGATCAAGTTGAAATCCTGACCGCCAAGCGCGGCGGACCCAGCATGGATTGGCTCAATCCCGATCTTGACTATGCGGTGACAAGCCGCGCCCGCAGCAAGATTCGTCACTGGCTGCGCAAGCAGAATCGCGAAAAGCACATCGTCATGGGACGCGAAGTCCTGGAGCGCGAACTGAAGCGACTCGGCGTCATGGACAAGGTCACATTCGAATCCGTCGCGCGCCTGCTCTCTTTTGATAAACTGGATGACTTTCTGGCCGGTATCGGATCCGGCGACGTCACCGGTTCACAGATCACCAACCGCGTCCTGGAAGACGAACGGCGCAAGTCCGCGGAAACCATCAGCGAAGAAGATCTGCTCAAACCTCGCGCCAAATCCAGCGGCGCCAATGTCGCCAAGGGCGTGAGCATTATGGGCGCCAGGGGATTGCTGGTGAATCTGGCTCGTTGCTGCTCGCCTATGCCAGGCGACGAAATTGTGGGTTACATTACCCGTGGGCGGGGCGTGACCGTCCATCGTGATGGTTGTCCCAATATTGTGGCGCTGCGCGATGTCGAGCGCTTGATCGACGTCTCCTGGGGATCCGAAGAAGAAGAACAGCGCTACGTCGTTCCTGTGGAAGTCGTGGCTTATGATCGCGAAGGCTTATTGCGTGAAATCAGCACCATCATCGCCGACCAGAAGGTGAATATCACCTCGGTCGACGTCTCCACGCGACAGCATATCGCCACGCTTAATCTGCAGTTGGAAATCGCCAGCAATCAGCAGTTGACGCGCATCCTCAGCAAATTGGAAATGGTGCCCAGCGTCGTCGAGGCGCGCCGACGCAACACCAGCTAATCCCCTTTTATGCGCATTGCACTGCTCGAATCTTATTACGGCGGCAGCCACAAAGCCTGGGCTGATGGCTATAAGGCATTCTCTGCCCATGAAATCGAGTTGATCACACTGCCCGCGCAATTCTGGAAATGGCGCATGCAAGGCGCCGCCATCAGTTTTGCCCGTCTGCTCCAATCAAAGCCCGATCTCATTCTGGCCTCGGGCATGATTGACCTTTCCATATTTCGCGCGCTCACCTATCGCCATCTGGGCGAGGCGCCGACCGCGCTTTATTTTCATGAAAACCAGCTATCCTATCCGCAAAATCGCCGACAGGGGCATGGCTGGCGCTACGGTTTCATAAATTACGTGAGCGCCTTGACCGCCGACAGCAATTACTTCAACAGCCCTTTTCACCTGCGCGACTTTATGGAGCAACTGCCGCGACTGCTCAAGCATTTTGCCGACTACAACGAATTGGACACCATCGAAAGCATCCGAGCCAAATCACAAGTCTTGCCGCTGGGCATTGACTTGCGCCGCTTCGATCAATTCAAGGCGCAGCCTCAGCCAGACGGCCCGCCCCTCATCGTCTGGAACCATCGCTGGGAAGAAGACAAAGATCCCAACGCCTTTGTCCGAAGCCTGCTCCAGCTTGCCGGCGAAGGCTTCGACTTTCGCGTCGCCATAACCGGTGAAAGCTTTGGCGAGATGCCCGCAGCCTTCCAAAGTTTGCGAGCGCAACTGTCCGATCGCATCGAGCAACTGGGATACCTTGGTTCCTTCGCCGATTACGCCAAGCTCTTGTGGCGAGCCGACTATGTTGTTAGCACAGCCTGGCAGGAGTTTTTCGGCGTCTCAATCTGCGAGGCGGTCTATTGCAACTGCGTCCCGATCCTGCCGGACCGCCTCAATTATCCGGACCTGCTGACTGAGGAACTGCATGGAGAATGCCTCTACACGCGTGATCGACTCACCGCCCAGTTGCGGCGCCATTTGCGCGGCGATACGCGCGTGAATCTGACATCGTTACGAGCCAAAATCGCCGAATTCGACTGGCGCGTCATTGCGCCGCGCTACGATGAAAAATTGCATGCGCTGTCTATGAATCATCGCGCTCGCCTGAATCGGCGCCATTAGATTGGTTGTGGGAATCATCCCTTCCCGCTTCGTCCGCTTTGTCCAAGAGCAACTCGATTTCTTTCAGAGACAATTCAAGCTGCAAGGGCGATAGGTCAACATCCGGCGGCAGATCTACGTCATTGGTTGACCGCTCCTCAATATCTTCGGCAACCTTTACTTCGGCAGGACCATTGCGTTCGACGGGAAAATCCTCTATTCGTTTGCGATATTCAACAACGCCAACAATCTTTTCTTTCTCCCGCAAAGAGATTACCGGCGCAAAGCCAACTTGCCGTTCCGCGACGGTCTTCGCCAGCCCTAAAGTCATATATTTGGCTTTGTTCTTGTTGGTCAGAACCAGGATCTTATCCAGCAGTCGACCGACAGTAGCGGCGACAATTTGGCGCCCGCCCAACTCCCGCACCACAGAATAGCCTACGCCGCCTCGGCTCTGCAGCCGAAACTGGTTGATTGGCGTCGTGATGGCAACACCGTCATCGGCGATATGCCAGGCAAACTTGTTTTCATATGCCAGGCAGGCGCCCACTACCCGATCACCCGAGTCCTTCAACTGTACACCGCGAACGCCAATTGAAGTCAAACCGCTCGGTCGTACATCAGTCTCGCTGAAGCGAATCGCGTATCCATGCGCCGTAGTTAAAATCAGCTCGTCCTCGCCACTGCTGCACAAGACGTTGACCAGCTTGTCTCCTTTTGTCAGTTTCATCACACTGAATTCGTAAGACACCATGCCCGGCAACTCATCCAGACGCAGGCGTTTGACTTGCCCCAGCGCAGTGACAAAACACAAGTAGCCCGCGCTCAAACCCGTTGGCAGGCATTGGAAAGAAACAATCTTCCGCTTGGGAGGAAGGTCGGACAAATCGCTGAATCGGACGCCGTCGGATACATTCTCGGCTTGAGGTATCTGCTGCACAGGGATTGTGGCGCAACCTCCGTTATTGGTGAAGAGGTGCAGTATTTGCCCAGTTGTGGCGTGTTGCAGCAGGCGTGGCGGAACCTTAGTTGTTGCAGTAATTCTGGGTGGCTCATCGAGCGGCGTCCGCGCCAAATGCCCCCGAGTGCTGAACATGACCACCGTCTTCTCTTCCGGTATTGAGAAGTCTTGCAGCCTGAAAGCAGAGGCTTCGCTTTCGACAATCGTACTGCGGCGGCGGTCTCCATGCGTTTCTGCCGCTTCTTTTAGCCCCTCGGAAATGTGCCTTCGCTGTTTCTGCGGGCTCGCCAAGAGCGCCTCCAGCGACGCGATGAGTTTCAATGTTTCCCGATGCTCTTGCCGGATCTTCCGAATCTCCAGCGACGCCAGGCGCCGCAAAGGCATATCCAATATCGCCCCCGCTTGAATCTCGGTCACCTTGAAGTTTTTGACCAGATTGTTCCTGGCGGTATCGACATTGCGCGATTTGCGAATGGTCCGAATCACCGCCTCCAGATTGTCCAGCGCAACGATGAGCCCTTCCAACACATGAGCCCGCTCCCGCGCGCGCGCCAGATCAAAGCGGCTGCGGCGCTGAACCACCTCCAGGCGATGTTCCAAATAAACGCGCAGCGCTTGCTTCAGGTTAAGCAGGCGCGGCTGGCCATCGACCAGCGCCAACATGATAATGCCAAATGTTGACTGCAGCGGCGTCAACTTGAAAAGCGCCGCCAAGACTTCTTTGACATCGGCGCCGCGCTGCAACTCGATCACCAGGCGCACGGTATTCTGCCGGTCAGACTCATCCCGCAAATCCGCAAGTCCATCCAGCTTGCCCGAGCTAACAAGCGCCGCGATTCGTTCGATCAGCGTGGTTTTGTTGGTCTGATAGGGCAATTCGCTGACGATAACGCGAGATTTGCCGCGTCCCATATCTTCGACATGCACCTTCGCCCGCAAGGTGATCTTGCCCCGCCCGGTCGCAAAGGCCGTGCGAAGCATATCCTCGCCGCCGCGCATCTTGTAAATGACGCCGCCCGTTGGGAAATCCGGTCCCCGAACGAAACGCATGAGTTCGTCGACGTCTATGTCGTCAAAGCGCTCCCACTGGTCCAATATATGAACAAGCGCGTCGCAAATCTCTCGCAGGTTGTGCGGCGGAATGTTAGTGGACATGCCAACCGCGATCCCCGACGCGCCGTTAACCAGCAGGTTTGGCAAGACCGACGGCAATACCGCCGGCTCGTTAAGCGTGCCGTCAAAGTTCTCGACAAAATCGACCGTTTCCTTGTTGATATCAACCAGCAATTGACTGCCAAAGCTGGCCATTCTGGCCTCGGTATAGCGCATCGCCGCAGCGCTGTCGCCATCAATACTGCCGAAGTTGCCCTGGCCGTCAATCAGCATGTAGCGCATGGAGAAGTCCTGCGCCATACGCACCATCGTTTCGTAGACCGCCGCATCGCCGTGAGGATGATATTTGCCCAATACCTCGCCGACGATTCGCGCGCTCTTCTTGTGCGCTCCGCGCGGGTTCATCCCCATATCGTGCATCGCATACAAGATCCGGCGATGCACAGGTTTCAAGCCATCACGAGCGTCGGGCAGCGCCCGGGAAACGATGACGCTCATCGCATAACTCAAGTAAGCGTCGCGCATCTCGCGCTCAATATTAACTTGATGAATGGCTCGATCGGCCATGAACCGTCCTCAATGACTTGATGATGTTTCCAACAGGGGTCCGCTGCTTTTTCCGAGCCGTGGCACTAAAAATCAGTGTTCCTGGCAAACGGCTCCCCGGAATAAGGCAAGCTGGCCATATCCCGGAACTTTACTAGACCATTGTAGAATGTAATCTGACAAAGTGTCAAATTGCAGAGCGAAGTTGTTTCGCGGCGAGTTTACACGATGCTCACCACACGGGGACAGCGCAGTGGGGGAATCGCCAAACGAAAAACCCGCAGAACTCGTAGGGCATTTTGCTTAGACATTCACTCAGTACGGCTCTTTAGGCGCTGTGCGGGGGGGGGGTATTTCATATGAAACGCGTTTCTCATAATCGCCGCACTGCCGCTATCGACAGGGTACCACTCTCATCTGACACCGCGATACAGCGATCATCCGGTGACCACGCCAAGCTGGCAATTGGCGCTTTGAACACAGCATCCGCCAGTAAAGCGGTTTTCTTCTTCTTGACTTTCCAGATCGCCAGCAGACCATCGTTGCCGCCGGATGCCAGCAACATGCCCTGTCGCTGAAATTTCAGATGCTTGATGAGGTGCTGATGTCCTTCCAACATTATCGGTCGAGTTTTTGCTGGTCCCTTGCCGGAACAGTCCCAGATCACTACCTGAGTCCCGCCGCCGGTCGCCAGATAGCGACTATTGAAGCTCCATGCCAGTTCCAGCACCTTCGTTTCGTAGCCCCACATCTGCAGATCCTGCCCGGTATCAGTGATCCAGAAGTGCACCGTCGAGTCCTGGTCACCAGTGGCAATGTATTTGCCATCGGGACTCCATTCCAATGTGAGTGTCGAACCCTGCCATTCGAAACGGCGCAGCGGTTCCGCCTCTGTAGGGTCATATAGCACGACTCCATTGTAGGCGGAGATGGCGAACTGTTTGCCGTCATAGCGCCACTTGATATCCGTAATAGTGCTGTTCGCATCGGGATATTCGCGGATCAATTCCCCGCTGCTGTTCCACAGTCGCAGTTTCCGCCCGGCGGCTGACACCAGCCAATCGTCCACCGGGCTGAAAGCGACGCGCTCCACCCAGCTCGCCCCGCCCGCCATTTCAGATCTCTGCGTTCCTGTCTCGGCATCCCAGAGCCGCACCTTGCCATCTTGCCCGACGCTAGCGAGGAGACGGCTGTCTTTGCGCCAGGAAATTGCCATCGTATCGAGGGCATGACCGGGCAACTTGTGCTGAACCGAGCCATCCGCGCTATTAAACAGCGTGATTGGGCCAGACACCCCCGCAACTGCCAAGTTTTTGCCATCCGGCGACCATGCCAGCCCAATCGGATGATCGTCAATGTTGGTACGCCATATTGCCTTGAGCGTTGGCTGTGCCCGTTTGGACTTGCGCTTGCGCTGCATCATGCTGCGAGGCATTCGCGGAAGCCGTTCTCCAGCGCAGCCCGATCCAGGTTACGCCCAATAAAGATTATCTTGTTATGACGCAGTTCGTTCCCCCAGGGACGATCGGGGCGGCCATCAAAGAGCATATGCACCCCCTGAAATACGTAGCGCGTATCCCAACCGCGCACGCTCAACACGCCTTTCATACGGAAGATGTCCTGTCCCTGTTCCCGCAGGAGCTGGCTGAGCCAGCCATTGAGCTTCTCTAACTGGAGATCCCCTGGGAGGGTGATACCAACGGAAGTCACTTCTTCGTCGTGTTCATGATCGGGCTTGTACTCACGGGTTTCGAGCGGCTCAAGCACGGAATCCGCGCCGCGCAAGCGCGCGTCGAATTCATCCGGGTGATGTTCGGTGAACAGCATGTAATAGCCCGGCTGTTGGATTGCGAAATTGAAGACGGTCTCGCCGCTTTCGTTCAGCACGAGCTGGTTGTACTGTCCTTTGCCAAGGCGCATCATTTCGCCTGCCTCTAAGGCCTGCTCATCTTCAGAGAAGGTCAGTACTGCGTCCATCAGTGTTGCTTCCTTCGCCGCTAATCCCGTATTCACCAGCGGCAACAGCGCGGCCCCCATTGCCGGGTCAGGTCCTTCACCCATCACCCATTCGCAAGTCCCGGTGTTCAGTTGATAGATACCCGACCATTCAAACGGGTATTCCGGCTCCATGAACTTCGGGTCGATTTCCAGCGCCCGGTCGAGGTTGAAGCCGCCCACATTCAGGATCTTGTCC
>DAOULD010000095.1:0-26801 GCA_034420635.1 Anaerolineae bacterium | reverse complement strand
ATTGTTGACGCGTTCTATCTCGGCGGCCGGGTCATCGGCTTGCGCAAAATGATCAAGCACCGGTTTCGTGCGAACCCAGCCCGGGCTGACCGCGACAGCGCGGATATTATGCTGACCCCAATCGAGGGCGATGCTGCGCGTCAAGCCGAGTATGCCCGACTTGGCGACATTGTAGGGGAAGAAGTTATACGCGGTCATGGTCGCGTGGACGCTGGCGATATTGATGATAACGCCGGATTCCCGCCGCGCCATGACGGGCAGGGCATGTTTGCAGCAGAGCCAGGCGCCGCGCAGGTTCAGGCTCATCGACCGCTCCCACTCGTCCACGCTCATTTGCGAGGCATCGTAATGCTGATTCGCTCCGGCGTTGTTGACGACGATATCGAGCCGGCCAAATGCGTCAATGTGAGCGGCAATGCCAGATTTGATATCGTTCTCCGAGCGAATGTCGACTTGCACAAATTGCGCCCGGCAGCCCTTTTGACAGAGGCTTTCGGCGGCTGACTGGCCGGTTGCGTCATTGATTTCGGCGATGGTCACGCTCGCTCCCTGCGCCGCCAATTGTTCGGCGATGCCGCGGCCAATGCCTTGCCCGGCGCCGGTGACGAATGCTGACCTGTTTTTCAGGCTTTTGCACATCGCAGTTTCCAGGAAATAAGTAACGCTCTTGCTGGATATGACAATAAATCGGCCAGTACCCTTTGTCAACAATTGCCTGGCGTATCGGCCAGTCCGCGTCGGCTTCCAGCTGCGAGCATAATGGCGCTTGTTTCTTAGCGAATGAGTTCTTGACAGATTATATGCTGATATGTTAGAAACCGGGGGAGGTGGGCGTCCACTCGCCCGGAAAACAGTTTTGAGTCACTATGAGTCACTATTAAGGGAGATCCTGATGTATACGAGACTTGCAAGTCGTGTTTTGCTCGCGCTGCTATTGCTTGTCGCGCTGCCGCTTTCGGCGCAGGACGAGGGCGAAGTCCAAGAGCTTGGCGCGGGCGAAATTGAAATCAACTTCTGGAGCGGCCTCGGCGGCTCTGATGGCGCGTCGATGACCGGGCTTGTCACGCAATTCGCGGAAGAGAATCCAGATGTGAAAATCAATTATCAGGTCTTGGGCTGGGGCACTTTCTTCGACAAGCTCTCGGCAGCCATCGTCGCCGGCAGCGGGGGACCCGATTTGATGACCCTGTGGCATTCGGTTGTGCCGCAATACGCGCTGCCAGGCCATATTCTCCCGGTGGCCGAGACCATGTTCGATACCGGCATGCTCGACCGCGAGGATTTCAGCGTCGCCTTGCTCGATTCCATCACTTTCGACGGCCAGGTCTTCCCTGTGCCTTTCGACAACTACGGTGTCGGCACCTACGTCAACACCAATGTGCTGGAGCGCGCCGGTCTGTCGGCTGACGACCCGCCGGAAAACCAGGAAGAGTTCCTGGAGTATCTGCGCTTGATGACCTTTGATGTCAACGGCAACAACCCCGGCGATGCCGACTTCGACGCCGAGAATATCGACGTGTACCCGGCATCCATCGGCTGGAAGCGCGTGACGGTGACGCCGGCGCTGTATCAATGGGGCACAGACGTCGTGACCCCCGCGCCCGATGCCGAGGTGCTTATCGACAGCGAGGAAGCCAAAGCCGCCTTGCAGTTCATCCACGACTTGATCTTCCAGCACCATGTCTTGCCCGGTGAAGGCGAGAACGTTGGCGAGTTGATGGTGAACGACAAACTTGGCCTGTCGATTGCCGGCTCCTGGGATTACAACTTCTACAACAGCCAAGAAGAGCAGAAATGGGCCTTTTGGCCCTATCCGCGCATCGGTCCCGAACGCGGCAGCACCATCATGTGGTCGCATACCTTGGCCGTCGCCTCCAACATCGACCAGGACACGCTGGACGCCACCATGCGGCTGATCCAGTTCCTGTCGGACAACTCGCTGGAACACAGCATCAACACGGGCATGCCGTCCGCGCGGCTGTCGATGCGGACCGCGGACCTGGCCGATCAGATCTGGAGCTTTGGCACGCTGACCGGGCAGATGGCGGCCGAAGGCATCCCCGAATACCAGTCGGAGCGCTTCACCGAAATTGAAAACATCATGGCCGCCACCTATTCAGCCATCGCCTCCGGCATGCAGGATGTTGACTCGGCGCTGGACGACGCTGCGAACCGCATCCGGCGCGCGCTGCGTTAGGCGCCGCCACTACTGAACCGCATCTGACGGGGAGCATCAGCGCAGCCTGAGGCTCCCCCTGCATTTCATTTTGCCTGTAGCCGAGGCATTGGCCCGCGATGACTGCCAGAGCCCAGCCTTCAACTGCCAAAGGCGCTTCTCCTTGGGCGCTTACACCCAAGCGGCGCGAGGCGATCGCGGGCTATCTCTTCCTGGCGCCATACCTGGCTTTCTTCTTGGTGTTCCTGGCTGGTCCCGTCATCTCCGCTTTCGTCACCGCCTTCGTGGAGTGGGAGTTGCTGCGCGGGACTTACCGCTTCAATGGCTTGGAAAACTTCCAACTGTTGATGGAGGACGACCTGTTCTGGATCGCCATGCGCAATTCGCTCTACTTCGCAATCATGACCACCATCGGCAACACTGTGGTGGCGCTGTGCGCGGCGCTGGCCTTAAAGAGCATTGGCCCGGGCCACACCTTGTTCCGGGTCATCTTGTATGCGCCAGTGGTGCTTTCCATCTCGGTCATTGGCATCATTTTCCGGCGTCTGCTTTCCACATTCGGCCTGGTCAACGCGGCGCTGGAGGCGGTCGGCATCGACGGCTTGAACTGGCTGGGCGACCCCAACATGGTTATCCCGTCGATGTCGCTGATGACCATTTGGTGGGGCTTCGGCTTCCCGATGCTAATCTTCCTCGCGGCGCTCTACGCTGTGCCGGAGCCGCTCTACGAAGCGGCGCGGATTGACGGGGCCGGGCGCTGGGCGATACTGACGCGCATCACCTTGCCGCTGATTCGACCGGCGCTGCTCTTCATCATCGTCACCCAATTCATCGCCCATATCCAGGTCTTTGGACAGCCCTACATCCTGACCCAAGAGGGAGGACCCGGCTACTCGTCCTACACCATAGTGCTGCACATCTACCGCACGGCGTTCCGCTATTTCGATATGGGCTACGCCGGCGCGATGGCGCTCTCTTTGGGCGTCGTCATGTTCATTTTCGCCCTGCTGCAATTCCGCCTCCTTGGGCGTTACACGGAGTATTAGTCACCCGCCATGCAGAGCAACTCTTCGGTGATCTGGCGCAATCGGCTGACGAAAGCCGGCACTTACGCGTTCTTGACGATATTGGCGCTTCTGGTGCTATTCCCCACAGTGTGGATCGTGGGCCAATCCTTCATGCCGGAAGAAATCATCTTGAAGTGGCCGATTCACGTCCTGCCGCCGGAGCCCACCTTGGACAACTTCGACGAAATCCTCAACACGAAGCTGTCGAAGCAAGAATTGTCGGTGTTGCGCTGGATGTTCAACAGCGTCTACGTAACTGCTGTCAGCACCTTTGGCGTTGTGATGGTGACGTCGATGGCGGGTTATGCTTTCGCGCGTTTGCGCTTCCCGGGCAAGCAACTGCTCTTCTTCGGCTTGGGCGCGTCGTTCCTGGTGCCCGGCGTCATGCTGCTGATTCCCAGTTTTATGCTGATGCGCGCTTTGGGCTGGATTGACACGCACCATGCGCTGATTTGGCCGCCGCTGGCTGGTTTCTTCGGCGTCTTCTTCATGCGCCAATTCTTCCTCGCCATCCCGGGCGAGCTGGCGGAAGCGGCCGTCATTGATGGCGCCAGCGCATTTGGCATTTACTGGCGCGTCTTTCTGCCGCTCTCGCGCCCGGCGGTGGCCACGCTGGGCATCTTCACTTTCCTCTTCATCTGGAACGATTTCACCTGGCCGCTGGTCGTACTCAACTCCGATGAAATGCGCACTTTGCCGGTCGGGCTGGTGGTTTTCATCGGCGAATACTGGAGCTACCAAGGCATTGTGATGGCTGGCGCTGTGCTGACCTCGGCGCCGGTGCTGCTGGTTTACATTATTTTCCAGCGGCAGATCACGCGGGCGGTCATGGCGACCGGTTTTGGCGGGCGCTGAGTCGCAGCAGCTAATGCCGGAAGCGGTGAATGCTTTGGATATCGCGAATACTCCACCTTAAAGACGCAAAGATCACAAGTTTAAAATCTATAATCTCTGCGCCTATGCGGTAAATCCCCATTTGTAGACTCGGCACGCGTTCCAAGCCCTTGACATTTACCGTTCCCCAGGTTCCCCTCTTTTGCTAAACGTCGGAGGCTGCGTTAATCTATGGACTGTGCGACTTGCGCACTTTGAATCCAGGGAGAAACGCCATGTCCTTCACCGACCGGGTAGACCCGGAACTTGTACCCGGCCTCGAACTCTTCCCGGCCGAATTGATCACCGCGATTGGCGATGACCCGCCGTCCGCCCGCGCTATGCTCGAGCCATTGCTTAGCGCTATGGCTGAGATGCTACCGCCGACCGATGTCACTATTGAAGAACGCGCGATACCCGGTCCTGACGGTGACATCCCCATCGCCATTTATCAACCAACCGTGCCCGCGCCGCGCCCTGGACTGCTCATGATCCACGGGGGCGGCTACATAGTCGGGACCGCCCGCGAAGACATGAACGGCATCGGCTATGCGGAGCATGTGGGCTGCACCGTCGTCTCGGTCGATTATCGGATGGCGCCGGAATTCACTTACAAAGCCAGCATTGCCGATTGCTTTGCCGGCTTGAACTGGATGTTTGAAAACGCGGCTGAACTTGGCGTCGACTCCAGCCGTATCGCCATCGGCGGCGGCAGCGCTGGCGGAGGTCTTACCGCGGGCCTCGCGCTCTATAACCGCGACAACAAGGGTCCGGACGTTGCCTTTCAGTTGCTGGTATATCCCATGCTTGACGACACCCATGAGACGCCGTCGGGTTACGAGGTCACGCATCCCAATGTATGGAATCGAGATGTCTCGCTTAAAGCCTGGAAGATGTATCTCGGCGACGAGTATGGCACGGACAAGGTCTCGCCCTATGCCGCCGCAGCGCGCGCAACAGACCTGAGCGGATTGCCGCCGGCTTTTGTCACTGTTGGGACGGAAGACCTCTTTCGCGATGAAGACATTGACTACGCGCAGCGTCTGATGGCGGCTGGCATCCCGACCGAACTGCAGGTTGTCCCCGGCATGTTTCACGGTGGCGAGGGCTTAGTGCCAACAGCCGGCGTAAGTCAGCGGATGCGCCTGGGTTATCTGGACGCACTCAAACGCGCCATCGGTTGACTCATGGCATCGACCGCTTGATTGGCCTTGGAAACAGGAGAAGAGAAATGACTTTCTACGACAAACTAGATCCCGAAATCGCGCACGCCATCCATCACAACCTGGCAGAGCGCTATATCGCCATCGGCGACGATCCGCCCAAAGGGCGCGAGATGACAATCGCGAACAACCGCGAGGCGCGCGCCAATCTCCCGCCCACCGATGTGACAATCGAAGAAAGGACCATTCCCGGTCCCGATGGCGAGATTCCGATTGTGATTTACCAGCCGCCCGCTCCCGGGCCGCGCGGGGGACTGCTCTGGATGCACGGCGGCGGCTATATCGTGGGTGAAGCCCGCGATGACGCCCGTTGCATTGAATTTGCCGAGTTTGTCGGCTGCACGGTTGTCTCGGTGGATTACCGCCTCGCGCCCGAATCGACCTACAAAGAAAGCATCGCTGACTGTTTCGCCGCTCTAAACTGGATGGCTGACAAGTCCGACGAACTGGGAATTGACGCGGGGCGCATCGCCATTGGCGGCGGCAGCGCCGGCGGCGGCTTGACTGCTGGTCTGGCGCTTTACAACCGTGACCAGGCAGGTCCGGATCTGGCATACCAATTGATGATCTATCCCATGATCGACGACAGGCATGATACGCCGTCGGGACATGAAGATACTTGTCCAACAACCTGGAACCGGGATGTGTCCCTCAAAGCCTGGAAGATGTACCTGGGCGATGAATACGGCACTGATAATGTATCACCTTATGCGGCGGCTGCGCGCGCGACGGACCTGACAGGTTTGCCGCCCGCGCTCGTCATAGTTGGCACGCAGGATTTGTTCCGCGATGAGAATATCGACTATGCGCAGCGACTCATGGCGGCTGGCGTGCCAACCGACCTGCTCGTTTATGCCGGCATGTTTCACGGCGTAGAGATACATGAACCGGAGGCAGTAGTGAGTACGCGGATGAGAATGGGTTATCTTTCGGGCTTAAAGCGCGCGATCGGCTGAGTTCTCTTACGAAGCGTGGATTGCTCACATGAAAAGGGCGCCGCCATTCAGACGCGCCCGCGCTTGAGGTTCCCTGTTGGAAACTGAGTTGCCGGTCATGAAATGACCCTGGAAGGACTCGAACCTTCAACCTAACGATTAAGAGTCGCTTGCTCTGCCAAATTGAGCTACAGGGCCCCTGCTGCAAGGGAGGCATTATAGCGGTTTGTCGCCCGCCATCGCAAGGGTTAAGTGGACTTTGCCAGAGCAAGCGCAGCAAATTATTTTTTCACCACAGAGGCGCCGAGGACACAGAGTTAAAGTTTGTTACCAGACGAAACTGCTACGAAAAATCAAAGAAACAGCGCCTTTTCTGTCATGGAATCTCGTTTCAGAAAAAGAATTTAACCCGTTGCTTTCGCGAAAAGGGTTTTCTCGGCGCTGCCGGTCAGTGTCTACGCGACCCTCGGTGTCCTCGGTGGTTAAAAAAATCTAGTGCGACCGCTCTGGGAGCTTGCCCGGTTATAACGATTTTCAATGCCTGTACGATTCCGACAGGAATTGAAACGATCTGATAGATTTGCTGGTACAATTGGAGGCAGCGGGTTAAGCAGTCTGAGGCTCAAAATAGTTTTTCTTTTGTAAGGGAATTCAGGCTTATGTCGAAAAAGATCCTCATCATCGGCGGCACCCGAAATATGGGTTATTACCTGGCGAAGCAACTCGCCGATAGCGGCGCTGATCTGACCTTGCTCAATCGGGGCATCACCCAGGACGACTTGCCGCGCTCCATCCATCGCTTGCACGCCGACCGCAGCGACAGCAAGCAAATGCGACGCGCGCTCTTGGCGAAACGCTTCGACGTCGTCATTGACTTTGTTATGTTCCGTCAGGAGGAAGCGGAAACAGTCATAGATATCTTTCGAGACGATGTCGAGCATTACATCGTGATCAGCAGCGGGCAGGTGTATCTGGTCCGCGAGGACCTTGAACGTCCGTTTCATGAAGATGACTATGAAGGTCCAGTCATAGACGCGCCTAGGGAGAATTCTTACGCCTATGAAGAATGGCTCTATGGCGTACAGAAGCGCGAGGTGGAAGACCACTTCCGCCAGGAGTGGCAACGCTCCAAGTTTCCCTATACCTCGCTGCGCTTGCCCATGGTCAACAGCGTACGCGATCAGTTTCATCGCGTCTATAATTATTATCTGCGTCTGCGCGACGGTGGCGTCTTGCTTGTTCCGCAGACGCCGAATTTCACCCTCAATCATGTCTACGCGCTGGATGTGGTATCTGCGATCAGGCGCATTATCAAAACCGGCGAGGGAAAAGGCGAAGCCTTTAACATCGCCCAGGACGAACACCTGAGCCTGGACGAATTCTTGTCCCTGATGGCGTCAATCATGGAGGTTGACCTGGATCTGCTTCGGGTCAAGCGGGAGGAACTGGAGGCAAACGGATTCCTGCCGGATTGTTCTCCTTTCAGCGAGCGCTGGATGAGCGCGCTGGACAACGGCCGCAGCAAGGAGATATTGGGGATCCGCTATACGCCGCTCCCCGAGTATCTGGAAAGGCTGGTTCGGCACTATCAATCGCATGTTATCGCTCCGCCGCTCACCTTCCGCAGGCGGCGCGCGGAACTGTCCTTCGCGGAGCAGTCCCTTCGGCACTGAGCGTTTTCGGTGCAAGTCGCGAGTCCGGCGTTGCTCATTCTTTGTGGTTTGGAAGAACATCAATCAAAGGCGCAGGATTGCGGTATTGTATTCTTTTCGGTTGAAACAGAAACTAACAGCCCCTGCAGTTTCAACCATAAATGATATCTGTAGGGGCGGCTCGTGAGCCGCCCATGTGAAACAGCTTTTACTTTGCGGGCGTTTCAGCGAAACGCCCCTACAAAGCCTTTGTATTTTGAGTTTGGGGGCTTATGACGAGGACTGGCTACGAAGAACTTCAACTGAAATAGATACACTACTAGAATTTCTTTTCGCAAAGCCCTTAATTGCTTGTTAAGCTTTCTGTTATCAATTCAGGGTAGCCTTAATAACGTCCGTATTCAGATTTGGGAGACCTGTATGAAGTCATTTGCAAAGCTTGTCCTGCTTTTGTTCGGCTCGCTGGTCGTCTTGAGCGGATGTTCGGCGATCTCGTCCATGCTGTATGGCGACTCAAAAGATGCCGCGCTAGAAGTGCGGGAGCCATCTACAGACTCGTCGACAGTAGCAGAAGAAGATCCGGCGCCTGTGGAGGAAGTCATCAGCTTCACCTTTTACGATTCCTTTGCCAATTGGTGACCGACTTGTCGGCGTAATGTGCCCGTCGTGAACGGGCTACAAGAAAGCTTTAGTGATCGAATCGAGTTTGTGCTTCTCGATCTGGATGATGCCACGCAAGACGGCATTCGGCGTGAATTGGGCATTACCGCGCAAGCGCAATACGTCCTGGTTGGCGCTGACGGCGAAATCGCGCAGAAGTGGTTCGGGGTATTGGACCAGGCTCGCGTTAGCGCCGAATTGGAAACGCTGTTGCAGACATAAGCGAAATTGCGCAGGCATACTTGCACAAAACAAATGAGCGCGCACCGGGATCGACGCTTAGCGCGGCGCAGCTATTTCGATTGAAACAGCAGAGGCCAGAACGAGCGGGTCTCACGCTATTTGGCGGGCTGCCGCGCTACAAATCCAATTGGGATTGATATAATCGAAGGACATCCCTTGAGCGAGATATCGCGCGTCGTTTGGAGCTTGATGTGGACGCTGGCAGGTGCCTGTTTTACATTGCCGTCACCCTGGCAATTGGCGCCTGCAATCTGCGTCGCCCCGAAGTCACGCTTACGCTTGTTCCCATAGAAACCAGAACGCCGGAGGCGACTGACCTGGGGGAACTGCCCACGGAAACCAGAGTTGCGCAGCTACTTCCGACGCCTACCGCTCAATCTTCGCCTACCGATATCGATCTACCTGCGGTCACTGACACTATCGCGCCCAGCTTAACCGCAACAGCGCAAGCGACGCCGACGGCTAGCTCCGAATCGACGTCCTCTCCTACGCATCAGCCCACCCGCACCGAAACGCCAGTCCCAAGCGCTACAGAGACGATTCCGTCAACCGAGGCAACCACTCCCGCCACACTACCAACAGTTGAACCTTCTGTCACTGATACGGCTGTACCGTCAGCGACCCAACCTTCTGCGCCGACGGCGACGCCAAGAGCCAGTCCCACCAGAATCTTGCCGCGCACGGCGACAGCGACCGAAGCCGCTCCGGCAGAGCCCGACGAGAGCGCGACGCCGACAGCCGTCCCTGAGCTTGTCATCCGGTCTGCAGGGACTGTGACGGCTGAGGCGACGGCTACGACCGTCAGCGCGCCTCCGCCTACTTTCACGCCTTTGCCGACCCTTGATGCGACCGAGCTTGCGCGGCTCATTGCAAGTCCTGTTCCGCAAGCGACGGCGCCAGTAACCTGGACAGCGGTAGCAACCGCGTTGCCCTCCACTGCGCCGGCAACCCAAGGCGCGGACCGCTTGCCCCCCGGCAGGCAATTGCCGTCGACCGCTCAAGCCGAGTTTGGTGCGGCGACCCTCACACCGACTCCAATACCGACGCGGTTCCAACCGACCGTCGCCGTTCGCCAGGAGTTCATCGTTGAGGAGATACCGCCGCCGGTCTTCGCGCCAGCGGACATTAGCGCTGCGGGCGCCTCGGTCTATCAATACGATGTCAGCTTTGGTCAGCCCTTCAACTACCAAGGTCTGCAGTTACGGGGCGGGGTGGTGCTCTTTTCGCCCAATCCCGCTGCGCCTGACAGTTATTTGCGCACGGATCAGGTCGGCATGTTGTGGTATCGCCCTATCGGCGCGGCGAACGAAGGGGCGATGTCATACTCGCCCTTCCATGAGGGATATGGCGTGCCGAGCAGCGACGTCAACAAGAATCGCGTCGTGGAGATCGATTGGTCGGCGGACGGCGTGCAGTTCAGCTTCCGTATCGATCCGCCGCCGGGCCAGGACACTGCCAATGCGGGAGTCTGGTTCTGGCAGCCGGTTCGCGAGACCCCAACTGATCCGACCTACCCGGTGATCCGCGATTGTGCGACGGACGCTTATCTATCTTGTCAGATTGTCAATCGGAGCAACGCGCAGAACTGGAAGACGATAGATGTCGCCTGGTCGCCCGTCCGCGGACGCAGCGATATTCTGCTGACACTGGAGTTGACGGCGGAGAGCCGCCAAGCGCTCGCAGTCGTACAAGCCCTGCGGGATGCCGACTACGCGAAAGGGGCGCCTGAGTTCTTCCGCTACGACTATGGGCATTGGGACATCGACGGCAGCGGCATCGTCGTCAGCGGTCGCCGCGCAGATGGGCGGGTGATTATCGGCCAGGTCAACAGCGACCTGAGAGGAGAGCAACTGATTTTGGATGCCTCGTCGCTCGGTTTGTGGGTGCAGGATGCCGCGCGCCGTCCCAATGGCCAGATCGTCGCCTTGGGTCGGCAGGGCGGTCCCTACGACAATGCGCCGGTCTCGCTGTACAACAGTGGGGGCGCGCGGTTGTCCGGTCCAATCGGTGGTGCCGCGCCGGAATCTGTAAGCTGGTTTCCGGACCGCAGCGCGGCGGTCGTCACGGTAGATGGGCATCAATACACCGTGAGCGTTGACGGCGGTCTCATCACCGACAGCGCGGATCTGGCGCGGAACCCCGCTTTTGGGACGGGTCATACCGGCGTCGCTCCAGTTCCGGCCGCGGTCATTCAGGGCAGCGAATACTATCCTGGTCAGCAGCTACGTACTGTACAGAATTTGAATTTGCGTCAGGGTCCATCGACATCGCATGCGATCATCGCTGGGCTATACGCCGGTGATTATGTCGCCATCATTGCCGGTCCCTACGACAACCAGGGCTATCGCTGGTGGCGCGTGCAGACAGCCAGCGGCGCGCTGGGCTGGATTGCCGGCAGCATCGGCGGGCGTCCGACCATCAGACCGTGACGAATGATCTAATGATATCAAGGGCGTGAACCTGGAATGCGAATGCCAGACGATTCTATTCCCGACAATCCGATGGAAGGCAATCCACTGGTCAGCATCGTGATCCCGACCTTCAACCGCAAGCGCTTTGTTTGCGAGGCAATTGACAGTTGCCTGGCGCAGACTTATCAGAATTACGAAATCATCGTGATCGACGACGGCAGCACGGACGGCACCGGCGACCATCTGCTCGCGGAATATGGCGATCGCATACGCTACATCCGCCAGGAGAATCAAGGACCGGCGATAGCGCGCAATCGGGGCATTTGGGAAGCGCGCGGCGAATACATTCATTTTTTGGACGCGGACGACCAGCTTGTGGCGAACAAGGTAGAAACCTGTCTGCGCCTGTTTCTTCAGCGTTCAGATATTGATGTGCTGCACACCTATTATCAGTTTGTCGCCAGCGACGGTCGGACCCAGATTGAGACCTCTCCCTTCCCGAGTTTTTCGGATGACATCTTTTGCGAGTTGCTGCGCCTGACCGGCAACCACATATTGATCAGCTCTACCATGATTAGAACAGCTGTACTTCGCGAGATCGGCGGCTTCGAGCACGATCCGGAATTCCGCAGCGCCGAGGATTGGGATCTTTTCCTGCGATTGGCGTCAAAACACAAGTTTTACGGCATCAATGATCGACTGGTATTACGGCGAATGCACGACGATATGCTGTCCGATGACCGCTTGCAGGGGGCGCTGGGACGGCTCAAGACGGTGGAGAACGCGCGCAGTTATGGCTGGGAACGGTGCATGAGCGCGGAGGAATTCGATCGTAAGTTGGCCGCGCGTCATCATGTAGTTGGGCTCAATTGGTGGAAGCTCGGCAATCGGGGAAAGGCTCGTTATCATTTTCAACGCGCGGCCGATTTGTACCCGCGCGAAGCGCGACAACGGCGCTTGTTCGCTTGGTTCAGCAGGTTTTTGCCGCATCAGTCTATGGATTGGACGATTGCCATAGCGCGGAGCTTTAGAAGATTAATGGGACACAAACGTCGCGGTTGATCAAGATTCGCAGACAACCGCGACCTGTTTCACGCATTTTGCATCAATTCAGGCAAAATGCCGTATAATTTGTAGGGTGGCTTTTCGTTTGGAAAGGCGGATCAATGTCGACGAAAACCGACAGCTTGCGATACGATATCGGCGAGTTGCTGAAATCCGGTAGTTTCCACGAAGTCGTGGATCGCTGCCATGTTGAGTTGACGATGGCGCGCCGCGAGCGGCACTATAGCATTGAGATCATCGCGCTTTTGGGTCTGGCGCAGGCGCAGTGTTCCTTAGGGCATTTTGACTTCGCGCGCGACTACAGCAACGAGGCTATCGAATTGGCGCAGCAGATTCGCTCCAGCGGCTTGGCAGTTGACGGATTGCTGGCGCGGGCGCGCGTTTCGCGCGAGGGCTACTTCCAAACCATGGAAGCTTATGAAGACTACCGCAGCGCCGTCGACCTCACATATGAGGCGGGCGATATGCGCCGATATGCTCAGTCGCTTTTGGGGCTGGGGGAAATCGCGTCCAACCCCAACGATGCCAGGAAACATGCCTGGAAGGTGATCGATATCGCGCGCGAACTCAAGGACGCATCCTTGGAAGCCCGCGCCGTTCTTATGTTGTCGAACTCTTTCATCCGCGCGGGGCAGTACAGCAAAGCCAATGATGGTTTGCTGGTTGCCTTGCAGAAGGCGCAGTCGATCAGGGATCGCTTGCTGGAAAGTATCATCATCGGTCAGCAGGGCCTGGTACTGGCGCAAGACAGCGAGAGCTTCGAGAAAGGTTTGGAACAGCAGTTGACCTCCCTGGAAGTTGCCCGTGGCATGGAGGCGATATTCCACGAATTCATGCGCTTGTACACCTTGGCCATGACCATGCTCGCCGCGCGGGATTTCGACGAGGCGCGCAATTATTTCGATCAAATGCTGGCGCTTTCGCAAGATGTAGAGCACAAACCCTACGAGATGTATACCTTGGGCATGCTCGGCCAGTGGCAAGAGATGCGAGGGGAATTCGATAGCGCAATAGCATATTTCAGCAGAGCCGTAGAACTTGCTCGCGAGGCGCATAACCCGGCTTACCAAGCGCGCTACTTGTATGCGATAGGCGCGGTCTATCAATCGCAGTGGGACTTCGCGAGCGCCCGACGTCACTTCAGCGAGGCGCGCGCCATCTACAAGTCGCTGGACGATGGACGCAACGCGACGCGCGTTAGCGCTTCAATTGTCTACAGTTATCTCTTGGCATTCGCCTCGCGCATCATGCGCTTGATCGGTATGGGACCTGAGGATCCCGCTTGATTCGCGGCTTCCGCTTTCGCAGGTCGCCCTGCGGGCAGCGCTAACAGGGCGCTGAAGGATTCGCTGAGCGATCGTCCGCCCCCGATCAGGTGTCCAATTGTCCCGCGCGCCACTTGGCAGTGAGCGTAATGGAAGGATAAAAAACCAGCGGCGGCAAGCTGTCGCGGGTGAACCAGCCGACTTCGTCGGCGTCATCCCCGGCACAGGCTTCGCCTGACAGTATTGAGGCGCTGTAGGCGATGACGATATCCGCCAAGCCGTCGTCCTTTCTGGGAAAGACTTCCAGCAACTTGTCGATTCGCACTTGCAGGGCGGTTTCTTCCAGGGTCTCGCGCGCCGCAGCGTCTTCGGGCGCTTCGTCATAGTCGACGAAACCGGCGGGGAGCGCCCATTTGCCCTTGCCAGGATCCACCGCTCGCCGAATCAGCAAGACCTCATCGTTCCGCTCCAAGAAAACGACGACAGCTACTTTCGGGTCGAAGTAAATCGGCGCCTGGCAGTTGAGGCAATAGGGACGTTCGCGTCCGCTGTGGCGCCGGCGCAGGAGCGCGTTGCCACAAGTTGGACAGAAATTGGCTATACGCGTCATATCAAGACCTGTTTCGTCATGGCGATGCCAGTGGCTACAGAGCAATCGCATCAAATCCAATATATGTCGAATACAACATAAATCTGGAAAGTAGGGGCGTCTCGTGAGACGCCCTTGTAAAATGACCTTCTATTTTTTGCGGGCGTTTCAACGAAACGCCCCTACATTGCCTCTTTTTTTGCAGATAAGCGGTTAAATCTCGGTGCTCTCGGTGTCCTCGGTGGTTACGAAAAATCTGGTGCGATTGCTCTGGGCTCATTGCTGTTTGCCATTGACTTTGCCTGCGCCGCTTCGTACACTATCGAACCGCGAGCCGGAGTGGCGGAATTGGCAGACGCGCACGACTCAAACTCGTGTACCTTCGGGTGTGTGGGTTCGACTCCCACCTCCGGCAATCAATATCGACCTCGATTGTCATTCCCTCTTCTTAGGATCGCAGAGACCATTTCCGCTCGGATTCGCCCCTCTGGGCGTTTTCATAGCGCGCCAAAGTGAAGAGCCAATCGGACAATCGATTGATATAGATGACCGTAAACTCATTGGTCTCGCTAGTCTCTCCCAGCGCTACGATTTGGCGTTCGGCGCGGCGACAGATTGTACGAGCCAGATGGAGTTGCGCCGCCACAGGCGTGCCGCCCGGCAAAATGAAATTCCGCAAAGGCTCAAGCTGCGCTGTCATGCGGTCAATAGCGTCTTCGAGCCAAGTGACTTGACGTTCCTCTATGCGAGCCACCCGGTCTGACTTGGAATCCAGCGGCGTCGCCAGGTCGGAACCCAGATGAAACAGATGCTGCTGTACTTCTCGCAGCCACTGATCGATCGGCTCGCAGGGTCCCGCGGAGAGCGCCAGGCCAAGCGCCGCATTCAGTTCGTCGACAGTGCCGTAGGCTTCGACGCGGGCATGGTTCTTCGGCACCCTGCCCCCGCCAAAGAGGGAAGTCTCGCCCTTGTCGCCCGTTTTGGTATAGATTTTCATGTTTTCTCCGCTCGCCTTCAATTCTCCAGAGGGTCAAATACCCCACATGCAACTGTCCTCAGCTAGAGCGAACGGCTGCAAATTTCGTGCAGGATAGGCAGTGCCTTTTGCGCAGCGCGCGCTCGATGACTGAGGCCATCTTTCAGCTCGGGCCGCAACTGACCAAAGGTGAGCTGGTATCCGTCCGGAATAAACACGGAGTCGTAGCCAAATCCGTGTCCATCGTCATGATCCCGAGAAGCGATTCTGCCTCGGCATTCTCCTCGAACCAGGATGGTTTCCTGGATACGTGGATCGGCAATAGCAATGACACAGACGAAGCGCGCCCCGCGATCTTCTTCGTCGATGCCTTCAAGCGCCGCCAGCAACTTGCCGCGCCTTCCTGCGCTGTCGAGTTGTTCCCCGCCGTAACGCGCGGAATAGATCCCGGGCGCTCCATCCAGCGCATCGACCGCCAAGCCGCTGTCATCCGCCACAGTGCAGTGATTCGAGAGTCGAGCAAAAGTGTTGGCTTTGAGGGAGGCGTTCTCTTCAAAGCTCTTGCCCGTTTCCTCCAGTTCAATCTCGCCCAGATCCAGGTCAGCCAAACTTAGCAGCCCGGCGTCGAGGACGGCAAACATGCGTTGGTATTCCTGTAACTTGCCGCTGTTTCCGGTGGCGATCAGAATGTTCATGATGCGGCGAGGCTCGCAGTATCGCGTCGGCTTCGTCGCGAAGCCACGATTGAAAGGGACATCGACGCAAAAATGATCCAGATGATTTCGTTTGGAAACAAATAACGCGGTGCATCGAGCACGATGAAATGTATCAGCGTGGTATAAGCCAGAAAACCCGCCAACGGGGCGGTATGGCGCCAGGACTTGCGCGTCAGGAATACACCGGCCAAGCCAAATGCGATGGCGAAGAAATGCAGAATCCAGATGACAAGTTTGATTGCGAATCCCTCGATCCGCGACAATTGGATCAAGCCATTTGCGGATCGATCATTCTGCAGCCAATTCATAGCCGCATCCCGGACACTCGCGCTGCCGAATGGCACCGTACCGTGAGGCTGAATGATGGATTCTCCCAATTCCCCAAGGCGGCGCAAGACGTAACCGACGCCGTCTTGGCTGATGCTGGCTTGGATTTGCTTGAGATAGGCATCCGTCTCGTGCTGAAACTTGCAGTCGATCTCGCAATCTTCGTCGACGGAAGTCCGGGCGTCTTGCAGCAAAAGCTCGTCGTTCTCCGTTGGCGAGCCGTCGTTGGTTACAGCCGCTCTCCAGATCGCCGGCATCAACTGGTCGCTGAGTATCACGAAACGATTCCAAAGCAGCAGGTTGTGAATCGTCCAGGTGGAAAGCAAAGCGCCATATACAACCAGAAGCAAAAGACTTTTTGAAAACCAGCGCAGTCGCCCATCTTTCAAATACAGCAGCAGCATGTGGGCGACGAGACCCAGGGGAAACAGCGCCGCTACCGCGCGGGTCAAGGTGGCCATTCCAAAAGCCAGCGCCGCCAATACCAGAGCCAGGTTGATGGAGAGCTTCTGTCGGGGACCGGTGCTGTCCCGCGGCACGACGTATTCGATATACAGCCACAAACCCATCGCGATGAAAAATATATAGAAGGTCTCCGTCGCGATCGTATTAGATTCGACGATAAAGGCCGGATGCAAGGCGACTAGCGCGGCTGCCGTCAAGCCGGCGCGCACGTCTGTCACAACCGTCAGGACCATTCGGAAGGCGAGATAGGCTGTTCCGACCGATACAAAACACTGGACGATACGAAGGAGCACGACGGACTCGTGTTTTGGCAAAAATGTCTGGAAGATGCCGGCGAAAATGATGTAGAAGGGAGGTGTGGGCAAGTTTGATATGTAGTAGGCGATCCCGCGTATATATCCGTGTTCCTTGCCGCTGAAGAAACCGGCTCCGTTGGCCAGATACCAGCCGCTGTCTCCGCCGCCTCCATGACGAAACAATAGCACCGTCGGCAGGTCGCTGGCATGGAGCAAGCGCAAGAGCAGTCCGATGAAAAGGATCAGCCATAGCCAGCGGATGGAATTCCCGTGAACGCGCTTCATAGAAGCTACTTGATATAGGGCGGCACTAGGGTTCATGGTATTATTGGCGTCCCGAAAACGCAAGTCCAGCTGAACAGATGAACCAGCGCATCAAGGCGACTAGCGTCAAACTCGCAGCGATAATAGTCGCTGGCTTGCTCTTCCGACTTTCGCTTCTTTCCTTTGTCCACAATCCGGGTCTGCACGATCCCATCCACTATTTTAACTTGGGGACGCGCTTGGCTGATGGACAAGGCTTCACCATTAACTACATTTGGCATTACAACAACTTGCCAAGCGATCTGACGCACCCGATTGATCACTGGATGCTGCTTGCCGGCGCGGCTGCGGGCATTGGGATAGCGCTCTTCGGTGAAAGCCCGCAGGACGCCCTGTTCATATTTGTCTTGGTCGGTTCACTGTTGCCGCTTCTTGTATTCCTGGCTGCAAAACAGCTTGCCGCGCAGGAGGGCGCGGCGATAACGGCTGCTGCCTTCGCCGCCTTCTTGCCCGATATGGTCTGGGCTTCGCTGCGGACTGATACCACCATATTGAACGCCATTGCGCTGTGCTTGAGCGCGCTCTTGTATAACCGGGGATTGCGCGATGGGCATCGCTTGAGCATCGTCTTCTGCGGCTTCGCTGCGGGTTTGGCCTATTTGACGCGCAACGATTCGGTCCTGCTGTTGCCCGTGTTCATTTCTGTCGCCGCGTTGCGCGTGATTTGCTCAGGAGGGCGCAGGACTATCCGCAATACCGCTTCTCTGATCCTTACACTGTTTGCCAGTTTTCTCCTGTCGATCGCTCCCTGGTTGATCCGAAACCTGCAAGAGCTCGACATGCTGGGGCCGGCGGAGACGAGCCGCATGTTCTTTATGGTCGAGCATCACGACCACTATGCTTATGGATTGCCAATATCGCTGGAATCAATGCTGGAGCGTCAATCGATCCCCGATCTCTTGGCAAAGCGGGCTTTCGAACTCTTGGCCGCATTCAAACAGATTGTAGTTTCCTTCACTTTGCCGCTATTTGTCGCAGTTCTTGGCGGCGTCGGTCTCTTGTTCAGGGGACGCGATAAAGAGCGATTATTGCTCGCTTCCTCCGCGATTATTTGGCTGCTGGGTATTTTGCTGGTATACCCAATATTGCTGCCGCTGAAGAGCCAGGCAGGCAGTTTTGAAAAGGCGTTTTTGAGCATCTTGCCGCTGTTTCTTCCATTGGCGGCGCTGTCACTCGAGCATTTCCTTCGCGAGCCGCGGCTGAGATTGGGCGTTGTCGCTGCGTTGCTGGCGTGGTTCGCTTTCAGTTCCTATGGCTTTGTCCGTGAAGAGACGGCAAAAGCTGATCTTTATTATGGCAGCATCGGGATCTTGATTGACGCTCTTGAAGACCTGCCGGACCTAACGGGCGACGACCGCCTGCGCATTATGACGCAAGATCCCTACGTGTTTAGCTATTTCGGGTACGAGTCGCTCATGACGCCCTTCGCGTCGCGCGCCGACACGCTGGAGTTGGCGCGGCGCTTCGATATTGATTACTTGATGATGCCGCCGGGGCGTCCGGCTCTTGATCCGCTTTATCTCGGCCAAGAAACGGACGAACGATTTCTCTTGGTCGCGCATTTGCCGGAGGCTGGCGCAAAGCCCTTTGAACTCTATCGATTTGTTCACGATTGAGCCAAAGCTTTACGGCTAATCACAAGCGCGCATTCAATTGCCTCCCCTCATAGCAGTAGCTCCGCCCTTATGCGACTATAATGTTGCAAGGGGGACCAATTCGACAACATGAAAGATACGCAAGCCTATATCGAGCGAATTAGACGGGTCAGCCGCGACTATCAGCGGCTGGAACTGGCGGTTGACAAGTCCCTGTCATCAATGCTCGCGGGTCAGGCGGTCTTGGCTCGGCGCATAGAGAAGGACTATGAAATACAGCACTGGAACCCCTATCTGCGTGAGCTATGGTTCCCGGTAGAAATTCTCAACAGCAACATCATCGTTGTCGAAGTCCCGGCGGCGATGAGCTACCAGCCGGGTCAGTTGCTAAGCTTGCTCGGTCCGATAGGCAAGCCCTTTAAGTTTCGCCGCAAACTGCGCAATGTCTTGCTTGTCGTCTACGATACGCCGCCCACGTCTCTGCTGATGATGTTGCCGGCGCTGCTGTCCAGCGATGCCAGCGTGACGATGGTGCTGATGGGAACAGCCTGTCAATATGACACCGGCCATCTGCCGGAGGAAATCGAGATCCTTCACGCCGAGGACGACTTAAGCTGGCAAGATATGGTGATGACCCTGGGCTGGGCCGACCAGGTGTTTGTGTTGGTGGGACCGAGCAACGAATTGAACAATTTTGCGGATGTCATGCGTCTGGTGCGCGAACGGCGCAATGACGTGCCGGCAAATTACATTTTTGGCGTATTCCAAAGGCAATTGCCCTGTGCGGTAGGCGCCTGTTATGTTTGCATGCTGCGTTCAAATGACGGGTCCAAACTTCAGTGCGTTGACGGACCCGCCTTCGACCTGACGTCTTTGCATCTGGAGACCTGACGAAGGATATCGATGGTTGTCGAAGTTACGCGACCAGGCAAGACAAGCCTTCTGTTGTCGACGCCGGTCATGCCAGCCGCGGGAACGGTTGGCTTCGGCGATAATTATCGACGTCTGGTTGATTATGAGAAACTTGGCGCCATCATCACCAATCCTGTAACCATTGAGCGGTGGAATCCAGCATCCGGGACAAGACTCGTGCCCTTGCCGGGCGGTATCCTTGTTCACACAGGTTTGCCGAATCCGGGCTTGAAGAGAGTGATTCGGCAAAACCGCCAGGTCTGGGAGAAACTTCCCATTCCGGTCGTGCTGCACCTGGCCGGCACGAGCGCGCCTCATATGAAACAGGCTGGCGAAATGATAGACGGGCTCGACGTGATTGCCGGTATCGAACTCGGCCTAAATGACGATATCGACGAAGGCGAAGCATTTACTTTGGTCAGCGCCGCGGCCGCCATCGAAAAACCATTGCTGGTCCGGTTGCCATTCTATGAAGCCTATCACTTGGCGCCGGCCGTTGTTGACGCGGGCGCGGATGCGCTTGTAGTGAGCGCCGCGCCACGAGGTACCGCAAGGGACGAACACACCGGACGCTTGGTTAGCGGCCGCATTTATGGACCACTGGTAAAACCATTGGTCCTGCGCATAGTGGGGCGATTGCGCCGTCAAGTTCCGGAGGAAATTCCGATAATCGGCGCCGGGGGCATACATTCGCCCCTGGACGCGCGCGACTATATTGAGGCCGGCGCTGCCGCCGTGCAAGTCGATACGGCGACCTGGGCGCAGCCCAAAATGCTGGAGCGGATCGCGCGGGATTTGGGCGGCTGGATCGCCACGCGGCGTAAAGACGCGCTGATGGACGAGTGGCATCCGGACATGAGCCAAACTGAAGCCGCGCAACGGCGAACCGCTCAGGGTGATGGTTGAGACGGCCCGAGCGGACAGCCGATTTCCCAGACCACAGTACCTTGCGGCATCTCAGGCGGGCATCGGCGCAGCGCCTGTTATAATTGGCCTTCAACGCCGGGAGATGGGCTGAGGGGATAAGAATCATGCCGCAATACGACTTTCGTTGCGATAGCTGCGGGCGATCTTTCAGCCTGAGATTCAAAACTTACGCGGCTTATGATGCGGCTGAGCCGCGCTGCTCCGCTTGTGGCGCGGGGGAAGTGTCGCGCGTCATCAATCGCGTGTCTATTGCCAAGGTTGAACGCGACTACAGCGGCATGTCGGCGAATGAGATGCTTTCGGTGCTTGAGGGCGGCGACGAGAAGCAGGTTGACGCAATGTTCAGGCAAGTCGGGGAGAGCGCGCCAGCGACGCAGCCTACTGCGATCCCAAAACAGACTGGCAAACGGGATCGCGTCTCACCGGATACCGGCAAGTCGGCTTCGGCGGATGACAGCTAGCGCGTCGGAACCCGCGACCGCTAGAGGTACCAGTCGCGCAAGGCGTCGCGCACCTCGTCTATGATCGTTTCCCACGGGAATGCGGGATCGCGCGTGATCGTTAGGCAGTCTTCGGCAATCGTCAGCGCTTTGATCCCGTCTACAGCGGCGAAGAGCATCTGCGCCAAGGGCGAACCTTCGTCCCCAGCTCCCGCGCTCGAATAAACTTCCTCATCGGCCTGCGTCAAGGTCTGGTTGACGAGCAGATCCGCAATATCTGGATCTTCGGCGAACTCAACTTCGACAGTAACATATTCAGACATATTAGCGCTCCAGCGCTTATGGATTGCCCGAGCCCGCCGGCTGTTGCTGCGTAATGCAGTGGATATTGCCGCCCCCCAGGAGAATCTCGCGCGCGGACACGCCAACTACTTGGGCACCCGGGAACAATTCAGCCAGTGTTTGCAGCGCAAGCCGATCATGTGGATCGTCAAACTGAGGCGCGATGACGCCGCGGTTGGCGATGTAGAAATTGATGTACGAGCCGGCCAGGCGTTCGCCTTCCGGGCGCGAGATTGCCGTATCCACGATATCCAGTCCCGCGGCTTCTTCGGCGGTCATGTACATTGGCTCCGGTTGATGGATCTTGTGAATCTCGAGCCTGCGGCTCTTTGCGTCCGTTGCCGAGCGCAAGCGATCGTATGCCTCCGCAGAGCGTTCATATTGTGGATCGCCCCGGTCCTTTGTCCAGGTCAGGGCGACGACGCCGGGTCTCACGAAGCAGCATAAATTGTCTACATGTCCGTCCGTCTCGTCCTCGAAGACGCCGCGTTTGAGCCAGATGATATGCTTGACGCCGAGGTAGTCCCGCAAGCGCTGCTCGATATCGGCTCGAGAAAGCTCTGGGTTGCGGTTTGGGTGCAGCAGGCATTGCTCGGTTGTGATCAACGTTCCCTCGCCGTCCACATGAAAGGAACCGCCTTCCATCACCAAGGGCGCCCGATAACGATCCAGCGCCTCGATGTCCAGCATCTTCCGGGCTACCTGCTCGTCCAGGTCCCAGGGAAAATACATCATCTTTTGCGTGCCGCCCCAGGCGTTAAAGATCCAGTCGACACCGCGTACTTCGCCGGCGTCATTTACTACGAAGGTCGCGCCGCTGTCTCGGATCCAGGCGTCATTGTTTGATAGCTCCAATACCCGTATCTGCGGCGGCAGCAGCGACCGGGCGTTCTGATACTGCTCCGGATTGACGCCCATGGTAACTGGCTCGAAGCGCGAGATTTCACGCGCCACTTCTACAAATGCCAGTTGCGCGGGTTTGCCGCCGTTCCGCCAGGTATCGCGCCGTTCTGGCCACAGCATCCAGCAGCCCGCGTGAGGCGCCCATTCCGCCGGCATGCGGAATCCATCGTAAAGCGGTCTTGACTCGATAAGCCGGGACAGATCAATGACTCCAGAAAAGCATTTGCAGGCTCACATCGGGGCATTATGCCGCGAATTACGGCTCGCCGTCAGGTCGAATCTTAATCAGAGCAATCGCGCCAGATTTTTATTAACCACCGAGGACACCGAGAGCACCGAGATTTAACCGATTGTCCGCAAAAAATGAGGAACCTGTAGGGGCGGCTCGCTGAGCCGCCCGTCGTCATATTTTGTCCGATGATGTCGCCATGCGTTGATTTTCGGGCGTTTCAGCGAAACGCCCCTACAGTTTTCGATTATTTTGTGGCTGTTTATACTTCATCAACTTTTTCGCATAATTTACTTGCATTTACTTCTGTAATGTCACAGAGCAATCGCATCAAATTATTTTCACCACAGAGGCGTCGAGGACACAGAGTTAAAGTTTGTTACCAGACGAAACTGCTACAAAAAATCAAAGAAACAGCCCCTTTTTCTGTCATGGAATCTCGTTTCAGAAAAAGAATTTAGCCCGTTGCTTTCGCGAAAAGAGGTTTTCTCAGTGCTCTCGGTGCCCTCGACGGTTAAATTTTGGTTTGACTTTTGTCATCACAGCGGATGTTAATTTTGATGCGATTGCTCTGGTAATGTCACGATGTACAGGGGAAAACTACGCTAAATCAGTGTACAATCGGCTCTTGCTTGGAGTACTATTACTTATCAGGAAGCCAAGTTCTCACGATGAGTTTGCGCGCGATATCACCAATTGACGGGCGCTACGCCGACAAGACGGAAGCCTTGCGACCGTACCTGTCGGAGTGGGCGCTGATGAAGTACCGGGTCCTCGTGGAAGTCCGCTGGCTGATCGCCATGTCCGAACATGAAGCGATCACCCATGTTCGGAGGTTTTCCGACGATGAGATAAGGCTTCTGGAGCAGTTGGCGGCGAGTTTCGACGACGAGGCTGCGTCGGAGATCAAATCGATTGAGGCCTTCATCAGCCACGATGTCAAGGCGGTCGAATACTTCATTAAGGCCGGGCTGCGCGGCACGAGCTTGTCGGATGTCATCGAATCCGTCCACTTCGCCTGCACATCGGAAGACATCAACAACCTGGCTTACGCGATGATGCTTCGTGACGCTATGCGCGATGTTTGGCTGCCCAAGGCGCGAGATCTGCTACAGTTGCTTGACGACTGGGCGCTCAAGTCAGCCGATGAGCCGATGCTGGCGCGAACGCATGGCAAGGCGGCGTCGCCGACAACAGTGGGAAAAGAGTTGAAAGTATTTGCTGCTCGTTTGAGCCGCCAATTGAAGCAAATCGAATCCCAGACATACCTGGGGAAATTTAACGGCGCAGTCGGCGCTTACAACGCGCATGTCGCCGCTTATCCCGATGTGAATTGGCTGGATTTCTCGCGACGCTTTGTTGAGGGCTTGGGTCTAAGCCATAATGCCTTGACCACGCAAATTGAAGCGCACGATTTCCTGGCGGAGCTCAGCCACGCGCTGATTCGTTTCAATACAGTCCTTTTGGATCTCTGCCGAGACATGTGGACCTATATTTCCCTGGGCTACTTCAAACAGAAACTGGTGGCGGAGGAAGTCGGTTCCTCTACCATGCCGCACAAGGTCAACCCGATAAACTTCGAAAACGCGGAAGCCAATCTGGGCATAAGCAGCGCGACGCTGGGACATCTGGCGGTCAAGCTGCCGGTTTCGCGCCTGCAGCGCGACCTGAGCGATACCTCGGCTTTGCGCAATCTCGGCGTCGCGATCGCGCACAGCCTTTTGGCTTTGACATCGACGGACCAGGGATTGAGCAAAATCGACATTGATCGCAGGGTCCTACAAGATGATCTGGAGGATGCCTGGGAGGTGCTCGGCGAAGCGATTCAAACGGTGCTGCGCAAGCACGGGGCGCCGGGCGCTTACGAGCAACTCAAGGCGATGACGCGTGGAAAGTCGATGAGCCAGGCGAGTATTCGGGAATTCATCAGCACACTGGATATTCCAGGTCCCGACAAGAACCGGCTCCTGGCATTGACCCCCGCTGCGTATATCGGTTTGGCTAAAGAACTCGCGCAATACGATAACGATGCCGGGCGCGAGGACGAATCAGTTTCGACTTTAGCGGATTTGCAAGAACTGTAAACGAGGAGACGGCGATGATATTTCAACCATTTGCGTGCCAGGCGACCGCGCGCTTGACCATGGGGCAAGCCCTGATCAAGTTCTTGCAGGCGCAATACACCGAATACGACGGCGAGGTTCAGCGTTTCATTCCGGCGATCTGGGGTATCTTCGGACATGGCAACGTCAGCGGCTTGAGCCAGGCGCTGTGGGAATACGGCGACGAGTTGCCCTATTACCAGCCAACCAACGAGCAGTCGATGGTACACGCCGCTTCCGGCTTCGCGCGGACGCGCCTTCGCATGCAAACGTTCGCCTGCACGACCTCAATTGGTCCCGGCGCCACCAACATGGTCACCGGCGCCGCCACCGCGCATATCAATCGGCTGCCGGTCCTGCTGCTGCCGTCGGACTATTACGCCACCCGCTTCCAGGGACAAGTTTTGCAGGATATCGAACATCCCGTATCGCTGGATATGAGCGTCACGGACTGTTTTCGCGTCGTCAGTCAGTTTTTTGATCGCATCACCCGTCCGGAACAGATTCTCTACGCCCTGCCAGAGGCGATGCGCGTGATGACCGATCCTGTTGACGCCGGTCCCGCTACTATCGCCTTGCCGCAGGATATTCAGAGCGTGGCTTTTGATTACCCCCTGAACTTTTTCCGGGAGCAGATCTGGCGCGTCGAAAGACGCCAGCCTGACAAGCGGCGGATTCAAGAAGCCGTTGCATTGCTCAAGTCCGCGGACAAGCCTTACATACTGGCTGGAGGCGGCCTTCACTATTCCAAAGCGTGGCGAGAATTGCGCGAGTTTTCCGATAGATTCGGCATACCTGTTGGCGAAACGCATTCCGGGCGTGGCGCGCTGCAAGATGAGTCCCCCTTGCTGATCGGCGGCAGCGGGCATACGGGCACGCCGCTTTCGGGCAAGTACGCGGCTGAAGCCGATCTCGTCTTCTTGATTGGCACGCGCCTGGCCGATTTCGCGACCGGGTCCTACTCCGCCTGGCAGAATCCGGACGTCAAATTCCTCAGCATCAACGTTAGTGGCGCGCATGCCCACAAACTGGGCGCTTTGCCGATTATTGCGGACGCCCGCGACACCTTGCGAGAGTTGACAACTGCCGCGCTTGGGGCCGGAATCAAAGCAAACCCGGGATATGTGGAGTCGCTGGCGGTGGATCGAGAAGCCTGGTTGGAGCGGAAACGAGAAACGGTCTATGTGCAGTACCCCGATGAACGCATGAGTCAAGCCCAGGTAATCGGCGCGCTCAATGACTATATGGAAGCGGGCGATACGCTTGTTTGCGCGGCTGGCACCGCGCCCGGGGACTTGCATCAACTCTTTGAAGCGACCGCTGGACGCATTCTTCACCTGGAATTTGGCAACTCTTGTATGGGCTACGATATCCCCGGGGCGATTGGCGTTCGTTTGGCGCGCCCGGATGACGGCGAAGTCTACGTCTTCCTCGGCGACGGAAACTACATGTTGCATCCGATGGAACTGAAGACCGCCATGCAAGAGGGCATCAAATTGACGGTCATTTTGCTCCAAAACGATGGTTTCCAGTCGATTCACGGACACCAGAAAGTGCTGGTCGGTCATAGCCTTGGCAACGAGTTTCGCGTGAGAAATCGCGAGACGGGCAAACTGGACGATGGCGACTTCGTCGAGATTGACTACGCCAAGAATGCCGAGAGCATCGGATTGCGGGCTTGGAACGTGAATGACGAAGAGGAACTGAAAGCGGCGCTTGCAGAGGCGAAGGAAGAAAAGCGCTCTTGCATGATTGTGGCGCAGATTGAGCGTTACAGCCGTTTGCCGCGCTCCGGCATCTGGTGGGATGTCTTCGGGGCGGAAGTCACAAGCGACGAGAATACGAAGCAACTCGTTGATGAACGCGAAGAGGGTAGAAAAGGGCAGCGCTTCTACTGGTAAGCCGGGCAGTTCTGTTTATGTGAACTGCGGCGCCCATGCGACAAACAGACTTGCTATGTTGCGTGACCACGATAGATTCTGCAGAACCAAGTAAATCATGTAAAAATCGCGCCGCTAGGCAAGCAAACTCCCTTCCCTAATACTTTGGGGTTTCCGCCCCCCGTTGAGCGGGGGGATTGAGGGGGGA
>DAOULD010000094.1:0-7509 GCA_034420635.1 Anaerolineae bacterium | reverse complement strand
GAAATATAGAAAACTACAAAATAATCGAATCCCGTAGGGGCGACCAACCTGGTCGCCCGAAACCGCGCCATCGCATCGACGGGCGACATGATATGTCGCCCCTACACGCGGCTCATTTTTTGCATGACTTACTTGCGCTTACTGAGGGCACAGAGAGTGAATTCCGGGCGTCATATCATGTCACCGGTCGTGGGCGGGCGACCAGGTTGAGGAAACGGGTCCGCATAATCGTAAAATCTATGGCAAGCTCTCCCATTCAGTTAGTTAGTTCGTCCTCCTCTAAGGATAGAACAGGACGAACTAACTAAACCCACACTCCCGTTGGACAACTTTTGTTGTCCAACGGGAGTGTTCATGGGCGCGGCGCGGCGCCGTAGGGCGATATGGTAAAAAACAGGGATTCACCACAGAGGCGCAGAGGGCACAGAGAGTAAATTTCGGGCGACATATCATGTCACCGGTCGCGGCATCAGCGGGCGGGCAGATTGCCCGCCCCTACAGGCCTTGTTTGCGTCCGTATTGTTCACGCCGCGCTTAGAGGTCTAGCTTGACTGTGGGGTCATCAATGCCGGCGCGTTCCAGCAGCCAGTCTATCTCCGCTTCGGTGCCGGCGTCGATAGGGTTGAAAGGTTGCCGCGGTGTGGCATTGGCGATGGCGCCGCGCCGACGCAGGAAGGCTTTGCGGATGGTCAGATTAATCAGGGGCTGGTTCTCGTAGCGAATCAGCGGCAGGTATTTGTCGAAGATCGCCTCGGCGTCCCTCCGCTGTCCCGCTTTGAAAGCATCGTAAACCGCGACCAGGATCTCGGTGAAAGCGAAGCCGGTCATGGTGCCGGAGGCGCCGCGATTCAGTTCCTCGAGCAAGAACATGCCGCCCAGTCCGCCGAAGATCTCGAACTTGTCCGTGACTTGACGGATGGCGTCGATTTTCTGCATGAGCGGCGGATCTTCCAGTTTGAGATAGCGCGCGTTGGGAATGGATTCGGCGATTTGGCCCATGACCTCGGGCGACATGAAGACATCGTTGACCGGCGGGAAGTCTTGCACCACGATGGCGCCGTCGATGCTGTCGGCGATGCGACTGTAGAGCGCCAGGATGGCCGGGTCGGATTTGTCTTCCATGGGCGGCGGCGCGATCATCACGCCGTCGGCGCCGGCGGCGAAGGCTGCCGCGCTCAGCTCGATACAGGTTTCGAGCCGGCTGTGGCTGGCGCCCACCACGATGGGAATGGCGCCGGCGACGGTTTCCACTACGGTGTCCATAACAGCTTTGCGCTCGTCGACGCTGAGCTTTGCCGCCTCGCCCATCACGCCCAGGATGGTCAAGCCATGAGCGCCTATCTCCATTTGAAAGCGCGCGAGCTTTCTGAGGCTGTCGTAATCGACCGAGTAATCGACTCCGAAAGGGGTGGCTAAAATATTGAAAATACCGGTAATTCTGCCTGACATTTATGTGGCTCCAATCATTTCTTTGCCAGCGATGAAGACCATTTCGATCCGCTCGAGCGCGTTCAGGTCAGCCAGCGGATCCCCCGCCATCACAATGATATCGGCATCCTTGCCGGCTTCCAGGCTGCCGAGCTTGTCCTCCAGCTTGTTGAGGCTCGCGGCGACGATGGTAGCGCTCCGCAGCGCGTCGTAATTGTCGCGCTTGATGCCGAGTTCGACCATGAATGCCAGTTCCGGCGCCACGACATCGTGCCCGACGACCGGGCTGCCGGCATCGGTGCCGAAGGCGATGGTCACGCCGGCTTGAGCGGCTTTGATCAGCCCGTCGAAGCGCGCTCGGCCGGCGACGGCGGCTTGACGCTCGGCGATCTTCCATTCCGGGATGTCATATTGTCTGGCCAGGTCGGCTTGCGACTGCATCACCAGCGGCGCGAAGGTGGTGACAATAGGGATATCTTTGTCGAGCAGCAGTTGAATGGTCTCGTCGCTCATGGAACCGCCGTGTTCGATCACGTCGACGCCGAACTCGGCCATGCGCCGGATGCAGGCGTCAAAGGTGGCGTGCGCCGTGATGGGCAATCCATTGCGATGCGCCTCGTCAATGACGGCGTGCAGTTCATCGTCAGTGAACTCCAGCAGGTCGTGGCTGCCCATGATCTTGATCAAGTCGGCGCCGCCTTTGACCTGGTCGCGGACCGCGCGCCGCATCTCATCGGCGCCGCTGGCTTCCCGGCAGCACCAAAAGGTATGGCCGCCGGTCTGGACGATGGCTTCGCCGGCGATCAGCAGGCGCGGACCCGGGAAGATGCCCTGTTCCACGGCTTGTTTGGCGAAGAAATTGCTCTGGTTCATGCCCAGGTCGCGTACCAGGGTGATGCCCGCTTTCAAGCTTTTGATCATATTGCCGGCGCACTTGTAGGCGCTGATTTCGGGCGGGTCGTCCAGTGATTGCCGCGCCAGATCGTGTACGCCGTCCCATGCCAGATGCGCGTGCGAATTCATCATGCCGGGCATGATCGTTTTGCCGCTACAATCGAGGACTTGAGCGCCCGTTTCCCCCAGTTCGCTCATGCTGCCGACAGCTTTGATCGTCCCGGCGTCGATCTCGACAAAACCGTCATTGATGATCTCGTCGCCGCGGCAGGTCAAGACGCGCCCACGGACCAGGACGCGATGCGGCGCGGGAATATCGAACATGGGCTTGATGATCTTTTCGAAACGCCATGCGGGTGCTTCTGGCATCAGTCGCCTCCTTCTTGCCGGGGCGGTATGTTGCTGGCTAGGCTGCTAGGCTATCTTGACATGGGTCTTCAGCGTTCGGCGACACCGTTAGAATTCCAGACTGACCCGCGCCGGGTCGGGGCGGACGAAGCGCCCGTCGCCGGCCGCGCCGACAATTTTGCCATCTTGGAAGACTGTCTTGCCGTTGACGATGGTGCGTTTGACCGCTCCCTTGAAGGTCATGCCAGCGTAGAGCTTGTCGCAATCGCGCGCTTTGCTGAAGAGCATATCGCCGCTGATGGTCGTTTCGTCATCGGGGTCGTAAAGCACGAGATCGGCGGCGGCGCCGATGCCGATATGCCCGCGCTCGGGGTAGACGCCGAAACGCTTGGCGCCGTTGGTCGCGACCAGGTCAACTGCCTTGTTGACGCTGATGCGCCCGGAGAGCGCTTCGTGCATCACGCCCAGCAGCAATTCCTCGACGCCGGGCGCGCCGGGCGGCGTCGCCCAGATATCGGTGCGGGCGCGTTCTTTTTCTTCTACGGTGAAGGGCGAGTGGTCGGTGGTGATGGCCATAACCGTGCCATCAGCCAGCGCTTCCCAGAGCGCGGCTTGGTCGGCTTCTTTGCGCAGGGGCGGGTTAATCTTGGCGTAGGGACCGACGCGCGCCAGATCGTCTTCCGTGAAGAACAGGTAATGAGGACAGGTCTCGGCGCTGGCGGTGGAACCTGTGGCTTTGAAGCGGCGGAAGACCGCCAGAGGCTCGGCCGCGCTGAGATGCGCGATGTGCAAGTTGGCGCCGATACTTTCGTTGAGCGCCAGCAGGGTGGCGATTGCCAGGGCTTCGACGTGCGGCGGGCGCGATTCGCCGTGCGCCGGCACATCATTGCGGCCCGCCGCGACAAGCTGCCGGGTATGCCATTCCAGCAGTTGGTTGTTTTCGGCGTGTACGGCGCAGACCAAGCCAGTCTCGGCGACGAGCTTGAGCGCCTGATAAAGTTCGGGAACTTCCGGCAGGCAAAGCCCTTCAAATTCGTCATCGCGGCCCTTGGGCGCGGCTGTCATGAAAATCTTGAAGGCGATGGCGCCTTGATCGACCATAGCCGCGATTTCGTCGCGATCCAGCAGACCGGGCGCGCCATAGAGTCCAAAATTGACGTAAGCGTCGCGCTGCGCCAAAGCCTTGCGCATGGCGAAGACATCGCCGGTGGCGCAGCAGGGTTTGGAGATCGGCATCTCGAAGACGGTGGTCACGCCGCCAGCGGCGGCAGCCCTGGTTTCGGTGGCGAAGTCGCCGCGCTGCGGATGAGCCGGGGCGCGACAATGAAAGTGAATGTCAATGGCGCCCGGCAGCAGCAGTTTGCCCGATGCGTCGATGATCTCGCCGGCTTCCATCTCGCCGGAATCCGCCGCCAGGGCAGCGATCACACCGTCGCTGATGCCCAGGTCGAGGCGGGCGATGCCGCTTTCGAGAACGACATCGGCGTTTTTGATCAAGGTATCTAGTTTCACAGTCCCTTCCTTAGGCGATGGTTACGCAATGGAGAGTCGTTCAGTTGGCGCGGTAGAGCGTCCGCCGCAGAAAATCCAGCAGGATATTCGTAGTGGCTTGGTATTCCGCCAGATCAACATGCTCATCGTAGGCATGAGCCGCTTCGTAGCTGCCGGGACCGAAGATGATCATGTCCCCGCGCGCCAGGTCCATCAGATGTTTGGCGTCGCTGCCGGGCAGGTAGCCGATGGGACCCGGGTCCGCCTTGATTTCGTCGCGCACGCAGGACAAGAAGGTCCGTCCCAATTCTGTATCCAGCCCCGAGTCGAACCAGCGGGAATATACGAAGCTGTCGATGTCCGCTGTCGCGGGCGCTATATCAACCGCTTCGACGACGGCTTTTAATTCGGCGATGACCGCCTTTGGGTCTTCGCGCGGGATCATGCGGCGGTCGAGCTTGATATGGCAGGCATCGGGCACGGCGTTGGCGGTGCTGCCCCCCGCGATCACACCGATGTTGCAAGTGGGGAAGCCGACTACCGGGTGAACTCGTTTCGCCAACTGGTTATGATAGTTGTTCAGCGCCGCGATCAGTTTCGACATGGCGACGATGGCGTTGACGCCGCGGTCGGGATTGGTGGCGTGCACGGCTTTGCCGTGTGTATGCACGGAAGCGCGCATGACGCCTTTGTGCGCGGTCGCGACTTTGTTGCCGGTTTGTTCGCCGACCACGATGAAGTCGCAGCCGGGCAAGTGTTCGTTATCCGCCAGCCACTTGGTGCCAAGTTGGCCGCCGACTTCTTCTTCGGCGGCGGCGACCAGGATCAGCGTTCCATCCAGCGACTCTTGTTGGGCGGCATCAGCCATCGCCAGCATCATGGATGCCAGGGGCGCTTTGTCGTCAATGCTGCCCTTGCCATAGAGCGCGCCATCCTTGACCACGCCGGCGTAGGGATCGACATGCCATTTCTCGGCTTCGTTCTTGGCGATGGGTACGGTATCGATATGCGCGTGCAGCATAATCACCGGCGACCCTTCGCCCAGCGTGGCGATGGCGTTGCGCGCCTCGGGCTTGGCCTCGGGCGCCGGGGCGCGCAGGTCACAGCCGATGGCGCGCATTTCATCCGCGACAAAATCGGCGATAGCACGGGTATCGCCCGGCGGGTTAGGGGAGGGGATCCGCACCAGCCGCTGCAGCAGTTCAATGCTATCCATCATTTTCCATCATTTGTCTTGGGCGCAGCGCGACTTGAGATCGCGAAGGCACCGTCTAAATACCTTTGACGGACTTGTATTCTTCCAGTTCTTCCGGCGTATAGACTTGCATCAGTTCCAGTTCGACGCCGCCGGCTTCTTGCTCCAGGAAGGCGACCCAGCCTTCGGGATGCACATGGCTGCCTGTGACCTTGCAAGCGGCGCATTCTTTCAAAGTAGCGCCTTTGGCTTGGGCGTCTTCCAGCGCCTCGTCGATATTCGGCACAGCGTAACAGATATGATGCAAGCCTTCGTAGCCGCGCTCCTTGATCCAGGCGTCGTAGCGACCGCCTTCGTCCATGGATTGGCATAACTGATACTCGACATCGCCCACGTTGAAGATGGCGACGACGTTGCGCGACTTGTCGTATTCGTGAACCTCGGCATCGTGACCGACGCCGATGAAGTCTTGATAATGCCCCAAAGCGCCCCTGGCGTCAGCGACCGCGAAAGCCATGTGTTTGATGTATCGCCCTTCCATTCTTATCCTCCAAAAATGTCGTTATTTGTCTGCAAAACGCTCCCAATGCGTCAGATCGCGCCAGGTGATTTTCTTCCAGGCGCGCATGCCCGCGCGCGCAGACTCCGCCTTGTGTCCGATACAAATGAACATCTCCGGCGAATAGCTGCCCGGCAGGTTCAGGATCACCTTGACCGCTTCTTTGCTGAAGGAAGTGACCGGACCCGACGCCAAGCCAATGGCGTGCGCGGCCAGCATCATGGTCTGCGCGGCGGTCCCGACATCAATCAGCAGCGCGCGGTCGCTATGCGGCACCTTGTGCTGCTCGATAATCGCCCAGTTGATGCAGATCAAGATGAGGACCGGGGCTTTTTGGAACATGCCCGGCGCCACCAGGCGGATCAATCGCCGCGTTTCCGGATCTTCCACGACGACATAGCGAATCGGGCGCAGGTTGCCGCCGCTGGGCGCCCAGCGCGCCGCTTCCAATATTGTTTCGACTGCCTCGCGCTCGACTGCCTCCTCAGTCATCTCGCGCACGACTCGACGGGTTCTGATGTTGTTGAGGACATGCTCGCTCATGGAGAGGCGCTCTCGGCGCCGCTATGGCGCAGCAGACATCCCGCCACTTCCCGGCAGAGGTGATCTAAGCCGTCTTTATAAGTCTCGACATCGGACATCGCCATGCGCAGCTCGGGAATGCGTTCGATGTTGTCTTGCAGGAAGGCTTTGGACTTGTCGGAAGAACGTTCCAGCATCATCGCGCTGAGGCGTTCAGTCGCCGTCAGCAAGCGCAGGGGACCGTAATGCGCCGGCTCGTCCATCTGTATTCGCGCTGAACTGATCAGCAGCGCCAGCAACTCTACCGCTTCGGTCTCGGTCAACACCCAGTTTTCACTCACAAGTTGGACTCCAGGATCTCGTTTGTCCGTAAGTCGGGCGGCTCACAGGCGCGCGCAGGGCGCGCCGACACAGACCTCCGCCGGTAGTTGCCAGGTTACGCTTGGTTGCTCCGCGCGCGCCAGCGTCGCTTGACATGTCACAAGCCGTCAATTAGAATCGCTAAAATCTCTGCGATTGTCTACAATCTACAGACGACCGGATTATAGGAAGCGCTCGGCGCGCTGTCAAGTCCGCCGGATTCTCGCAAGTGCTGAAAATTGTGGATATGGCTCTACTGCGAGTTTAATACACGGGGATTCACCACAGAGGCACAAGTAAGTCATGCGAAAAGTTGATGATATATATAAAACTGCAAAACAATCGAAAACTGTAGGGGCGACCAACCTGGTTGCCCGAAACCGTGCCCTTGCATCGACGGGCGACATGATATGTCGCCCCTACACGCGGCTTATCTTTTGCATTACTTAACTTGGCACTACTGAGAGTTTAAGAAAGACAGCGTTGTGACCTTTGTGTCTTTGCAGTGAGAAAATTGCAATGTCCACAGGATTCACCGCTCCTGGAATCTTCTGGCAGTGCCTCAGTCGCTGGCAGCCGACCGCAACCGCGATAACGGCGGACACTTGAACTGGCACATGAAACCGAATTTACCGCAAATCAAGAATTTGTCCATCCGAGAGCAGACGCTCGACACCCTGCGGGAAGCCATCCTCACGGGCGAACTCAAGCC
>DAOULD010000093.1:0-15796 GCA_034420635.1 Anaerolineae bacterium | reverse complement strand
TGAGCCGCGTGTAGGGGCGACATATCATGTCGCCCGTCGATGCGATGACGCGGTTTCGGGCGACCAGATTGGTCGCCCCTACGGGATTCGATTATTTTGTAGTTTTCTATATTCCATCAAATTATTCGCACGACTTACTTGCATTTACTTCTGAATCTGCGTAACAAAAGGGATAGTGACTTGTCACTGAAGACCATTTGTAGAAAAAAGCGCGCGATTTTCATTTTGAATGGCTTTTCTCTGTGCGCTCTGTGCCTCTGTGGTTATATTTTAGTTTGAATTGGTGATATATTGATGGACTATGATTTTGAAGCGATTGCCCTGCTGCCCGATGATCAAAGCGCTTGACGGGATAAGAAATACCATGTTACACTCGCCACATGGTTGTAGGAACGAGCGTTGCAACGCCTATGCGGATGCCGACCGCCCCCCGGGACAGACGGAACTTATCGTTCGTCTAGGCGATACTTAGCCGAAACTTGATACCGTCTGTCCTCGACAGGCGGTTTTTTTATTGGCTTTTATTTGCTTGCCGAGCCGATGTTGAAAGGCTCGCTGAAAAGGGGAAACGCGATGTCAGCACAATATATTCACGTATCGGTGGCTTGGCCCTACGCCAATGGCGACCTGCATATCGGGCACCTGGCGGGCGCCTATCTGCCGGCCGATATCTTCGCGCGCTATCACCGCCTGCGGGGAAATCACGTGCTGATGGTCAGCGGATCGGACAGCCACGGCACGCCGATCACGGTCGAAGCCGACAAGCGCGGCACGACGCCGCTCGCGGTCTTCGAACATTATCATGAACGCTTCTTGCAGACGCAGCGAAAAATCGGCGTTAGCTACGATCTCTTCACCCATACCGACACAGAGAACCATCATCAAGTGGCGCAGGACATTTTTATCACGCTGCTGGAACGCGGCCACCTGTACAAAGAGAAGCAGACCCTCCTTTATAGCGAGAGCGAAAAGCGCTTCCTGCCCGATCGCTATGTCGAAGGCATTTGCTATATCTGCGGTTATGACGGCGCGCGCGGCGATCAATGTGATAACTGCGGCAATCTGATGGACGCCATTCAACTCATTGATCCGCGCAGTCGCAACAATCCCGCTGACAAGTTGATACCGCGCGAATCCGAACATTATTTTCTCGATCTTGGGGGCTTCACCGAAGAGATCCTGGCCTACCTCGCGCAGCACGCCCATCATTGGCGGCCCAACGTCAACACATTCAGCCAGAACTTCGTCAAAGATGGGCTGCGCGGGCGTCCCATCACGCGCGATATCGATTGGGGCGTGACTGTGCCCCTGGATGGCTGGGAAGACAAACGGCTTTACGTCTGGTTTGACGCGGTCATGGGTTATTTCACCGCCAGCATCGAATGGGCGAAGAACATCGGGGCGCCCGACGAATGGAAAAAATGGTGGTACAACCCGGAAGCCAAAATCTACAATTTTATCGGCAAGGACAATATCCCCTTCCATACCATCATCTGGCAGGCGGAACTCCTCGGCATCGACGGCATCTACAACGACGACGATCCCGTCTATGGCGATATTCCCTTGCAGTTGCCCTACGATGTGCCCGCCAATGAATTCATGAATATCGAGGGCCAGCAATTCTCGACCTCGCGCAATTGGGCGGTCTGGCTGCCCGACCTGCTGGAGCGCTACCAAGCCGATGCCCTGCGCTTTTATGTCGCCCGCACCTTCCCCGAACGGCAAGACAGCGACTTTTCCTGGGAAGGCTTCCTGGCGCGGGTCAACAACGAATTGCTGGCGGCTTGGGGCAATCTGGTCAATCGTATGCTCGGTTTCGCCTTCAAGCGCTTTGATGGCGCTGTGCCCGCCCCCGATGAATTGACCGCCGCCGACCGTGACATCATCGCCAAAACCGAAGCCGGCTTCGACTCGGTCGGCGCGCTGCTGGCGCAAGTGCGCCTGAAAGAAGCGCTGGAAGAGACGCTGAGCCTGGCTCGCGAGGTCAACGCCTGGCTCAACGAGCGCGAACCCTGGAAAACGCTCAAGTCCGATCCTGCCGACGCCGCCCGCTCGGTTTACGCCGCGCTGCGCTGCATCGACAACCTGAAAATCCTCTTCGCGCCCTTCACGCCCTTCAGCTCCCAGCAAGTGCACGAGATGCTGGGCTATGACGGGCAACTCTTCGGCGACTTGAGCATCGAGAAATACAGCGAGGAAACGCGCGATCATCTGGCGCTGGTCTATGACGGGAGCAAGGCCATAGGCGAGTGGAAAGCGAGCGACCTGCTGCCGGGTCAAAAGCTGCGGGAGCCGTCGCCGCTTTTCACCAAGCTCGATCCCGAGATCATCGAGCAGGAGCGTCAGTACCTGGGGCGGGAGCGGGTTGAGAAGCCGATAACTTAGTGACCAAAAAGTTTAGCGTAGGGGCGACCCTTGTGTCGCCCATGACGTCACCATGCCGCCTTGGAAGATTGCTGCAAATCATCTGAATATGGTACGATTGTTTCGTCAAGAAGGGCAAGGGATAGAGACATGCGAAGGGATTTAACAATATCCATCGTACAGGATGGAGAGATGTTTGTTTCTCACTGCGTCGATTTGGATATAGCAAGTCAGGGCCAGACGAGCGAAGAAGCGATCGAAAACGTCAAAGAGGCAGTTACACTCTTTTTGGAAGAAGCATCGGAAGAAGAAATCGCGGCTCGTTTTGACCGATGCGGAACCATCGAACAAGTGAGTTTCGAAATTGCCTAAACGGAGAATACTATCCGGGCGGCAAATATGTGATATTTTGCGATCTCATGGATTCTCGGAAGTTAGACAGAAGGGCAGCCATGTCATTATGCAAAAAGCGATCCTTCTGCCAGATGGACAAAAATCTACTATTACAGTGCCTGTGCCTTATCACAAAGAATTGCGTCCCGGCACATTAGCTTCGATCATCCGCCAGTCGCGCCTGCCTCGTGAATCTTTTGAATAAGCCAGAACATGCCAGATAGTTATTGAAATGTCCAATCCAGGAGCGGCGATACCTGGGTCAGCCGCGGGTTGAGAGGCAAATCACGCAATAACATAGAAAACAGCTAATAAAAGATACCAAGGTTGCCTAGATCCTAACCCTTTGTGCCCTTCGTGTCTTTGTGGTTGACGACCCCGTTTCGCCACCACCCCCAACCCCATGCTATACTCCCAGCAACACCAACCACAGGAAACCAGCCATGCCCGAGACCGACCCCCGCTGGACATCCGTCGCCGACGTCCTCGTCCATTACTCGACCGCCGTCCAACCCGGCGACCGCGTCATGATCGCCATGGGCGAAATCGAATCCTTCCCCTTGGCCCATGCCGTCTACGAATCCTGCGTCAAAGCCGGCGCCTTCCCGCAAGCGCAATTGCTCTCGGAAAAACTGCGCCACAGCCTGCTCCAACACGGCTCAGCCGAGCAGCACAGTTGGCTGCCGGAAATCGAAGCGCATGGCATGGACTGGGCTGATGTCTACTTCGGCTTGCGCGGCGCCTACGACTTGCGCATGCACGACGATATCCCGACAGCGGCGCTGGCTGCCAATCAAGCGGCTATGGGGGCAGTCTCCACCCTGCGCTGGCAAAAGACCCGTTGGTGCCTGGTCCGCGTACCTAACCATGAGCTGGCGCGACAAGCCGATACCGATCTGGGAACCATCGAAGACATGTTCTTCGCCGCCTGCCTGCTGAATTATCCCGCCGCCTCGAAAGGCTGGCATCGCCAAGCCGCGCGACTCGAAGGCAGCGAGACGGTGCGCATCGTCGCCGGCGATGAGACCGACCTGGAATTCTCCGTGCGCGGCCGGCAATGGAAGGTTTTCGACGGCAAGATCAACCTCCCCGATGGCGAGATCTATACCGCGCCGGTCAACAAGACGCTCAACGGCAGAATCCACTTTGAGTTGCCCGGCGTGCTCGGCGGCCAATTGGCGCATGATATTCGCCTGGCATGGAAGGATGGCGATCTGATTCATGCCAGCGCCTCATCGAATGAAGATTTTCTTTTGCAAATCTTGGCAACGGACGCCGGTTCGGCCCGGCTGGGCGAGTTTGCTTTTGGTATGAATCCCTACGTCAATCGCTTTTGCAAGGATATACTTATCGACGAGAAAATCGGCGGGACAATCCATCTGGCGCTGGGCAGAGCCTATCCCGAGTGCGGCGGCGTCAATCAGTCCAGCATCCATTGGGATCTGATCAAGGACCTGCGTCAGACCGGTTCGGTCTTGGTCGATGGCGTGCCCGTTTTGGCGGATGGCAAGATCTTGATCTGATTCTTGGGCGAGGAGGCGCTTATCGAATGAATTCCATCGCAGTTCGTCACTTTCTTACAGACACAGAAAGAAGGAGTTAACGATGTCCAAGAAAAACTTGAGCCGCCGCGATTTTCTGCGCATGAGCGGCGCGGCTGGCGCGGCTGTCGCCGGAGGATTGTCGCCATTGGCGAATCTTTCCCGCGTGGCCGCCCAGACCGACGCCACCGTCAACGTGCTAACGGTCGGCGATCCCTGGGATCTGGCGCTGCAAAGCGTGGTCGATCAATTCACCGAGGCGACCGGCATTGGCGTCAATATCGAGTCCCTGGGTTATACGGCATTGCAAGCGCGCTTGATCAACGCCTTCCTGACACAAAGCGCGGATGCCGATGTCATCGCCGTCGACCAGATGTGGATCAGCCAATATGCCGACAACGGTTGGATTCGCTCGCTCGATGATTTCATCGGAATGGATTCCGATGCGAATTTTGATGACTTCCTGCCCGAGTGCCTCTATTCGCTGAGCACCTGGCGCAATCACGTCTGGACGCTGCCCATCGCCTCGTATGCCCAGGGCATCATGTACCGCACCGACCTCTTTGAAGCGGCTGGCTTGGATCCGCTGCCCTCGTCCGTGGCCGACGCCGGCGACTGGACCTGGGAAGACTATTTCGGCATCCTCGACCAGATCAACGGCATGGACCTCGATGGCACGTCGATGTACGGCACCACCGTCATCGGCGCGCAGCCAGTCCCGGTTGTGCATATGTTCACGGGGCTTTCCGCCAGCTACGGTACACGCTGGTTCACGCAATTCCCCGAGGCGCCCTGGGACTTCACGCCCACCATCAATAGCGAAGCCAACGTCGCCGCCTTGCACGACTGGAACCGCCTCTATGGCTGGTCGCCGCCCGAATCGATCAACTACCTCTGGTTCGATGCCGGCACCCGCTACTCGCAGGGCGATATCGGCATGTTCTATCACTGGACGCCTTACTTCTACCTGGTCAACAATGAAGGGTATTTGACCGGTACGCCGTCGCCGGTGGTCGATAAGACTGCGACCGCCGTGCTGCCGACGCGGACAGCCGGCGGCGACCAAGTGGTCAGCCTCGGCGGCTGGTCGCTCGGCATGCCTTCGACCTCGGCGAATCAAGAGGCGGCTTGGCAGTTCATCAAGTGGGCCACTGGTTCCGAAGCGCAGAAGGCGATGGGCGAGGTCAACGTCAAGGGCTATCAGTTCGCCGATTTCAGCCGCAAGTCGAATTACGACGATGCCGGCCTGAACGAGATCTACCCCTTCTTGGGGACGCAGCTCGAGATGATGAATCTCGGCGATGGCAAGGTTGCCCGCCCGCCTGCGCCGATCTATACATCGCTGGAAGGTGTCTACGGCTTGCAGATCAACCAGGCCATGAGCGGCGCCGTCAGTCCCGAGCAGGCGCTGGAGACGACGCAAACGCTCTTCCAGAACATCCTGAGCGGTAATCAGATGATTCCATACGGCGTCGAGAGCTTCGATGACACGCTCGATAACACCAAAGCGCTGCAAGCCAGCCTTTCGGGAATGTAAACGCTCTCCACATCGCGCGATCTATTTCTAGGGGCGACCTGCCAGGTCGCCCGCGTCAGTACAAGTCCACAAACGGGCGATCCGCCGGATCGCCCCTGAAAGTTCAATTGCTAAAGGGGATGGGGGCTTTCGGGGCTTACAATGAAGTTTCGCAAACGCCTCCCATATCTCCTCCTCGCGCCGTCGATCATCGTCCTCTTGGCGCTGATTCTGTATCCACTGGGCTTCGCCCTGCGCAACAGCTTCTGGTTCTGGAACCTGCAGACCAGCCCCATGCCCCTCTACCACTCGGGCTTGGACAATTACCGCATGGTCTTCCAGGTCACGCCCTTCACCGAGGCTTTGAAAAATACAGTGCTGCTTGCCGGCATCGGTACCTTCGCGCAATTCTGGTTCGGCATGGGCATCGCCCTCCTGCTGTATACGCACTTGCGCGGCATGGGGCTGTTCCGCGCCCTGCTCATCATGCCCACCACGCTGGCGCCGGTGGTGGCAGGTTTCCTTTTCCGCTACTTGTTGGAGCCAAAGGGCGGCGTCTTGCCCTGGCTGCTGCAAGGCATCGGCTTCCCGGTGCCGCCGCAGGGATTCCTGGGCAACGCTGGCACTGCGCTATTCACCATCGGCGTCGTTGACACCTGGCAGTGGACACCGTTTTTCGCCATCGTGCTATACGCCGGCTTGCTCTCAATCTCGGAGGAAGTGCTCGAAGCCGCCCTGGTTGATGGCGCAACGCGTTGGCGGTTGTTCTGGTCGATCTCCCTGCCGCTGCTGCGGCCGATCGCCGCCTTCCTCGTTATGATCCGGTTTATGCAGCTCTTTAACAGCTTCGATCTCGTTTATGTCCTCACCAGCGGCGGGCCCGGGACGGCATCGCGCACGCTTAGCTTCAACCTCTATCGCGAAGGCTTGGTCAATTACAACATTGGTTTGACCGCCGCCATGACCTGGCTGGTCGCCATCATCGTCTCAATCATCATCAATCTCTATCTTTTCTTCATCTACCGCAAGCGGGAATGGTGACGGTATGCGCGCGCCGACGAGAAGCGGAAAAATCTTGGTTTACGCGCTGATGGCTTTGGTGATGATCTTCTTTTTGGGACCGATCCTGTGGTTCATCTTGCTCGCATTCCGCCATCCCAGCGATGCCTACAACCTGCCGCCGGAGTTTATCTTCGAGCCCGACCTGGGCAACTTCATCACCACATTCGTCGACCCCGGCAACAACGCGATTCAGCTTGTGAATAGTGTGGTCGTCAGCACAGGCGCGACCTTGCTCAGCTTGCCATTCGCCCTGTCCGCCGCTTATGCTTTGTCACGCTTCGCCATGCGCGGCAAAGAATTCATCATGAATTGGTACATCAGTCTGCTCATCGCGCCGCCGATTGTCTTCGTCATTCCTTATTTCATTCTGATGTCCTGGATCGGCTGGGCGGGCAGTTACCAGGCGATGATCCTCACCTTACAGACTTTGGCGATACCTTTTTCGGTCTGGCTGCTCAAGAGTTTCATGGATGAGGTGCCGCTGGATTTGGAAGAAGCGGCCTGGGTGGATGGCGCCAATCGCTTCGCGGCCTTCTTCCGCGTCATCATTCCGCTGGCGCTGCCGGGCATCATCGTGACCTCAATGTTTACTTTCGTCTTCAGTTGGAATAATGTGCTCTTCCCGCTCGTCCTCAGCAAGCAGAGCACGACCACGCTGCCGGTGGGTACAATCAGCTTCTTCGCCTCAACGGGCATTTACTGGGGACATCTCGCCGCGACCGCCGTGGTCGCCATGCTGCCGCCAATGCTCATATTCCTGGTTCTGGGACGCTACGTGGTGCGGGGACTCACTTTCGGCGCGGTGAAAGGCTGACCAGCGCGGGCTTGCAACAGCCTCGCGGAAAAGGTCAAGTGTTGTGGCGTGATGCTGGACAAAGGGGTAAATTAGGCGGTGAAGATGCCGAGACTCGCAAGCATAGTAACCAGGCTGGAAATAGCAACCAATACCAGCGCGAGAATACTGACGCCGCCAGTGACTTTCATGCGCCAGCCGCGCTCTTTCTCAATGTTATTACTTAATTGTTTTATCTGGTCGCTAATGTCCTTGTTCAACGCGTCGATCTTTGCATCAATCTTTGCGTCGATCGCTTTGACAGCGTCATTGACTTCCTTACGGACGAATTCTTTTGTGGCCAGGGACTCTAATTTGCCCTCGATTCTTCCTATGCTGCGTTCGTGCTGGTTTAACTTGTCTTCAATGTCCATGAAAGTCCCTTTGAGAATGGCATCTGCGTATCATTTGCAAGTATACAGAAAAATGATCTAAATCTCAAGTAGACAGGATACAAACTCAAAAACAGCTATTATTTCGAAATATGACTGCTAGACATTATCGATACCACAAGAAGGAGTTGAAATGAGTCGAACAGGATTCGGCGTGATTGGCACAGGCATCGTCGGCGGCGCCTGGCATGCCCATGTCTACCACAATATGCCACAGGCGGAGCTGCTTGCCGTCTGCGATCTGGACGAAGGCCGGGCGCGAGAAATCGCGGAGCGATACAGCGTGCCCCAGGTTTACACCGACTATCGCGATCTGCTGGCGCGCGACGATATCGCCGCCGTATCCATCGCCACGCCCGATTTCGCGCATCGCGATCTGGCCGTGGCCGCGGCGAAAGCCGGCAAACATATCCTGGTGGAAAAGCCGCTGGCCACCACCGTCGAAGATGCCGAAGCCATCCTCGAAGCCGTCGAAGAAGCCGGCGTCAAGCTCATGGTCGACTTTCACAACCGCGTCAATCCGCCTTTTGTTCAGGCGCGGCAAAGCGTCATGGACGGCGAACTCGGCGATCTCAAATACATCTATGCTCGCCTGAGCAATACGACATTTGTGCCCACGCGAATGCTGCCCTGGGCGGGCAAAAGCTCGGCGCTCTGGTTCCTGGCCAGCCATACCTTTGATATGTCCCGCTGGCTGCTGAACGATAAGCCCGTTCGCGTCTATGCCGTCAGTCGTTCCGGACTCTTGCGCGACCAAGGCGTCGATACGCAAGATTTCCATGTCGCCATTGTTGAATTCGAAAAGGGCGCGGTCGTCACGCTGGAGAACAGTTGGATCCTTCCCGAGACCGAACCCAATGTCTTCAACTTCAAGATGGAAATCTTGGGCAGTCAAGGCGTGCTATATATCAACCCCTCCGATCACCGCGCGGTCGAGAAATACACCCGCGATTCGATCAGTCTGCCCGATGTGCTCGGTTTCACGCTTGATGCCAATTCGGCGCGTATGAGCGGCTTCGTGCTGGAAGCGATCGCCCGCTTCGTCGATGCCGTTGTTGACGACAAACCCGTCCTGGCGACGGGCGCCGAGGCGGCGCTGGTCACGACTGTGCTTTGCGCTGTCGAAGAATCGGCGCGTACCGGCCAGCCCGTCGATTTGGACTAGAAGATTGGGGCTTATGAAGGACGATCGGCTACTGCTGGGCATTGATATCGGCACTTCCAGTTCCAAAGGCGTACTGGTGGACCTTGATGGCCAAGGGCTCGCCGAACGCGCGGCGCCGCACGGCTTTGATATCCCGCAGCCCGGCTGGGCGGAACAAGACGCGGACGCTGTCTGGTGGCGCGACTTCTGTACGATTTCCCGCGCTCTGATCGAGGCTGCGCATATTGATCCAGCGCGCATTGCCGGTGTCGCTGTCAGCGCCATTGCGCCCACCATGCTCCCTCTCGACGAAAACTACAAACCGCTGCGTCCCGCCATCCTCTACGGCATCGACACCCGCGCCGGTCAAGAGATCGACGACCTGACGGTAGAACTGGGCGAGGACGAGATTTTCGCGCGCGCCGGTCAAACGCTCTCGGCGCAGTCAGTGGGTCCCAAGGTACTCTGGTATCGCCGTCATCAGCCCGAGCTATTCGAGCGCACCCGCAAGATCGTCACCGCGTCAACCTATCTTGTCTACCGCCTGACCGGCCGCTTTGTCGTCGACAACTATGTCGCGCCCTACTTCACCCCCTTTTTTGACGTGCGCGAACTGGCTTGGCACAAGGACTGGGTCGAGCGCGTCTGCCCCTTGGAGTGGCTGCCGGAGACACTCTGGTCCGGGGAGCAAGCCGGCGCGATCACAGCGGATGCTGCCGAAGAGACGGGCATCCCCGCCGGCACGCCGGTCGCCGCCGGCACGGCCGACGCCCTGGCTGAGGCGATTGCCGCGGGCGCGACCAAAACCGGCGATCTGATGGTGATGTACGGCACCACGCTCTTCCTCATCCAGACCACGGAAGTCTATCGCCCGCACCGCGATCTCTGGGCTTCCGTGGGTATCGTGCCGGACAGCGCCATTCTGGCGGCGGGCTTGTCGACATCGGGCGCGCTCTTGACCTGGTTCCGCGATGAACTGGCGCATGCCGAGCGACAACGAGCGGAAGCTGAAGACGTGAACGCCTTCGCCTTGCTTTCGGAGATCGCCTCGCGCGTCGACGCCGGCAGCGACGGTTTGATCGCCTTGCCCTATTTTAGCGGCGAACGCACCCCCATCAACGATGTGCATGCCAAAGGCATGCTCTTCGGCTTGAGCCTCAGCCACAGTCGCGCTCATCTCTACCGCAGCCTTCTCGAAAGCATTGGCTATGGCTTGCGTCACAATATTGAAGCCATGGCTGAAGTTGACGCTCATCCGCAGCGCCTGGTTGCTATCGGCGGCGGCGTGCAGGATCCGCTTTGGCTGCAAATTTGCAGCGATGTCGCGGGCTTGCCGCAAGACGTGCCGCGCCAGACGACCGGCGCGGCCTATGGCGATGCCTACCTGGCCGGCATGGCGGCTGGCATTTTTGATGATTTCGCTCCACTACACGACGCCTGGGTGCGGATTGACCGCCGCATTCAGCCCAACGCGGGGGGGAAGGCGATCTACGATGATCTTTATCCCATCTATCGCGATCTCTACCGGGACAACCGACGAAACATGCGCCGGCTGTCCCGGTTTACCTGAGCAGCGTCGGAACGGGCCAATGCCCTGGTTCGCGCGCCCCGCCTTCAAGACAAAGGCAATCAGCCAGTAGGGCTGCATTTTAGATTATTGGCAAATTACATGGCTTTGCCGATCAAAAGCAAAATGAACCACAAAGACACGAAGAACACGAAGTTTTTTCTTAAAATCTCTGTGCGCTCTGTGCCTCTGTGGTGAATCCATACGTAGAACCCGTCAAAGGGCGATGCGTTTTGTAGTTCCTAGAGCATTCTACCAAAATATTGAAATACACCCCGCCAGCAGCGACAACTTGACTAATGAAGTATCTTCCCGAATACTTCTTCATATGCGCATAAGTTTCAGTAGTCCCAATAAAGTAATGCGAAACGACTTCATTTATAACGAGTGTTCTGGATGTAATCCTAATCGCGCCAAATGCGCTCCCCCTCCCTGATGCTTCGGGGAGGGGGCCGGGGGGTGGGGTTGAATAAAAGCATTTCCGTATTCTCATTACTTCCTTTGAACCACTTCTATTCTGTTGTTGCTTGAAGAAAAGGAGCCTGTATGGCAACCAAGAAAGCGCAAAAAGATGCCGACAACCTGGCGGCGGTACTCGAAAAAATCCCCCAGATGTTTCGTGATCACGCAGCCATCGGCCAGCGCCTGCATGAAATCATCATGGCGGCCAATCCCGGTCTGAAGCCGAGACTGTGGTATGGCATGCCCGGCTACGCCAAGAGCGGTCCCGTCCTCGTCTTCATTCGCATGGACGATTATGTGACCTTTGGCCTCACCGAGAAAGCCAACTTGCCCATCGACGAAGACGCGCCCGACAAGCTCATCGCCAACGCCTGGTTCCTTGCCGAGCCCGAGCTGGACGAGGCGACCGAGGCCAGGATCGCGGACATCGTGCGTGCCGCGACGATCTGAGGACGCGCTGTTTGGGGGCAAAGCGGCATGAGGCGACCTCAATCCATTTGATCGCAACCTTTACCGCGATAACCGACATCACATGAGGCGGCTGGCAACCATGTCGACTTGATTGCGGATCAAACCCGCAATAGACATCCCCCCGCTTCTGCGCCACAATGAGCGGCGTTTGCGTCCGCGTGCAGTCCCCGGAGCCCCCATGCCCATCCAGCCAAACATGTACGATTCTCACATGCACACCCCCCTGTGCAAACACGCCCGCGGCGCTCCCGCCGATTACGCGCAGGAAGCCGAGAAGAAAGGCTTGCGCGGCATCAGCTTCACCTGCCACAGTCCCATGCCTTTTGGCTGGAACCCCGGCGTGCGCATGAGCGTCAATCAATTGCCCCAATATGTGGAGATGATCGAGAAAACGCGCGAGGACTTCGCGGGGCGCGTCGATGTGCGCCTGGGCTTGGAAAGCGATTACATGCCGGGAATGGAGAATTGGCTGGAGGATCTGCACCAGAAAGCCGATTTCAGCTATATCCTGGGCTCAGTCCATCCACAGACCCAGGAATACCAAGCGATCTATCTCGAGGGTTCGTCGCGCCTGGCATACGAACGGAGCTACTTCGAGAACCTGGCAAATGCGGCTGAATCAGGCTTGTTCGACTGTCTGAGCCATCCCGACATCGTCAAGATCGTGCATCCCAAGCAATACGCCGTCTCCGATCATCTTGATACAATTCGCCGCGCTTTGGATCGCATCGCGCGCGCCGGCATCGCTATGGAGTTGAATACCAGCGGCGTCAACAAACCCTATCCGGAAATGAATCCCGGCTTGGAGATCCTGCGGGAGATGGCGGCGCGAAATATCCCGGTCGTGCTCGGCTCCGACTCGCATGACGCTTACCGCGTAGGCGCCGACTTCGACAAAGCGCTCGACAAGCTCGAAAGCGTCGGTTACGAGTCAATCAGCTATTTTCTCGATCGGCGACGTTACGATTTGCGGATCAGCGAAGTTCTGCTTCCGCAGCTGCAATCACGGCTGATCTGAGGGACGATCGCGCGCCTGCTGACCGCGTCCATCGCGCCTTGTTCCAACGCCGCGCGCCTCATCAGGCGTGTCTCGCTGGCGGTCTCGGCGAAGCGCAAACCGCTCCAGCGTCGTTGAGAACGCTGTATCAGGCGCCGTTCTCATACCAGTCGTCGCGCGTGAGCGGGAGGTGGCCATGCGCGGTCTTGCCGTCCAGTGATTTGTACAGCAAAGCCTGGTGAATGGAGTTGTAGCCGGATTCGAAGACCCAGCGCGCCCCCGCCAGGTAGATTCGCCATTGGCGATAGCCGGTGGGACCCAGCATATCGAGGATGGTCTGCTCATGCGCCTCGTAGCGTTCCAGCCAGTTCTTGAGCGTTAAGGCATAGTGCTCGCGCAGGCTTTCCACGTCTCGACACTCAAATTTCGCTTTGGCGGCGACATCCAGAACGTAGGCAATGGGCTGGCTGTCGCCATCCGGAAAGACGTATTGCTGGACGAAAGAATCCTTTGCTTCGTACAGCGCCTCAAATGGCGCGCTCAAAAGCGTAATCCCGTGGTTGAGAAAGACCCCGCCCGGTTTCAGCAGGCGATAGGCTTTCTCAAAATAGATGCCCAGGTTTTCCCGGCCGACATGCTCCACCATGCCAACGCTGACGATCTTGTCAAAGGGCTGCGACTCGTCCACGTTGCGGTAATCCAGCAATTGGGCGCGACAGCGATCGGCCAGCCCGGCGGCGGCGATGCGCTCGTTCGCCAGCCCCAATTGCTTTTCGCTGAGCGTGATGCCCAGCGCATCGGCGCCGTAGTGTTGGGCGGCGTACATGATCAGCGCGCCCCAGCCACAGCCGATATCCAGCAAGCGCTCGCCCGGCTGCAAGCGCAGCTTGCGGCAGATATAGTCGAGCTTGCGGCTCTGTGCGCTGTCAATGCTTTCGTCGGGATCGGCAAAGTAAGCGCAGGAATAAACCATTCTTTCGTCGAGCCACAACTGATAAAACTCGTTTGATACATCGTAATGGTATTGGATCGCTTGTCTGTCGCGGTTGACCGAGTGCTTCTGCCCCGAGATATGGGCGATCTGTTCGTTCGAGCTGGCTGAGCGCGACGGCAAGCGCAGCAGCTTCGGCGCAAAGCGCAGCGTATCGCGCCAGGTCCAGTTTTCCCACAGGTAGCGCGCCAGGTAGATCGCCTCGTACATATTGCCTTCGATTTCGAAATCGCCGAACATATAAGCTTCGCCCAGGCGGCGCTCGGTCGGCGGGAAGAACATGCGGCGCAAGGCTGACGGATGATTGAGCACGATCGTGAAGCGATGCTCAGTCGTGCCTTCTTGCTCCCAGATTGTGCCGTCCCACAAACGCACGGCAAAATCACGTCCCGGATAGTCGGCAAAGACCCCTTGCAGCAGGTCCAGGGTCTGCGGAACGAAGCGATCTTGAACTGTGATTTGGGCATCGGCCATCGCGCGCCTCCTCTACACGTGACACTGCTCCACGCCAATGGCGCGGCAACAGGACTGGTACCATCCGACTGACATTATAACAATATTGCCCGCCTCTTGCGAAATGCCAATTTTAGTAGTGTATCCTTTTCGTCTGAAACAGTGAAACTATCTCCGAGAGCCGCGCCGCTCGCCCATCAACGCGCCATCCTCGCCAGCCCCACAACCCGCAATCCAATGCCCCCTCCCAAAACCTTCGTGTCTTTGTGGTGAAATAAATTTCTCGGTGTCTTCGGTGCCCTCGGTGGTTAAAATCTCTCTGTGCTCTCTGTGCCTCTGTGGTTAACGAAAAAATCTTTGTGCCCTCTGCGCCTCTGTGGTGAATGAAAAATCAAAACGCGAACATTTAGCCGCCCTTTCCCAGAACATTTGTGCTATAATCTCTACATCGCAAGCAAAAAAAGGAGACCCGCCATGCTGGCAAGCTACACGCTCGATACAAAAATCGAGGCGCTCAACCTGCTCGATCGACACGACGGCGACTTCAACCTCGTCAAATCCATCCTCGAAATCCCGATCAAAACCCTGAGAGGCTGGCGCGCCGACCAGGTCAAACTCAGACACAAGTACGAGGACCGACAATACCGCTACTTCTCCACCATCAAGCTCGAACTCATGCAGGACATGTGGGAAACCTCCCGCGACATCATGAAGAAAATCAAGTCCGGCGCCCACGATGGCGCTCCCCTCAGCAAACTCGTCTACGCCCTCAACACCCTGCTCAATCACGCCAATAAACTCGAAGACAACTTCGAAGATCTGACGCCGGACCAGCAAGAGGAAACTGAGCAACCCAACCGCATCCGATATGTCTACGAAGATGAGGCGGGGGATGCCCCGCCGCCCTGGACAGCTGCAGCGCCGCAGATTCCCGTCCCGCCTCAAAGTGTTGGCGGCGTGCGGGCGGCGCTAGAGCGAATGGCAATTGGAGCTAATCAAGATCCTGAAAGTCCCCCGCCCGGAACGCAAACGCTGCTGATGGGTCTCCCCAACTTGGAAAATAGCGAGTCAAAGCCGACGCGATCTGCCAAGCGCCCCAAAGCGTCTAAGAAACGTCGCCGTCGACCCAAGCGAAGGGCGCATTAATCTGCCAAAGTCGACATGATCGCCATCCGCGACACCCTGCTTCGTCAAAGCTTGCTATCGGTCTCAATTCACCGGCTCGCCCTTGGTGTTCTCGGTGTCTAAAATCTCTCTGCGCCTCTGCGCCGGCGGTCAGTGTCTACGCGACCCTCAGTAAATGCAAGTAAGTCGTGCGAATAATTTGATGAAATATAGAAAACTACAAAATAATCGAATCCCGTAGGGGCGACCAATCTGGTCGCCCGAAACCGCGCGCCGCATCGACGGGCGACATAATATGTCGCCCCTACACGCGGCTTATTTTTTTGCATGACTTACTTGCGCTTACTTCTGAGCCTCTGTGGTGAAAAAATCTCTCTGTGCTCTCTGTGCCTACTTTCACAACCCCTCTTGAAAATATGCAGAAAACTTGCGATATCCGTCCTTTCTTTGTAAATTTCGATTGCGGTGCGCGATCCCCGTTTGTGC
>DAOULD010000092.1:0-20231 GCA_034420635.1 Anaerolineae bacterium | reverse complement strand
AAAAAAGGGGGCAAAATGAGGGCATCTTCCCAGCATTTGAGGGCATCTTCCCAGCATTTGAGGACACATTGCGCCTCGCAAAGCGCCCGCAACGAGCAATCAACGGCCTGTCGAAAACTGTTCGCCGCAAATCTGCTTTACAGTCCTGGCAAAATAACCTAAGCTAAATTCACTTGCATTCGAATGCCTGCAGCAAAATGAGCCCAAAGTCCGCTATCGCGCGTCGTCGCAAATTCAACCGCTGGCGCAGTCCAGTCTCCCTCGGGGACATCGCTAGATTGATCGCATGTTGCCTGGTCCTGCTCATGCCCCTGCTCACCCTCGAGATTGCGGGCTGGCAGATCGACCTGAACATCGTGCTGCCCGTGCTCTTCATTGCCGTCGTCATTGGCATGTTGCTTGCGGGCAGTCGCTTTGGAGAACTGCCCGCGATCGTCATCAGCTTTCTCTATGCGCTAGGCAGCATTCTCTGCGTCTCTGCCTTGTCGCTGGAAATGCCCTTCCTGGAAGGCATTGCGGCGGTCACTGGCAGCGCCGGGCAATGGGCGCTGGATGCCATAAGCGATGGCTACAACCCGGACGAACTTGTCCTCACCATGCTGATTTCGCTGTTATTCTGGTTCCTGGCTTACAACGCCATCTGGCACATCTATCGGATTGATCGCGTATGGCGCGTCATTTTGCCGCCGGGACTGGTGCTTCTGGTGAACATGGTCATCTATAGCGGACCGGACCCGCTGGATAGGCAGCTTGTCGTCTTCCTCTTGATGTCGCTTTCGCTGATTGTGCGCTCCAACCTCGAAAACCGCGAATGGGAATGGTCGCTTAGCGGCATTCAGGTGCCATCAATTGTGCGCCGGCAATTCGCGGCGATTGGCATTGCCTTGTCGCTGCTCGGCCTTATCTTCGCCTGGGGCGTGCCAACGCACGGCTTGCAAGAGCGCCTTAATGCTTTTCAGGAGTTTCTGGCTTCGGACCCGGTTCAACAGATGTCCGAGTTGTGGAGCCGCCTCTTCGCGCCAATCGAAGGCGAAGGTCCCGCGACAACCGACTACTACGGCGCCGATTTGCTCAACCTGGGCGGCGCCGTCAGCCTGGGCGACGAAGTCGTTTTGCTCGTGGATGCGCCGCATTCGCGCTTTCGATACTACTGGCGCTCGCGCGTATTCGAACGCTATATTGATGGGCAATGGTCGCCTTCCGCAGATCTGCGCATCACAGACAGATCATCTCCCCTGGAACTGAATATGAACAGCGAGGTGATCGGGTTTCGCCGTCAAGCGGTCCCGCAACACTTCACCATCGTGAACGCCAACGCGCGGATTTATTATGCCGCGCCACAGCCCTCGACGATTGACAGCACCGGGCGCATTGACTTGATCTATACCGACAAACCCGAGAACAGCTCAATGAACGTATCGGTTGTACGTCCTTTGCGCGTCATGAAACGGGGGGAAACGTACACCGCGACCAGCTTGCTGAGCGTCGCAACGGCGCATGAATTACGCGGAGCCGGCACAAACTATCCCGATTGGGTCAGCGGAGCAAACTTGTACGTCGGGCAACCCAATGCGCGCATCCTCAATCTGTCGCGGCAGATCGTCGAAGACGCCGGAGCGGATAATCCCTACGACAGGGCTAAGGCGATCGAAACCTGGCTGCGCGCTAACATCGCCTACAATGAATCCATTCCCGCGCCGCCGCCCAACGTGGACTCCGTGGAATGGGTGCTATTTGACGCGAAAGAAGGTTACTGCACCTATTACGCGACTTCCATGATCGTTATGTTGCGCCACCTGGGCATACCGGCGCGTCTGGCCGCCGGTTTTTCTCAAGGCCAATATGATGCCGACATCCGGCGCTATGTCGTGCGCGAGCGCGAGGCGCATACCTGGGTCGAAGTCTATTTCCCGGGCTATGGCTGGGTCGAGTTCGAGCCGACGGCTGCCGAAGCGCCCTACAATCGGGAGGGAGATGATCTGGCGCAGCCGCAAGACGAGTCCGCCGATCCACAGCCCACGCTCAGTCCAACCCCGACGCCAACGCCGAGCCCGACGCCTCAGCCCACGGAAGAAGGGATCGAGCAAATCGCGGCTCAACCGACGCCAACGCCAACGCCGACACCTCGCCCTATTCCCAGTCCCACGCCATTTTTGGTTCCGACGGTAGAACCGCCCATCATCCCGGACGCTCCGCCGCCGCCATTTGCGTTTTTGGAGCCGCTGTTGCTGGTGGCTTTGGTAATACTCGTCTCCTTGCTCATCCTGGCTATCATCTTGTTGCTGCTCTTCTGGTGGTGGGAATGGCGCGGGATGGGCGGCCTCAGCCCCATATCCAGAGCCTATGCGCGTCTGGAACGGTATATCCAGTTGATTGGCATCGATATCGGCAGCAACAAGACTACACTGGAAAAACGCCGCGAATTGCAGCAGAGGATTCCCGCCGCCCGCGAGCCTATCCGCACCATCAGCGATTTGTACACCCGGGAACGATATGGCGATACCAGCCAAGGCGCGGGAGACAACAAGCGATTCGCCGCCCGCGCCGAGAGAGCCTGGAATCGAACGCGCGGCAATATCATCCGCCGCTGGTTGCGCAGACTCTTGCCTTTTAGCAGACGGGACTAATCAGCGCTTTTGGATGACCAAAAAATGCGACAGCGCCCAGGTATCCAAAGGCGTTCCTTCGCATCTGTGCAGCACGTCGCGCATGATCCGCGCCGGCTTGCCAAAGCGCGCGATGATATTGTCGTATCCGCCATAGACGCGAGAATGATGCAGCAGCTCGACCGGACAACCGTCGAAGAGACTCCGAATGCCGGCGGCCGAGTAGGCGCGCACGTGCGGCGCCAGCCGGTTGCGCCATTGATCCGGCAAATAATTGATCAGCGGACTGTTCCCAAAATGATAGTCTCCCCGCCAATAATGGCCATGTGTTTCGTAGGGATACCAGCGATTGGGACAAAACATGACGATTCGGCCGCCCGGCTTGACGACGCGAACCAGTTCCTGAGCCGAACGCCTGTCGTCATCAACGTGTTCGATGACTTCGTGAGAAAGCACGATGTCATAGGCATTATCGCGAAAAGGGATGTTCTCCCCGGCAGCGACAACAGCATGCGGGATCTCCTTCCCGGCAAGGCGCGCCCGCTCGTACTCGATATCAAAGGCGTCAACCGCATCGGTAAATCGGCGCTTGATCTGGCGCGCGTACATGCCGACCCCACAGCCCGCAACCAGTACCCGCGCCCCTTCCAGCCGCGTCCAGGTAGCGATCATCTGCAGTCGCCGCTCTTGGCCGGCGCGCCAAACATAACTCGGCTCACCGCGAAGAGCCGCCAAATCGGAAAAGGTCATTGCCTATGAGTCCGCTGGAATTAACTGGTCTGCGCCAAAGAGACCAGGTATTGATAGAGATTGCGCGAACCGCTATTGCTCAAACGGTCGGTGGAGTACTGGTGCTCGGTTCCCAATTCGCCGCCAGTGCGCACGAAAGTTATAAAGTCGTCTTCCGACATCGCGAAATCCTGTATGCTGCCCGCCTTGTCCGTCCCTTCACCTTCGGCGCCATGACAAGACCCGCATGCCAGCGCCTCGTAACGCCCCAAGCCGCGTTCGACCTTTTTCGGATCCAATGTGACTGCGCCTTCAGCAGCGTCATCAGCCGATGCCTCCGACCCGCCAGATTCGTCGCCGGTTTGTTCAAATACAGGCGCCTTGGTAGGCTCAACAAATGCGAAGGTAGGGAAAGGCGTATGCGTCGGCGGCGCGTCCGTGGGTTTCCTTGTTGGTTGGGCGCCACCGCCTCCACAGGCGACCGATACGATCAAAACTATCGTCAGCCACCAGACCAGGCAAATATGAGACAGCGCGGTCATTGGAACCTCCGTCTAGTCGCCACGTGATGGGTCCAAGGCTTCTTGCAAGCCATCCCCCACGAAGGAAAAACTCAACATCGTCAACGCCACCAGCAGGGTCGGGAAAAGTGCCAGGTGATAGTCGACGATGACTGTGGACGACTTCACGCTTCCCCCAACCATTTTACCCCAACTTGCAGTCGGTTCCGTAATGCCAATACCCAAAAAGCTCAATCCGGCTTCGGCGAATATCGCCAGCGGTACCGCAAAAGTGAAGGAAACCAACAGCGGCGTCAGCGAGTTTCGCAAGATATGCCGGGCGATGATCTGTAGCTCCGACGCGCCTACAGCCCGCGCCGCCAAGACAAATTCGGTCTCGCGATACTTGAGGAATTGCGCCCGGGCGATACGCGCGGGTTCGATCCAGGAAGTGATCGCGAGCACGAAGATCACATTGCCTAATCCCGCGCCGGTAATGCTGATCAAGAACATGGCAAAGAGCAAGGGGGGTACCGCCGTTGCGATCTCGATGACGCGCAGGATAACAAAATCCCAGTGGCCGCCACGGTATCCGGCGATTGCGCCCAGCGGCACGGCAAATCCAAAAGAGATCAGCGGCGCCAATAGACCCACAAATAGCGACGTCCGCGCGCCGTATATGAGCCGCGTCATGAAGTCGCGCCCTACGCCGTCTCCGCCAAGAAAATGATTGGGGTCTTGAAAGGGTTGGAGTCGTACTATCGAAAAGTCGACTTCGTTCAGCCCGTAGGGCGCGATGATATCCGCCAGCAATGCCACCAACAACAAAAGGATGAGCAGAACGAGACCCATCATTGCCAATTTGTTCTGAAGAAAACGCCGAAAGGCGTCGCGAAACAGCGAGCGCTGCTCCAGCCCTTCCCCCAAATCAACCGTCAGACGAGAGGAATTGGCTTGTGGCTGCCGGTGCATCAGACCTAGGCTCCCTGTCGCTGACCCAGCCGGATGCGAGGGTCTATCACCGTGTACAAGACATCGGTGACAAGATAAGTGAGTCCCCAGAGCAAGGCGATCAAGAGAACAAGTCCCATAATCATAGGATAATCGCGATTGAATATGCTCGTCACAAAGAACTTTCCCAAGCCCGGAACACCGTAGACCACCTCAATGAAAAGCGAGCCGGTCAAGAGGTTAGGTATTTGCGGCAAGAGCACTGTGATCATCGGAATGAGCGCATTGCGAAGGATATGGCGCAGCAAGATCATGCGCTCGGACAAGCCCTTGGAGCGGGCGGTGCGGATAAAGTCCGCCTTCAGCACATCTGTGAAGCTAGAGCGCGTATAGCGAGAAACCAGCGCCAGCGGCGCGAGCGCGTATGTCACGACAGGCAGAATATAGTCCCAAGAGAGAATGGCCGCGCCGTCGGCGGTGATCGGCCCGACGATCCACTTGCTCTCGGCGCCCCAGCCATTTTGGAATCCGAAGATCAGCAGGAACCAGGTGGCGATGATGAAATTTGGCACCGCAATGCCCGCTGTCGCGATAAATGTTACCAGATTGTCAATTATGCCGTTGTGATAATAGGCAGCCACGATGCCGAGGAATATGCCCAAGCCAAAAGACAGAAGAATCGTGTAAAGTCCCAGTTGAAAGGTGACGGGCCAAATACGCGCGATAAGCTCGGTCACAGGCGGATTGCCGGCGACGGAGAATGAATTGCCAAAATCCAGTTGCAGGGCGCTCGTCACATAATTGAGGTATCGGACGTGTACCGGCTTGTCGAGACCATACTTGCGCTCCAGGTTTTCCAATGCCGCGCCGGAGTATCCGCGTTCCGCCAGCGTGAATGGACCGCCGGGAACGAGATTCATCAAAACAAAGACGATCACTGAAACGACAAAAAGGACGAAAGCCAGCGATAAGAGCCGACGCAAGATGTAACCGATCATGAAGCGGACTCGCCCTAGTTCAATGAGAATGCTGCGCTGGATCGCGGGATTGGCGCTATTCGAGCCAGGAAAAACGAAGGGCGGACACTTGACCCGCCCTCATATTTATCCGCAAGCGATCAACGCTTAGTCATCGCGGTGCGTATCGTAGTCCATGACAGCTTCGGTGATGTAATACTCGCCCCAGCAATGCTCGTTGCCCCAGTGGGTAGTAGCCAAGCCCTGCCGATCCGGCTCCCAGCAATTGCCGGTCGCATTCATGTAAGGCTGCCATAGATCGCCTTGAATCCGGTGTACCAGGAAGATACCGCCGACGTCTTCCACCATGATGCGTTCGGCTTCCTGGTACATGGCGATACGCTCGGCGGGGTCGCCCGTGAAGGAATTCGCCTCGCGAACCAGGTTATCGAAGGCCTCGTTACGCCAGGAGTGACGACCTGTGGAGACCCAGACGCCCATCATATTGGCGGGATCCAAGTAGTCCATGCCATAAGAGACGCCGCCGAATTGCAGCGTGGTCGGGCGTTCCAGCAAGCGCGTCATATAATCCTGGAATTCCAGATTGTTGACGGTAATTTCGACATTGAGGCATTGGCTGATGGACGCGGCCGCAGCGATGAACCAGTCCTGAATGAAAGCCGATTCGCCGCGCAGCGCCAATTCGACCGCCGGGAAGCCTTCGCCACCAGCGTAACCCGCTTCTGCCAGCAGCCCTTGCGCCGCTTCGCAGTCGTAGTCCTGGATGTCCTGCAAGCCGGCGCTATTTGATGCCGGGAAGCCAGGCGCCAGGAAGGAATAAGCTGGGATGCCGACTGTCGTGCCGACCACGCTCTCGACGATCGACTCGCGGTCAAGCGCCTTGGCAAAAGCCAGGCGAACGTTGACATCGCTGAAGGGCTCGGTGAAGGTGTCCATCAAGAGATAATCGGTGCGGAAGTCGCCCGCGTGCTGGCGATAATTCTGCGACATGACCTCATCAGCGAAGATCACATCAAAATCAGCCGGGCTCAGCAAGGATTGGTGGACCTGGTCAATTTCGTGGTCTTGGAAAGCCAGGAAGCTGCTGTTCAGCATATCGCCATAGACGAATTCCATGCGGCTCAACCAGGGCATGCGCGGACCAACATAATCCGGATTCGCTTCCAAGACGGCGTGGCTGCCCGGTTCAAATTCGCGCAGGATGAATGGACCGGCGGATACGTGCGTCTCTGGATCCAGAATGTATTCGGGACCGATCTCCGTCAGCGCCTTGGCTTGCATTGGCGGCCAGAAGAAGAAGGTGGCAGGCAAGGGCGGGAACGGCACTTGCGTGGTTACCGCGAGCGTATTGTCATCGACAGCTTCCAGACCGATCTCATCCGGCGCGATCTCGCCGGCGACGGCTTCGTCCCAGCCGTCGATGATACCCAGCCACAACCAGACAAAGTCGTAGGCGTGATCGGGATCAGCCATGAAGCGCCAGCTTTCCACCCAATCATGCGCGGTGACGGGGGTGCCGTCGCTCCAGATCTGGTCGCCGCGCAAGTTGAAGGTCCAGGTCAAACCGTCGTCAGATACGGACCAGTCCGTGGCAGCCGAGGGGATGATTTCCATATTGTTGTTGAGCACTACCAATGAATCGGAGAATTTGTCGAAGGCGCCTGTGCTGCAAATACGCGAATAAACCGTGACTATGGACGACAACGAGGTTTCTTGCCGCGCCGAGTCGCACAGGTTGCGATAGACTTGCATTTCGTAGGGCGCTGCGTCGGCAGGCAATTCTCGTCCATAAACATCGACGTTGTCTTGGGCGAATGCCGCCGGCGCCGACGCCGCGAACAGCGACAATACAAGCAACAGAGCTATGAAGACAGATATTCTAGACATTACGCTACCTCTCTATGGTATTAGACTGACGAATGCGACAAATAGTCTTGTCGAAGGCATTATAGGGACGCGCGAATGATGATGCAATATACGCTTTCTGGCTCCTTGGCGGGCGATAGCGCCTATCCACCCTTTTATCCAGAGGAGCGGGCGCCTATTCATCAAGCTCGATAGCAACAGAAAGAGCTGTATATTTTATGGTGATTTTCGGGCGAGCAGATTGGTCACCCCTACAAGGCTTGTCCGCTACTGCATAGCGCTAGCGCGTGTTTTCTACCCCATCCCCCGGCCCCTTCCCCGTTGCAACGGAGAAGGGGAGCTAACATAGCGCGACTTCGCTTGAAAACAGCAGTTATCGACGCTTATCATTAGAAAACTCGCATTGATGCAACGTCGAAACCAGCTTCCCCCCATAGCTATGGGGGGATTGAGGGGGGTAGACCGAAGACGGGCGCGAATCAACCAATAGCGGACAAGCCCTACATCGCCTCCTTTTTGGCAGGCAAGCGCTTAAATCTCGGTGTTGCCGGTCAGTGTCTACGCGACCCTCGGCAGTTGAGAAAAATCCGACGCGATCGCTCTGCCCACCCTTTTATCGGGATTGCAAAACCGATACACTCCACAGCGGATTGCAAAGACAAGTGAAACGCGAAGAGGACTCAATATGCCGAGCATTACCAAGCTTGCAGGGCGTATCGCCAAATCACCGACGATCGCCATGAATGATAAAGCCAAGCAGTTGGCAGCCGAGGGCCACTCTGTCATCGGTTTGGCCGGCGGCGAACCGGATTTCGATACACCGGCTCATATCGTCGAAGCGGGCATGAAGGCGATCCGCGATGGCGAAACCCGCTACGCCGCGCCCTCGAAGGGCATAAGACCGCTCCTGGAGGCGATAGCCGCGAAAATGGAGCGTGACAACAAGGTTAGCGTCGATCCCATGAGCGACATCATCGTCACGCCGGGTGGCAAGCTGGCGCTTTTTCTGGCATTAAAAGCCATGCTGGATCCAGGCGACGAGGTCTTGATACCAGCGCCCTACTGGGTCAGCTATCCGTCGATCGTCACCATGGTCGGGGGACTGCCGGTGACAGTACCGACGAGCAGCGATGACGGCTATCGTTTGCGCCTGGAGGACTTGCGCGAGTTCGTTACACCCAAAACCAAAGCGATCATCATCAACTCTCCTTGCAATCCAACCGGGCACATGCTGTCGTCGGACGAGATTGAAGACATCGCGACGCTGGCGACGGAAGCCGATCTCTACGTCATTTCGGACGAAATTTATGAAAAGCTCAATTTCGACGGTCGCCCGGCTGTTTCGCTGGCCTCCCTTCCCGATATCAGCGATCGCGTCGTAATCGTCAACGGCATGTCAAAAGCCTATGCGATGACCGGATGGCGATTGGGCTGGCTGGCGGGTCCAACCGCGGTTATCGGCGCAGCAGGCAAGTTCAATTCCCAGACTGCGACTTCGGCGGCTACGTTTACACAGTACGCGGCTGTAGCCGCGCTGAATGGTCCCCAGGAATGCGTCGAGACGATGCGGCAATCGTACCAAGAGCGCCGTGACTTCATGGTGAATTCTTTCAACAATATCGAAAACATGTCTTGCCCGGACATTGAAGGGGCTTTTTATGCCTTCCCCAAAGTTGACAATACCAGCAAGAGCAGCGAGGAAGTAGCGTCCTTGATCCTCGACAAAGCCGTGGTGGTAGGCGTCCCCGGCAGCGCCTTCGGGATCAGCAAAGACGCCCATATTCGATTCTCTTTCGCGGAAGATCTGAACCTGCTCAAAGAGGCGGTCGACCGCATCCGCGGCATCGCCGATCAGTTGGCCTAATTGAGTTTCGCGAATCGAAATGGTCATCGCATGGCGGGCAATGCACAATCGGTCTGCTGGAGATATTCGCTGTTGCCGTTGCTTCTGACGCTATCAGCCTGCAACATGCAACTGAAAGCGCTGCCAGGCGCGATAGCCGAAGCGCCCAATACGGTTGTTCCAAGGTCCGGATGGACCGTTATCGCTCCGGGGCTGGAATGGCGTGAAATCACAGCAGATAAGGACCAACTGAGCCAGTTAAAGATACTGCGTATCGACCCTCGGAAGTATTCCTTCCGCGCCAAATACAGCCCCGCCAAGCCATACAGCCTGGCTCAATGGCGGGCCCGCGAGCCGGAGGCTGTCGCAATCGTAAACGCCAATTTCTTCGACCCCGCATACATGGCTTTGGGGCTCGTAATCAGTGATGGCGTGGCGGGGGGCTCTCCATATCTCGAGCGCGGCGGCAGCTTTCTCGTTAATGAGGGGCGGGCAGCGGTCCATGCAAACGGCAGCATGTCGCAGCGCAATCTGGAATCCGCAGAACAAGCCGTTCAGGGATTCCCGCTTCTGGTGGAGAAGGGCGAACAAGCTTATTTTGGTCAAGCAAGGCAACAGCGCGCGCGGCGCACAGCCATCGCGGAAGACGCAGCCGGGAACATACTGATCATTTCAGCGCCCCTGCTGGGACCGACGCTCCGCGATCTGAGCGCGTTCCTAGCGGAGAGCGACCTGGAAATCGAAACCGCATTCAACCTGGATGGCGGCGGTTCGACCTTAATGGCAGTACGCGATATCGACTATTTTCAACCGTCCTTCGACGCCGTTCCGGTGATTCTTGCGGTTTACAAACGTTGAGCGCGGGCTCGCGGGCGTCGACGAGAATCAAGTGGGATAGCTAAGGGAAGACTGCTAGAATACGTCCCGTCGCAAGTCCCGTGAACATATTTTATCCACACAAGGTTGGTAAGACATGCCAAAGTTGGCACAAGTCGCGACGGCGCGACAGGCGCAACTCAAGGACGGTCGCCGCCTGGGATTCGCCGAGTTTGGCGATCCGTCAGGCAAGCCAGTCGTTTTGTTTCACGATCTCTGGGGAAACCGAACCCTGCGCCACCCGGACGATTCGATCCTCAGGAGGCTTGGCATTCGCTTGATCGGCGTAGACCGCCCCGGCTACGGCATGTCAACCCGCAAACCCGGTCGCAGCATGATGGACGTCGTGGACGATGTCATGCTGCTTTCCAAGGCGCTGCGATTGGAACGATTCTCGGTGCTCGGTTATTCGGCCGGCGGTCCCTATGCTTTGGCTTGCGCTTATCGCTTTCCCGAAATCGTTCGAAGTTGCGCTGTCGTGAGCAGCCTGCCGCCGATGGACAATCCCTTGGGTTTCCAAGCAGTTCATCCCTACTATGCCAAAATGCTCCAGTTAGCCGGCGGCATGGAGCCTTTCTTCCGATGGTTGCTGCGCGGCTTTTTTCTGCTTGATTCACAGCGCGATTCCGCTCAATACTTGCGAGAATTGGCCGCTTCGCTGCCCAGAGTTGACCAGGAGGTCTTCGGAAATCTGGACTTTTTCGCCCTGCGCCGCAACATGTGGGAAGAGATCCGCAGCAATGGCAGCGAAGCTATCGCCGATGAGATGGTCAGCCTGGTAAAAGCCTGGAGTTTTCATTTGCAGTCAATCCGGATCCAAGTGGACATCTGGTGGGGCGAGTCGGACAGATTCTCCTCGCCAATCGTTGGGCAGCGAATGGCATCGATGATTCCTGATTCCCGTTTGCGCCTGGAAGCAAGCGCGGGCCATCTGATTCTCTTTACACATTGGCAGGCGATCCTTGAATCGCTCATCGCCATTTGAGCTTTAGCTCCTATCAATAGGGGCTTCCCTTGCCGTTGATACGGTCGTTTTCGGCCGTTTCCAAAGCCAGTGAATGCAACTCTGTAACGGCATGTTCCAAGTCAGATTCGTTGATGATAAAGGAAATACTGCATTCGGACGAACCTTGCGCGATGGCCAAGACGTTGATCCTGTGTTCACCCAAAAGCGAAAAGACACGTCCGGCGACGCCTGGCGTGCCGCGCATGCCCGATCCAACGACCGTTATGATAACAATATCGCTCAAGATATCGACGCTATCGATATTGTTATGCTGGATTTCGCGCTGGAGTTCGTGTTCCACCGCCGCCTTGACATCGCCCGCCACCGGGTCAATGACTGTGAAGCAAAAGCTCTGTTCTGACGACGATTGCGAGATCATAAGAATATTCGCGCCGGCTCTCGCCGTCGCCAGGAATGTCCGCCCGGCGATGCCCGGCACACCCAACATGCCTTTACCGCTGACGGTGAGCATGCTCACATCATTGATATTGGTTATCGCCTTGATGACAGTTTCGCTGGCTTGGCTGCGTTCGCCGATCAATGTCCCGGCATGCGCAGCGTTGAAGGTATTACGCACGCGCAGGGGAATGTTGCGGCTGACGATGGGTTGTACGGTCTTGGGATGCAAAACCTTGGCGCCATAAAAAGCCAGTTCTCCGATTTCCTGGTAGGAGACATAGGGCAATACGCGCGCTCGGCTGTCCAAACGCGGGTCGGTCGTCATCACGCCGTCTACGTCTGTCCAGATGATTAGCTCATCACTCTCCAGACAGGCTGCGATGATAGCCGCGCAGAAATCACTGCCGCCGCGCCCCAAGGTCGTGAGCGTGCCGTCCGGAGTAGCGCCGATAAAGCCGGTGATGACAGGCGTGACGCCGTCCCGCAATTCAGGCAAAAGCCCTTCGCTGACGCGCGATTCAGTTTCATCCCAGAGCGGATCCGCATCCTGGAAGTTGCTGTCCGTGATGACAAATCGGCTGGAATCGAACTGCTTAACCGGCAAGCCTTTCGATGCCATGACGGCAGTGATAAGGCGGCTGCTCAGTCGTTCCCCAAATGAAACTATTGAGTCGCATATTCTGGGAGTCGCCTCGCCCAGAATACGAATCGCCTCGCATAATTCCAGGTGCGCCTTGAGGAGTTGATCAAGCTCTTGCGCGACAGCCAAGCGCTGCGGCTCGCTTGAGATCAATTCTTCGATCACCGCAAAATGCTTTGCGCGAATGTCGGCGTTGATGCGCAAGTATTGACTTTGATGCTCGGCCGCGGCGGCGCGCGCAGAATCCAGCAATTGATCGGTGACGCCGGACATCGCCGAGACAACGACAGCCAATTCGTCGCCGCTATTCAGGTTGTCGCTAACGATATCAACAACCTGGCGTATTGCCGCCGCAGACCCTACCGATGTGCCGCCGAATTTCATGGTCAACCTGCTCATCTTCATCCCCTCTTCATCCCCAGAGCAATAAAAAAGGCGCGTGGAGGTTGTCCACACGCCTGTCTGTCGCTTTCTTTTGGATCGCTTACAGCAAGCCGAAACCTCCACCATGCACCCTAATGGGCATCATAGTCATGGACATAGTAGTGGTGGTTCCGGTCGAAATCTTCAAATCCATCGTTCGTTTCGTTTCGCCAGTTCTTACGATCAATACTCTAGCGTCATCACGCGCGCTTGTCAAGGAATGTTACGGCGGGCGCTCATATATATCATTCCCACTGAGCAAATACGGGGGACGAATCCTTGCTCAATCTGAGTCGAGCGCTTTCACCGTCTCAATTTCACGTTGTTTCCCATCGCCAGATGTCTCGATTTCAAATACGTGCAGGGCGGACTTGATTGCGCCTTCTCCGCCATCCGCAAGGTAGAACTTCCCGTCAACTCTCATGCAGTCAAGCGGGCGGCATAGATCAAAATGCGTCAAACAGTCCTGCAAGTCTGGCAGCTCAAGCACGTCCGCTGGCAATTGATGCATGAGATGTACCTCAATGGAGTCGTAGTCGCAGTCAAGACCGTGATCGTCTCTCTCCGCCGCCGGAAGCCGAAAGGCGACGCGAATACGCCGGCAAAGCAAAAACTCGCCTTCAGAATATGGGCAGCAGGACAGGACAACGCTCTCGGCTATGCCCAGCAAGCGCAGCGGATCAATTTCCCAGTCCAAGTAGTCTAGCAAAGCAATCTTTTCGGCGATGCTCAAATTGCGCGCTAAATCCTCAATCCGTTCGTCGGCTATGCGTCCGCGCCAGCGCGCTCCGGAAAAATTCAAATGATCGAAGGCGTTGATTTTTGAGGGGCTAACGTATAGCTCCGGCAATGGCAAAGGCGCGGGCAGCGGGACCGTTCCGCATTGTTCATCGACTGACTCTAGCAAGCCATCGCTCAGCGAAATTTTATGCTGCGCCAGCCAATCGTGCTCGCCATAAAGTTCTTCGATGTAGACGCAGCCTTCGCGGTCTACGCCCAACAAGGCGCAATCACCGGCATGCGACAATTCAATCGTGGTCAAGAGCTTTAGCGCATCCAACATCATTGCAGCCTTTGTACGCAGCTATATGGGATTAATCGTCGCAACATTATACCCGCTACAATTGCCTGCCCAATCATGATATTGAAGATTTTCTTTCCAGACCGCGAATCGGAGGCGTTTCAGTCGCTGTCACAAGCCGGCTACGTCTGTGGTTCGCGGGTCATCTCGTTTACGCTAACAGTTGACTGTGATACAATCGCGCGGCAGGCAAAGGATGAGTAATGCCCTTGTGACGGAACCTACTAGCCGTCTTCGAGCGCTTGAACGCTTGGCAAGACCCGGGCCAGCAATCATGGTATTGTTGCTGGCGCTGGTCGCGGGCAACCTTTTCTACGCCCATCTTGATCGAGCCAGGGACCCAATGGTCGGCTTCCCAGGCGACTTGCTCTATGTCGCGACCTTCGACGGCTATCTTGACGAGTGGGATCTCTACGATGGTCAGCAGAGCGCGTCGATCGAAGACGGTCGATTGCGACTGGCGCTTTCCAGCGCGCAAACCGCGAGTTGGTCAGTTGCGCGTCATCATTTTATTGAATTTGACATCAGCGTTGCGGCAAGCGCAGTAGCCGGTCCGATCGATAACGCCTTCGGCATCGTTTTCGCCATGCAAAGCCCATCAGAAGAGGCCTGCGATCTGCCAGCCGTGATTTTCTGCGGCATTGGTCAATGGTCCGCGTTGCTGAGCGCTGCCCTGCGACAAGCGCTTGACCCGGCAGCAGGTCCCAACTACTATGCCTTTCTCATTAGCAGCGACGGCTATTATGCGCTGGAACGGATCGTCGACGGCGCTCGAGAAGTATTAAGCACCTGGGTCCCTTCTCCAAGCATTTACCAGGACTTGGGCGCGCAGAACAGGATCCGCGTCATCGCTCGCGGATCGGAACTAAAGTTCTTCATCAACGGAGACCAAGCGAGGCTTTGTATTCCCGATGATCCCGGGGCAAGCAGCACGTTCGCAAACGGCGAATGTATCGGCGGACGTATGGTAGAAGGGTTTCAAGCCCCGCATCCCTTGCAAGGGCAACTGGGATTGATCGCGCAGGCGACACAGACAGGCGGCGGCGGCGTAGTCGTTGATTTCGACAATATTACCGTTTTCAGCCCGAGCGTTGCTGGTGGAGAGGACGCCAAATTATGAAAGTGCATCTGCGGATGGTGGGCTGTCGACTCAATCAGAGCGAAATCGACTCCATGGCTCGCCAGTTTCAGGGCATGGGCCACGAGGTTGTCGATCGCCCGGAAGATGCCGACCATTTTGTCTTGAACACCTGCGCCGTAACACAGGAGGCCGGCAAAACCAGCCGCAAACTGGTCCGCGAGTTCCATCGATCCAATCCACAAGCGGAGACCACGGTTACGGGATGCTACGCTCAGATCGCGCCGAAGGAGCTTGATACGCTGCCCGGCGTCGCTCGCGTGGTAAGTAATGCCGACAAAGACGACCTGGTGTCCTCCGTCATCGGCGAAGAGCTGAAGGACTTCGACAGCGAGCCGATCGAGCGGACGCTACCCGCGCAAAGCCTGAGCCGTACACGGGCATTCGTGAAAGCGCAGGACGGTTGTGACAACGAATGTACATTTTGCGTGACGACAATTGCCCGCGGCCGCGGTCGCAGCCGCGCGATCGACGAGGTGCTGAGGGAAGTGAATACACTGCGCCAACTTGGATATCAAGAAGCGGTGTTAACCGGGGTGCACCTCGGCAGCTATGGTCACGACCGGGGCCAGCTTGACGGACTTGCGCAGTTGGTCCAGGCTCTGTTGCAGCATAGCGACATGCCTCGCCTGCGACTCTCGTCGCTGGAGCCCTGGGATCTTGCGCCGGGTTTCTTCGAGCTGTGGCAGGATCCCCGTCTTTGCCGCCATCTGCACCTGCCCTTGCAGAGCGGCTGCGACGCCACCTTGAAACGCATGCGGCGCAACACCAATCAAGAGGCGTTTCGCGCGCTGATGCATGCCGCGCGAGAGGCCATCCCCGGCCTGCGCATAACAACTGACGTAATCGTAGGCTTCCCCGGCGAAACCGACAGGGAATTCGCGACGTCCCGCGCGTTCATCGAGGAGATGAGTTTCGACGGGCTTCACGTTTTTCGCTACAGCAGCCGTCCCGGAACGCCAGCCAGTCGCATGAAAAACCAGGTGAGCAACCAGGTCAAGAGAGGACGAAGCGCTGAACTGCTCGCCATATCCGATTCTATGGAAGAAAACTTTGCGGCGAGGCTGGCGGGCACGCAACAGAACGTGCTGTGGGAGCAAATAACCGCCGCTACGCCGGAAGGTTTTGTTCATAGCGGCTATACGGACAATTACATGCGGGTCAAGGCTGTGCACCCAAGCAACTTAAGCAACCGCATCTGCGCCACAGATCTCGGAGAATTCACGGACGGTGTGATTCATGGTACAGTACGCTTATAGCTCCCGGTCACACGGTCCGCGTCGCAGCCGTTTTCTCGAGCGACGCGTCTGTTCAAAAGCAGGAGTCCAAATGCCGGAACATGGGCGGCTTGAAATGGGAATCGGTTACGGGCTCGTTCTGATGCGAAGTTTTGAGAACGTGAAGACTGAAATATGAGCAAACTGAAGGCACAATTGCAATCCGCGCTGAAAGAGGCGATGAAAGCCAGGGACAGCAAAGCCCGCAATGCGATTCGCCTGCTCAACAGCGCGATAAAGCAGGTCGAAATAGATACCAGAACCGCGCTCGATGATGAGGGCGTGCAAGCTGTCCTGCAAAAGGAAGCCAAGCAACATCGCGAAACCATTGCCGAATTGGAAGCGGCGGGACGCGCTGAGGAAGCAGCGAACGCGAGATTCGACTTGGAGATGATTGAGAGCTTTCTGCCAAGCCGACTTACTGAGGACGAACTCCGGCAGATTGTTCGGAGGGCAATTGACGAGACCGGCGCCAGTTCCATGCGCGAGATGGGTGAGATCATGCGGGCTGTTATGCCACAGGTTCGCGGTCGCGCCGACGGCAAACAGGTCAACTCCCTGGTAAAAGAGATCTTGAGTTGAATCGATGGTCCTCCGCCTTAGGGATATTCTGGAAGAACGATTCAGTCCCGCGTCGGATCGTGCGCAGTTGGCTCTTCGTTCGTTGCTGCTGCTGCTGTTCGCGCTCGTGTTTATCGGCTGCTGCGCCGCCATTGTGGCTTTCGATGACATCTTCCTGGGCGCAAGCAGCACAGCCAATCTTGTTGTTGGTTCGGTGCCGACAGAAGACATCATCGCTCGAGAAGAAGGCTTGTTCGTCAGTGAAATACTGACCGAGCAAGAAAAACAGAATGTCCTCGAACAAGTCTCCACGGTGTACCACTCGCCTGATCCGAATGTGGCTCGTCAACAGCGGGTCCTGACCGAAAATATCCTGCAATTCATCGACAACGTTCGCGCCGATTCATTCGCCTCGCTAGAGCGGCAAGTGGCCGACGTCAACGAAATAACGTCTCTCATTCTTGATGGCGACCGCGAGACAATTGTCGCGATGCTTCAATTGCCAGAGGAGCGCTGGACATTGGTCCGCAACGAGATCATATCCGTATTGGAACGCGTTATGCGCGATCCCATTCGCAGTTCTGATTTGCAGCACGAACGCGATCAATTGCCGACCCAGGTCAGCCTGCGTTTATCCCCGCAGGAAAGCCATATCGTAACCATGATCACAGGCGACGTCATCCGCGCCAATACCTTCGAGAATCCTGAGCAAACGGCGCTTGACCGTGAGATGGCAGTCGACAACGTTGAGCCGCAACAGCGCCATTTTATTGCTGGCCAGATCGTCGCGCCGGCAAATCAGCGCATCGACAATCTATCTTTCGAGGCTTTACAAGAGTTGGGGCTTCTGGCGCAAACGAGCAATCGAGGCTCCCGGATTCTGCGCGCCGTGTTGGCTAGCGCTATGGTTACACTGATGATCGGTCTGTACATCAGTCGCTTTGATTTACACTTGCTCCGTTCGGATACCGGAAGCTTGCTGCTGCAGGCGGCGCTCTTCTTGATTGCCCTGGTTGCTGTACGATCCTTCGGCGCATCAAACATATACCTGATGCCCGCCGCTACCCTGGGCATCCTTTACGTGGCATTGAGCCGCCCCAATCTCGCCATAGTCGCCACCATCGGCTTCGCGTTTCTTGCCGGCATACTGGGCCGAAGTCCCTCACTCGAAAACGCGAGTCTTGTGGCGGCGGCGAACATCAGCGCTATCTTGACCCTTCGTAATGCCGCGCGTCTGAACAACTATTTTCTGTCGGGCTTGGTCGTCGGCATCAGCAATGTCGCCGTCGTCGCGATCTTTGCGCTTTTGATTGGCTTTGACGCGCTGGTCCCTTCAAACCTGATACAGGGCTTTTTCAACGGCATGCTCATCGTTCCGACAACATCCTTCGCCGCTATGTACATTTTGACGGTGCTGTTTAATCTGCCCACTCCCTTCAAGCTTATGGATTTGAGCCAGCCCAGCAAACCACTTTTGCAGCGCCTGCTGCGCGAGGCGCCGGGCACTTATCAGCATTCTTTGCAAGTCGCCAACCTGGCGGAACAAGCCTCTGAGGCTATCGGCGCCGACACGCAGTTGACGCATGTCGCGGCGCTTTATCACGACGTCGGCAAGATGAGCAATCCGTATTTTTTCACAGAGAATCAGCAGCAGATGCGCAACCCCCACGACGGGCTGGACGACCCCTATCGCAGCGCGGACATCATCGTTGACCACGTCATTGAAGGCGACCAAATTGCAAAGAATTACAATCTTCCCAACCGCATTCGCGATTTCATCCGGGAACATCACGGTACGACAGAAGTATTCGTCTTTTATCAGCGCGCGCTGGACGCGGCAAAAGACGCTGACGAAGTAGATCCTGCGGACTTCTCCTACCCCGGTCCCATACCACAGAGCCGCGAAACTGCCATTCTGATGCTGGCAGACAGTTGTGAATCGGCGATTCGGGCTGTTCATCCGGAAAGCAACCGGGAGATAACCGAGCTCGTTCACCGAATCGTAGACAGCAAACGAAACGCCGGGCAACTGGACGCCTCCAATCTGACGCTGAATGATCTGCGCAAGATCGAAGAGACCTTTATCGACGTCTTTAAGGGATTGTTCCACACCAGGATTGACTACGCCCGAGCTGTCAAGTCTGTGGCTCCTGGCAGCGCGCGCGAAGAGCCCTCAGCCGCTTCAAGCGTCGCCCCGGCCGCAGACGCGACCCTCCCAATCCCGGAAGTTATTCCGGAATCTCAGCCTGTTCTCGCAACGGGTGAGCGACAAGTTGCCAACGCTCACTTAGAAACCAAAGCTGGCGTTAAGAATTCGCCGGAATTGTCTGCGATGACAAGATCTCCGTCGCCGGACCCGGAAGGCGTCCCCTTGCCAACCATCATGGACGACGATGAACCCCTGGATGATGTGCCGCCTCTTCCCAAACGAAATGGTACAAAAACGAATCACGAAATGCAGCGCGCGAGCGCTTCTGACGAAGCGAATGAAAGCGCGTGAGCTTCACCGTTTATATCCAGATCCAGCAAGTTTATCCGGTGAACGAATCTCGCCTTCGACAAACGGCCGAGACTGTCTTGAAACAACTGCGGGCGAATTCGCGCTCGCAAGTGACCCTTGTTGTAACCGACGACGCCTCCGTCCGGCGCTTGAATCTGGAGTATCGCCAAGTGGACAGCGAGACGGATGTCTTATCCTTTCCCGCAGGTCCAACACCCGTCGATACCGACAGCAAGGGCGCCTACCTTGGAGACATCCTTATTGCCTATCCCTATGCCAAGCGCGCCGCGAAACAACGCAATCTGAACGTTGAGAACACGATCTGCATGCTCGCTGTACATGGCATCCTGCACTTGCTGGGTCATAATCACGATACCGAGAAAGCGAAACAAGCGATGTGGAAGGAACAAGCTACGGCTTTGGCGTCAATCGGGATAGACCCTGCCATTGTGGACAAGTATGGAGGCGAATGATGGGCGAAGGCGCCGCCAGTGATCATTCTGATAGGACGAAGCTCGACCCTGCCGCGCACAGCCCGGTTGTAAGCGCCAACCGCTGGCGCAGCTTCATGTACGCAATCGCGGGATGTCGCTACATGTTTCGCTATCAAAAGAATACCAGGATTCAATTGCTAGCAACGTTCGTTGTCGTCCTGCTGGCATTCTGGCTGGAAGTCAGTCCGAAGGAATGGGCGCTGCTCATTCTGGCGACGGGCATGGTGTGGCTGGCCGAGTTTTTCAATGCGGCGGTTGAGGCGGCGGTGAATCTGGCTGTTTCCGACTTTCATCCAATGGCGAGGGTTGCCAAGGACGTGGCCGCGGCTTCAGTATTACTAGCTGTGCTAACTTCTATCGCAAT
>DAOULD010000091.1:0-6693 GCA_034420635.1 Anaerolineae bacterium | reverse complement strand
GTGACCATCGCCGAAATCAATGACGCAACCGGTCAGTCAGCCGCCGAAAGCCTCTGTCAAAAGGGCTGCCGGGCGCAATTTGTGCAAGTCGACATTCGCTCGGAGAACGATATCAAATCTGGCATTGCCGCGCACCTGGCGCGCTTCGGTGGGCTGGACATCCTGGTCAACAACGCGGGAGCGAATCAGCATTTCGATGCCTCGCGGATGAGCGTGGACGAGTGGGAGAAGTCCATGAGCCTGAACCTGCGCGGCGCCTGGCTCTGCTGCAAACATGCCCTGCCCGTCATGGCGCGGCAAGAATCCGGCGTTATCATCAATATCGCCAGCGTGCACGCCACCATGACGGCCTATAACTTCTTTCCCTATAACGTCGCCAAGTCGGGCATTCTGGGTCTGACGCGCAGCCTGGCGCTCGACTGGGGGCACAAGAATATCCGCGCGGTCGCGGTCAGCCCGGGCTGGGTTCGCACGAAACCGGTGCTTGATCATTTTGCGCAAGCCGATGACCCGGCCGCCGAGATAGAACGCGTCAACAATTTGCATCCGCTGAAGCGAATCGGAGAGCCGGAAAATGTCGGGGCGCTGGTCGCCTTCCTGGCGAGCGATGAGGCTAGCTTCATCACCGGGACGGAAATCGTCATCGACGGCGGCATATCGGCGCGTTACGCCGATTAGGATTACAGCACCATTAGCAGGTTAGCGAAATAGGGAGACGCGAATAAGATGAAAATCACTCGAATCGCCGCCTATCAGGTTGATCTTCCCTTGCACGAAGGCAGTTACAAGTGGTCCGGCGGCAAATCCGTCGAAGTCTTCGACAGCACGATCGTCGAGGTCGAAACGGACAGCGGCATGAGCGGCTACGGCGAAGTCTGTCCGCTTGGTCCATTTTATCTGCCCGCCTATGCCGAAGGGGTCCGGGCTGGCATCAAGGAACTCGCTCCCCATCTGCTGGGCAGCGACCCAAGACAGCTCGATGTCCTGAATCGGCGCATGGACGCGGCTCTGAAGGGCCATCCCTATGTGAAGTCGGGCATTGACATGGCTTGTTGGGATATCCTGGGTCAAGTCGCCGCTTTGCCCGTATGCGAATTGCTCGGCGGTCGTTACGGCGACGACTTTGTCCTCTACCGCGCTATTTCGCAAGAGTCGCCCGACCAAATGGCGGCGAAAGTGGCGGGATACCGCGACCAGGGCTACCGCCGTTTTCAATTGAAAGTGGGCGCCGATCCGCAGATGGATATCGAACGCATTCGCATGGTTTCCAATCTGCTGGAGCCCAGCGACAAACTCATTGCCGATGCCAATACCGGCTGGCTCATGCACGAGGCGGCGCGGGTTGTGCGAGCGGTCGATGATGTCGATGTTTACATCGAGCAGCCTTGCCTGACTTACGAAGAATGCCTCTCGATTCGTCAGCGAACCTCTCATCCCTTTGTCCTGGACGAGGTGGTCAACGATATCGATATGCTCCTGCGCGGGCATGCCGATAGAGCCATGGATGTCGTTAATATCAAGATCAGCAAATTCGGCGGCTTGACCAAGGCGCGTCTGGCAAGAGATCTATGCCTGTCAATGGGCGTCGCTATGACCATCGAAGACAGCTGGGGCGGCGATATTACCACCGCCGCCATCGCGCATCTCGCGCATAGCACGCCCGGCGAATTTCTCTTCACCGCGACCGATTTCAACAGTTATGTCACAGTCAGCACGGCAGAAGGCGCTCCACAGCGCGATAGCGGGCGCATGTCCGCGTCAAGCGCGCCGGGATTGGGTATCCAACCGCGGGCAGACGTAATCGGCGCGCGCCTCGTCGACGTACATTGACCTTAATTAAGCCTAGTCTGGCATTTGTTGTGATGGACGACCTGAACATCGAGGATCCGGCTCAATTGCTGACTTACCTGCGGCAAAACGAGCGAATCGGCGCGACCGAGAGCCCCCGATTCACGGCGCTTAAGGGCGGTGTCTCCAACCGCGCCGTGTGGGTTCAATTCGACCGCAAGCCCGACTGGGTCATGAAACAAGCCTTGCCGAAGCTGCGCGTGCAAGTCGATTGGTTCAGCGCCCCAGAGCGCATTCAGCGCGAGGCGGCGGGCTTGAGTTGCCTGGGTAAACTCATCCCGGGGCACGTGCCGGAGCTTGTCTTCCTGGACGAAGGACATCATATCCTGGCCATGTCCGCGGTGCCTCAGCCGCATGAAAACTGGAAAACGCTGCTGCTAAGTGGAGAAACCTGCCTCAAACTCGCGCGAGATTTCGGGCGACTGCTGGCGAAGATCCACAACGCCGCTCTAGTCCGTCCGCAAATCGGGAGCGAATTCGCCGAAGTCCGTTTTTTTGAAGAACTGCGGCTGGAGCCCTACTATGGTTATACCGCGACTCAGCTTCCCCAGGCGCGAGCCTTTCTCGAAAACCTGATCAAAGACACCAGGAATCGCAGATTCGCGCTGGTCCACGGTGATTACAGTCCCAAAAACGTGCTGATCAATCAGGGCAAGCTTGTTATCCTGGACTTTGAAGTCATACACTTTGGCGACCCAGCCTTTGATATCGGCTTCTCCATGACGCACTTCTTGAGCAAAGCGCATTTTCTGCGGGCGAAACGCGGGAGCTTCGTTGAGATGGCGGACCAGTATTGGCGCGCTTATTCCGCAGATCTTGACGCGGATCTTGCCAAACGCATGCAGTCCTCCGCCGTGGCTCATACCCTCGCCTGCCTGCTGGCGCGCGTGGCCGGCAGGTCGCCGCTGGAATACTTTGACGAGGGGCATCGCAGCAGGCAAAAGGAGATCGTCCTGGAACTGATCCAACGGGAAATGAGCGCCTTGCCTGAGCTGATAGACGGTTTTCGAGCCTGTTTGGACCGCCATAATGAGCCGGATTAGAAGCGTCTCCGCCATCGAAATACTGGACAGCCGCGGACGCCCTACTCTGCTCGCGACCTGCGAATTGAGCGACGGCAAGCTCGGACGGGCTTCTGTGCCTTCGGGCGCCTCCACCGGGTCGGCCGAGGCGCTTGAACTCCGCGATCGGGACCCGGCGCGCTACGCGGGCTTGGGCTGCCTGAAAGCGGCTGAAAACGTTAGCCAAGACATCAACCGCGCCATCGCCGGCCGAGACTTCGCATCTCAGGCAGCGCTCGACCGCTGCCTTATTGAACTGGATGGCACAGATAACAAATCACGTCTGGGCGCCAACGCCATCTTGAGCGTCTCAATGGCATTTGCCCGCGCTCAAGCGGCGCAACGCGGGCTGGAACTGTACCGGCACTTTGCCGATATCGCCGGAACAATCCCGCGCCTGCCAAAACCGATGATCAATCTGTATAGCGGCGGGCTACATGCCGGCGGGCAAGTCGCCATTCAGGACGTGCAGGTCGTCGTGCCCGGCGCCGTTACAATGAGTGAGACGCTTGCAGTAGTTTCGGATGTTTTTCGTGCGGCTGCCAAAAGGCTTCATGAAAACTACGACATGCGGCTCTTGACCGCCGACGAAGGCGGCTTGGCGCCACCCTTCGCGTCATCGCAAGAGATGTTTTTCGAAGCGGTGCGGGCCATCGAGGCTGCTGGCTATAAGCCCTTCGACGAGGTCGCGCTCACGGTTGATGTGGCTGCGTCGCACTTCTTTGAGGACGGATTTTATCATCTGGACGGCGAGCGACTGGACAGCGCGAACATGGCGCTTCGCATCAGCGAGTGGCGCCGCGATTTCCCCATCGTCAGTGTCGAGGACGGCATGGACGAAGCCGATTGGGATGGATGGTCTACGCTCTATGAGCGTTTGCGCGGAACAGTGATGATATTGGGCGACGATCTGCTCTGTACCAACCCCCTCCGCATTCGTCGCGCGATTCAAGAAAAAGCTGCCGATAGTTTGCTGCTAAAGGTCAATCAAATTGGTACACTCACAGAAGCGGCGCAGGCGCTTGAGCTGGCGAGAGCGGCGGGATGGAAAGTGGTCGTTAGCGCGCGCAGCGGCGAGACCGAAGACGACTGGCTTGCCGATTTGGCCGTCGGTTGGGCGGGCGACTACATCAAGGTCGGTTCAATCACGCAGTCCGAGCGGCTGGCCAAGTACAATCGTTTGCTGTTCCTGGAGCATGTCGCCGGTCTGAGCTTCTGAGACATATCAGCTTAGAACGCTTGTCCGCTACTGCAAATCTTATGCAGAGATAACTGAAACTGTACCGAAACAATACAACAAAAGGAGCCATCCTTGCGAAAGTCAACAAATTACTACGAAATCCGCCATGTATAGCTCCCCCTCTCCCCTTGTGGGAGAGGGGGCCGGGGGGTGAGGGGTGCAAAAACAACCGCTACGCCTCATTACCGGACAAGCCTTAGAGGATGAAGCGCATGAACAATGGAAACATTATCGCAGATCGTTTTCGTGATCAGGTCGCCCTGGTAACTGGCGCTGGCAGCGGCATTGGGCTGGGCATCTCCCGCAGGATCGCGGCCGAATCCGGTACGGTGATCATGGCTGATATTGACCGGACCGCGCTGGACGCGGCGCGAGACACGATTGGCGATGTGCCCGGTACCTTGTGGCAAACGGTCGTGGATGTCACCAAAGAAGCTGATGCCCGCGATCTCATGGAAAACGCAGTCGCGCGGCACGGCAAACTGGACATCGTGATTAACTGCGCCGGTATCGTCGGTCCCAGCGCTACCAACATAGCCGAGTACGATTTGTCTACCTTTCGCAAGGTCCTCGATGTCAATCTGATAGGCTCTTTCATCGTGACAAAATATGCCATAAACGCGATGTTGCGAACTGGTTATGGCAGAATCTTGCTTATGGCGTCGATTTCCGGCAAAGAAGGCAATCCGGGGATGGCCGGCTACTCGACATCCAAAGCCGGCGTGATCGGATTGACCAAAGCTATCGGCAAAGAGTATGCCAACACACAGATTACCATTAACGCCCTGGCGCCGGCGATGATCGCAACGCCACTCGCGCAATCGCTTGATCCTGATAAACTGCGTTTTTTGACCGACAAGATCCCGATGGGCAGGTTGGGCGCAATTGACGAAGTAGCAGCCTTCGCCTGCTGGATCGTATCTCCCGAGGCCTCTTTCAGCACCGGCGCCATCTTCGACCTGTCAGGCGGACGCGCAACCTATTGACGCGATAGAGTCGCTCAAGCGAAGAACGACTGCTTACCGCGAAATTAAACGTCAAAATTTGTCCGGTGACGGAAGCCGTAAAGCAGTCTAACCTGATGCGCTTCATGCGCCGGATTCGGCAACCAACAGCTCGGCAACCAATTCTTCGTTGATCGTCAAACCAAGCCCCGGTCGATTCGGTACGCGGATAAAGCCGTTTTCCGCTCCCATCTTCTCCTGACTTAGATCGTGGCGGAGCGGCGAATCGTCCACCGAGTCTTCAAAAAGAAACGCTCCCTTGAACAAGCACAGCCAGTGCAAGCATGCCGCTACGCTTATGGGCGTCTTGTAACAGTGGTTGACCAGCAGAGCGCCGCTTTCTTCCACGCGCTCGCCAATGTATAGGCCGTCGGTGAAGCCACAGCGAGCCAGGTCAACTTGATAGATATCCAGCGCGCGTCGGTCAATCCAGGGCTTAAAAGCCGCGCGTCCGCACTCGCCCTCTCCGCCGGCGATTGGCACTGGAGAACGGTCGCGCAACCAGACGTAGCCGTCGATGTCATCCTGCTCTAGCGGTTCCTCCAGCCAGCCTATGCCGTACTCGCTGTATGTATGCGCTCGGCGAAGCGCTGTGCGCGCGTCATATACGCAGCCGGCATCAATCAGCAAGTCCGCGTCGGGACCAACTCCTTCTCGCGCGCCGCGCAGCAATTCGATGTCCAGGGCTTCCGATTGGCCCATTGGCTCCCAGCCAAACTTGACGGCTTCGTAACCGAAGTCGGTCCAGCGTTGACCGATATCCCGGGTTTCAGCGCCATCTCGACCGAATAGGGTCGAGGCGTAGGCTTTGATCTGATCGTGCTGCTTGCCACCCAACAACTGATGCACAGGGACGCCAAAGTGCTTGCCCTTGAGATCCCACAGGGCAAGATCAATGCCCGCCATCGCGGTTATCACAACTGCCCGCCTGCCATAATACATTGTCTGCCGGTACATCTTTTGCCACAGCCGCCTGGTATCCAGCGGATTTTCGCCCATGAGTATTTCTCGTAACCCGCAGGCGATGTTGTGGCTGAAGGGCGCGTCGATGACAGCTTTGGCGACTTCCGGGGACGAATCGACTTCGCCGATTCCTTCCAATCCGCTATCGGTTCGGACTCGAATAAGCAAGGTATCCTGCGTGCCAGCTGTCTTCGCTTCGACAGTCTCCAAGCGCAAAACCTGACAAATGATCTGGGTGATTTTCATGATATTTCCCCAATTCTGAAATCAAGGTCTTGATGCGATTCAGGCGCGTTTAACGGATTGATTTTGCTGCAACGCAGCTGTCGAGTCAAATGTATTTATATACCCTGCCAGGGCAATCGCTTCAAATTTTTTTCACCACAAAGACACGAAGAACACAAAGTTTAAGTTCTATTGCAAGGCAAAACTGCTCTGAATCTGCGTAACGAAAGGGATAGTGGCTTGTCACTGAAGACCATTTGTAGAAAAAAGCGCGCAATTTTCATTTAGAATGACTTTTCTCTGTGCCCTCTGTGCCTCTGTGGTTATATTTTGGTTTGAATTGGCGATATAT
>DAOULD010000090.1:0-6100 GCA_034420635.1 Anaerolineae bacterium | reverse complement strand
GTCGCTCATGCGTTGATTTTCGGGCGTTTCAGCGAAACGCCCCTACAGTTTTCGATTATTTTGTGGCTGTTTATACTTCATCAACTTTTTCGCATAATTTACTTGCATTTACTGAGAGCACAGAGGGCTTAGCGCGGAGCCGATCTCCAGGCGGGGGAGGCGGGCATTGCCTGAGGCGGTGGCCTAAGCGGAGAGTTCGTCGTAAAGCAATTCTTGACTGAGCGTTGGCAGTACGGTCTCCTCGCTGGCAAGCGTGAGGGAAGCGGCGGTCACGCCCAGTCGCATCGCTTCGTCGATGGGCACATCGTTGAGGATGCCGAAAATGGCCGCGCCTGAGAAGGCGTCGCCGGCGCCAGACGCGTCTATGACCTCGGTATGGATGGCGCGGATGTATCCGCCGCCGCTGCTATCGGCATAAGCGAGTCCCTGTTCGCCCAAGGTCACGACGGCGACGTTTGCGCCCAGATTAACGAGATGCTGCGCGGTACTGATGGCTTGATCACGTTCTGTCGCCGGTTCATCCAGGTCACAAAGCGAGGCGGTTTCGCTGGCGTTGGGCACGATCAGGTACAAGTTCGGTATGTACTTGCAGAGGCGGTTTGCCATGAGCGGGGAGGTGGGATCGGCGCACACGCGCACGTCGTGTCGGACCGCCAATTCAAACAGGGTATCAAGCGCTTCTTCTTGCAGGGTCGCGTCTATAACGATTAGCGCGGCCTGTTCGAATAGCCATTCGTGCTCGATTAGATAGTCGGAATCAAGGTATTCCATGATTGCCAAATCGTCGAGCCGGGTCGTCTTGTCTTGCGACTGTACCAAGATCAGCGAAGCCGCGGTTTGGACGCCGCTCACTCGCAGGATATGATTGCAATGAATGCCTGCGCCGGATGATTGCTCGACCAAGTGTTGACCAAAATCATCTTCGCCGATTGCTGACAGCAGAAAGGTTTCAATCTCCAATCGCGCGAGATTCTCGGCGATATTGCGGGCGACGCCGCTCACCGAACAGTGAACATGACCGAATTGACGTCTGCCGGTGCGGATGCGATCCGGTGACTTACCGCTGATTTCCAGCATTGCCGAGCCAATTACCAAGACGTATTCACGGTCCATTTGCGCAACCTGCATCGCTTTGTCTAGTTGTTAGTGTGACCGATACTGCTTATCACCGCAAGCTTTTGCCCAAGTCTCGGTGTATTTCAATATTTTGGCAGAATGCTCTAGGAACTACAAAAGCACATCGCCCTTTGACGGGTTCTACGTACGGATTCACCACAGAGGTCGCGTAGACACTGACCGCCGGCGCAGAGCGCACAGAGATTTCAAGAAAAAACTTCGTGTTCTTCGTGTCTTTGTGGTTAATTTTGCTTTTGAACGACAAAGCCATGTAATTTGCCAATAATCTGAAATGCACCCCCCATGTCTGCGGTGGCGGTTAACAGTTTCAAATGCGCTCATCCGGCCGAGTTGGATGCTGTCGTGTCGGCAGATTGATTTGCTTCCGGCGGGGGCGGTTGCGTTGGCTGGGCATTGGCGATGTCGGTTTGCTGTGGCGGAGCAGCCGGTACGTTTATGCCCAGCGTCGCGGGATTCAAGTCGGAGGAAGCAACAGCGTCGTCATTGGGTATATCGGCGGCGCAGCGGAAGCCTATCCAGCGCTGGCCTTCGCTGGGATCCCAGGATTGGCGATGGACCGCTCGGCTGAAAAAAGGCACGCTATTCCAGGATCCCCCGCGCAAGACTTTTTCCAAACCAGTCACTGGACCGGCAGGATTGACGGCTGCGCCTTGCCCGGCCAAAGCCGCATAATAGCGCTCGCTGTACCAGTCGCTGACCCATTCCGCCATGTTGCCGGCCAAATCATAAACGCCATATACGCTGGCTCCCAGGGGATAGCTGGCGATAGGCAGGGGACCTGGGGGCGTATCGAGTGGTCGGTTCGTCTTTGCCAGCGCGTTGTCCCAGGTGTTGCCCCAGGGATAAATGCGGCCGTCGTCGCCGCGCGCCGCCCGCTCCCATTCAGCCTCGGTGGGCAGTCGGCGACCTATGGCCTCGCAGTACTCTCGCGCGCCGTACCAGGTCATGCCATAGGCGGGATACTGAGGCAAGATGCCTGGAATGCTGTAATTGGCGCTATCGAAAACGATTGGCGCGTCCGCGCTTTCGTTGCGCGTCTGAATACAGGGGAAGCCCGCGCAACCGTTGAGATGACTGCCGGGTCCGCGAACATTCAGAAAAGCGACGTATTGTTCCAGAGTAACTTCCGTGGTCTCCATCAAAAAAGCGTCAACCGTAACAGCGTGCGCGGGATAGGAGTCTTCGGCGTAGGTAGCGAGGCAGGCGCCGCCGTCGCGCACAGTACATTCCTCGACCGCCACAATGACTTCGGCAGGAAGCGTCCCCATTGTGAATGTGCCGCCGGGCACGGAAACCGCCAGTGATCGCAATACCTGCAGAATGTCCGGCACCTGTACCGCCAGGGGCGGGGGCCGATTGGTTGGAATCGCGGTCGGAAGTGGACTTGACTGCAGCGCGGCTGATTCAGCGCCGGAAGTTGCCGGAATCGGGGATGATACAGATACGGCGCTCAAGCCTCCGGCCGACAGGGCGGGATCCGGCGTTGCAGTAACCACGACGACTTCGACCTGGGGCGTTGCGGAAGGGCGGTTTGGATCCTCTGTGGCGGTCATAACGACATGCACGACGGTCGTCTCTATACGCGGCACAGGCGTTGGCAGCACAAAGTCGAGCAGGGTACCTTCGAATATGACGCCGATCATGATGCTGAGGCCGCAAAACAGCCCGGGAATAAAGCCAATGATCACCCATTGCCACGCGGCGCTTCGCTGTCGCCGTCCACCGATGGGTCGATAGGACATCCATTTTCTCCTTGTCATAATGAAGGCGCTGAGCGCTGTTTGCCGCCAGGACAGCTTAGGTCACAGGCGATCTAGTTCGATCGCGCTCGTCGGTATTGTTCTATATGAAAACGTCTCAAACGGCAAGATGAGGTTGCGGCGCGCGATTTGCTGTCATGGTGTCACAGGTTTGGAAGAGCAGTTGGGTTTCCAGGGCGCCTTCGTCCTCGGGCGGGCAAGGTTTCAGGGCAATCGCTTCAAAACTGAAAATTAACCACAGAGGCGCAGACGGATTCACCACAGAGGCACAGAGCGCACAGAGATTTCAAGAAAAAACTTTGTGTTCTTCGTGTCTTTGTGGTTAATCGAGCTTTTGAACGACAAAATTATGTAACTTGCCAATAATCTGAAATGCACCTAGGGTTTCCGCGCAGCTTGACAAGCTATTGACCTAAGTTTAGGCTTAGTTCAAGCTGGCAGCGGCAGGAAGGCTCCATTGACCGAAATAAGCGTGACGCCAAAGGCGCCGGCAGCAATCGCGCCGGAGGGATTGCGACCGGTGAATATGCGCGCCGACCTGCGTCCTTTGGCGGACTTGATTGAGCTGGTATTCGCCGACTCGATGGATAGCAACGGCCGTTCAGCCATCCGCGAAATGCGTTATCTCAGCCACATGGGTTACGGTCTCAATCTAATATCTCGGCTTAACGATCTGGCGCTGGGCATTAGTCTGGGATTTGTCTACATAATGGACGGTCAATTGGTCGGGAATGTGTCCGTATACCCTGCGGGCTATCCCAAGGATATGTCCCAAACCTGGATTTTGGCAAACGTTGCGGTACATCCAGCATTTCAACGGCGCGGAATCGCCGGCGAACTGGTGGACGCCAGTCTCGAAATGATCCGTCAAAGAAATGGCAAGCGGGTCATTTTGCAAGTGAACCATGACAATAGAGCCGCGCTGAGACTCTATGAGCGGCAGGGTTTTCGCTATGAGCGCGCCTGGCGCCACTGGAGGCGCAGCGGATTTGCCAGTTCTCCCTTTTGTGACGGACATGATTTCCATATCACGCGCCTGGGGCACAGCGAATGGAAGGCCGAATACAGGTTGGCGCAGGAGGCGCGCCCCAATGTTTCAGGCGGGCTCGGCTGGCTGAAACCTACCCATGAATCGAGCTTCCGTGTCCCGCCGTGGAAGCGTCTTTTGAATCTTTTTTCCCTGAACAGCACCGAGAAGTTGATCATCCGCGACGAATCGACCTTGGCGATTCTCGTCTCGTGCTGGCTGGAAAGCCTGATCAGCTTCAGCGACATACGCTTGCGCTTCTTCGCGTCCCCCGGGCTCGATTACCTTCCCCATGCCGAGGCGCTTTTCTGCAATGTTCTGGCTCGTTATCCACGGTCGACGATCAGCATTGAGCATCCGCGCGACGACGACATCATCAATGACCTGCTCACTCGCTATCAGTTCAAGATCAAACGAGAACTGTGGCATATGCGTCTGGATCTTTAACTTCGGCGCAATATCGATGGCGTCTTAAAGATTCTCGCGATCGGGGCGGAAGCGGGGTGGCCTCCTGCGCTCCGAGGCGCCTGTCTGGAGATTGTCCGACTCTATTGCCCCCGGCAGATGATTGAGGCGCTTCTTTGGCAAACGAGGCGGTCGATTGCGATCAAGATTGTTAGCGGCTCTTAGCAAGGGCGCCCCTTCTTCGCGCTGTAGCGACAAGGCAGCAGCGTTGGGCGGCAATGTCCGCTGCGATGTCGGCGAATGCGCCGCGTTTTGCTGCGAGGTCTGCGCGCCGGCCGCGCCCAAGTACTCTCCCAGGATTTGCCGCTGCTGCATGGCGTCATAACGCGCGCGCCGTTCTTCCTTCATGTGCTGGCGCCGGGAAATCTCTTGTTGGATCAGTTGCGGATTCGACACCTTGTGAAAGAGTTTGTGTTCGTCGGCGCCGATCAATGACATGCGCACGTCTCCATATTTCATGATGGCGGCGAAGAAACCCGTTGTCACCGATTCCACGTTATCGATGCGCTCGACGAGCACCTGATCGCGCAGGTTTTGCAGGAAAAACGGTCGCTTGCGGACCAGGGTGATCGTATCGTCGGAGATAATGTATATGTCATTCCGCCAATCCCAATCCAGCCAGTAGTACATGACAGCGCCGATCAAAAAGGCGAGCATGGAGAGGGGGAAAGTTACGATGCGCAAATCCGGGCTCAGCGCCGTGAAGGTCAATAGCAGCCCGGTCACAGCCAGAAGCGCAATCACGATAGGTATAAAGGTATGCTGCGCCCAGACACTGATGTGCTTGCGATAGACGATATCGCCATTGCTCATTTCGATGCGCGTGCTGAAGTATCCGTTCGTGCCGGCGACGGGCCTCGGCGGCGCGCTTGCATCAGCGGACGAGGACCTGAATTCGTTTTCCAGTTCGGGATTCTCGCCCGCCATCCATCGTTGCAACTCGTCGCGCACCATGGCATGGTGACGCTGCGCCTTTCGGCTTTCGAAGTACTGTCGATCTTCAATGATCAGTTTTTGAAACTGTTCCGGCCGAGGTATCAGGTCAAGCTCCAGATTGCCCTGCGATCCGGCGGTCTTAATGATGACGCTGCCATAGCGAAACAAGCGCGCAAAGGGATCATAGGGGGGGATTGCGAAGTTGATTTCCTGTACGCTCTCCAAGCCAACTTGGGTAATCTGCCGGTGCATCGCCAGAATGGTCCGCTCGACTCGAATAATGCGCTGGTCCGTGACGATCACGGAGTCGTTACGCCATTCCGCAAAGAAGTAGATCAGCGCCGCGCCGGGAAAGACCAGGGATAGAAGGACTATCAGCAGTGAAAGCGACCCCGCCTCCAAAACGAGCGCGGCTGCCCACATTGCCGGCATTATCAAGAAGGGAATCCAGGCTGTCCGCAGAAAAGCCCAGTAGTGGCGACGGGTCTCAATCAGCACCTCTTCATCGTCCCGTTGTTCAGCGAAGCGGGGATTGATTGCCGACCCGACGTCGCCCCTGCTCAGTCCGATTGCCGCGCTTAATTCCGAGTGGCGTTTCAAGAGGGCGTCGAAGGCATCCTTGTCTAACTTGGCCACGGTTGCATTCTGCGAGGCGCGCAAGGTTGCGGACTGCGCAAAATCGCTGAACAGCGCTTCTTGATTGAAAAATTGATTGGGTTTGACAGTCGCCAATGGCACTTGACTGCCGTCGGCATTCGCTTGAAATAGTATTGCG
>DAOULD010000089.1:0-13015 GCA_034420635.1 Anaerolineae bacterium | reverse complement strand
GGCGTTTCGCTGAAACGCCCGAAAATCAACGCATGAGCGACATCATCGGGCAAGAAAATATGACGACGGGCGGCTCAGCGAGCCGCCCCTACAGGCTCCTCATTTCGTTGCATAACTTACTCGGTTCTACTTCTGCGTCTCTGTAGTTAATTTTCAGTTTGATTATATACCCTCTAGTAATAATATTTTGAAGCGATTACCTCGGGCTTTCAGCGCGGATTCTGGCGGTTTGTTCCGTCAAACGCTAAACTCGGCTGGCGACTGTCCGGATCCGCAAGGATTAAAAATGCCTGAAGAACTGGCCATCGGGCTCGATATCGGCGGGACCAAGATGGCATTTGCTGTCGTCAACCGCAGGGGCCGCATTCTTGATCATCACACGCTGCCAACCAACAGCGGCGATTCTTTGGGCCAAACGCTCGACCGCATTGCGAGCCAACTCGGGCAACTATTGGCCGCGCATGAAAGCTGCGCGGCTATCGGCATAGGCGTCCCCGGTCCCGTCGACAGCGATCGAGGGCTGGCATTGAACGCGGTCAATCTCAATTGGCGCGAGTTGCACTTGCGAGGCGAACTTGCCCAACGGCTCGCGCAGCCCTTGCCCATTTATGTCGACAATGATGTGAACGTTGGCGCAATCGGCGAGATGCTGTTTGGCGCCGCAGCGAACATGACCGACTTCGTATACTTGGCGATTGGAACCGGCCTGGGCGGCGCTGCTGTGAGCAAGGGGACGCTCTTGCGCGGGGCGACCCATTCAGAGATGGAAATCGGGCACGTTTCGATTGATCCAGTTAAGGGTCGACCCTGCTCCTGCGGTTTACGCGGCTGCTTGGAGATGTCCATATCAGGCAAGGGCTTGGTCGCGATTGCGCGAGAACACATTCAAGACTTCCCCCAATCGGGGCTCAGCATGGGTGATCTGACAACGCAAGCCATCATCCGCTGCGCCGACCAAGGCGACCCGCTCGCTTCGTTCGTCCTCCGGCAAGCGGCTACCGCGCTCGGCGTCGCTTGCGCCTGGTGCATTAACCTGTTCAATCCCGAGAGCATCGTCTTGGGCGGCGGGCTGATACATGCGCTTTTCCATTTGTTGGAGGCGGATATGCGCGAAGCCCTGCAAGTCCGCTGTCTGCCAGGCAGTTTGGAATATACAGCCATAATCCTGTCGCAACATGCAGACGCCGCGCTGGGCGCTGCGGCTCTGGTTTGGTATCACCGCCAGAAAGAGGCTGAAAAATGAGAATCGCTATCGGTGGCATCGCAACTGAAAGCTGCACTTTCTCCCCCCTGCCCACGCGCTTGGGCGACTTTCGTATTTCGCGGGAGACCGATGACTCCTTCACAGAACTCTATCCCTTTCTGGACAAGCACCCGGACGTTGATTTCGTCGGTGCGATCACCGCAAAAGCCTTGCCCGGCGGGCCCGTCGAAGCGGCCGCCTATGAGGCGATCAAGAACGAGCTTTTGGGGCAGTTGCAATCCCGGGGACCATTCGATGGCGTCTATCTGGATATGCACGGCGCCATGAACGTGGCCGGCATGGACGACGCCGAAGCTGACTTGTACAGCTCGATTCGCGAAATCGTGGGCGGCGATGCCCTCCTGTCCGCGAGCTACGATCTCCATGGCAACGTCTCCGACAGAATCATGGCTACGCTCGATATTATCACCGGCTTCCGGACCGCGCCCCATATCGACGCCCTGGAAACGCGCGAGCGGGCGATGTCGCTCTTGCTGCGTTGCCTGCGCCGGGGCATTCGCCCACGGAAGGCGTTTGTCAAGATTCCGGTGGCTTTGCCCGGCGAGAAGACCAGCACAGAATGGGAACCGGGAAAGAGCGTCTATGGGGCGATTGAAGCGCAGATCGACGGGCGCGCCGTGCTCGACGCGACCATACAAGTCGGATATGTTTGGGGGGACGAACCGCGCATGACCGCCTGCGCCATCGCCCTCGGCATGAGCGAAGAAAAGATCAGCCTGGCGGCGCGGGAATTAGCCGCTCTCTACTGGGAGCATCGCCGGGATTTTGGCTTTGGGGCGCCGGCGCTTTCAGTTGACGATTGCCTGGGGCAGGCAATGTCCGCCGCGGTCAAGCCCGCGCTCATAAGCGATTCCGGCGATAACCCCACCGCCGGGGGCGCGGGGGACGTGACCTATTTTCTGTCGCGCGCGCTGGCGCTGGCGCCGCCCGACATGATCTATGCCAGCATCGCCGATCCAGCCGCGGTCCGCGCTTGCATAGCGGCGGGACCGGGCACGGAGCTTGACCTGCAAATTGGCGGCAAGCTCGATACGCGCGCTAGTCAGCCATTGGACATATCGGGAACGGTCGAAACCATCAAGGCGGATGCCGACAATCCGCAAGTCGTGCTCAAGTCTGGCGGCATTCACACGATACTGACCAGCAAACGCAGCGCATTTCATCGCCGCCAACAATTCATTGATCTCAACCTTAAACCCGAAGAGCATGACATCGTCGCCATCAAGATCGGCTATCTCGAGCCGGAACTCAAAGCCATGGCGCGCGCCGCTTATCTGGCGCTGTCACCCGGTTCGGTGAATCAGGACATCACGGCGCTGCCCTTCGATAGAATTGAACGACCCTGCTATCCCTTTGACGCGGATATGGATTGGAAGCCGACCGTTCAAATCTTCTAGGATGAGGCAGCAGGCGCGGTTGAATCCGCCGGGAGCTTCCAAGAAGCGCTTGCCTTCGGAACTGGGTAGTGTATCCATTTCGGTTGAAATACATTTTGGACAGCCCTCGACATGAGATCCTTAACCCAAAACTACGAATGAACCGAAGTGGAAATCCTCACCAGCGAGGATAAAGTGTACTGCGTTGTTTTTTTCAGCAGTTCCAAGTTAGTCCTGCGAAAAATGGGTGTACTGTAGGGGCGGCACGCTGTGCCGCCCGTTTCTTCACCAACTGTTTTCGGGCGTTTCAGCGAAACGCCCCTACACCTCGTCGCTTTTTCAGATTCTCATTACTTTCTTGGTACTACTTCTGTGTGCTCGGCGCCCTCGGTGGCTAAAATGAATTTCAACCGATTTCGATTCAGTACCTGGAACTGCTGTATGGCAATGCGAGCCTAACCTCTGCTATACTTTTATGGCATGATTATACCCATTGTACAATTGACCAAACAGGAGATTGCGATGCTTAAGCTTGTGAGGATACTCTTTCTCGTTCTGTTTGTGGCGAGCCTCGGCTTCGCCGTAAGCGCGCAGGATGGCGGCATTTTGATCGGCACCAACTTCGGTGGCGACCCGACAAATATGAATCCGCTGATTTCCAACAACACGGTTGAGTTAGCGCTCAACGAATTTCTCTTCCCCAGCTTGTATAATATCGATCCCGAAACACGGGCGCCCATGAAAGCGGGACGCAACGATCAGGACAACGGCTTGGCTCTTGACTGGAGTATCTCTGACGACGGACTGGTCTACACCTTCTCGCTTCGCGATGATGTCACCTGGAATGACGGCGCGCCCGTTACCGCCTTCGACTACAAGTTCACCTTTGACGCTTTGGCCAGCGGAGAAACTTCATCGCCGCGCACTGATGTGCTGCAAAGCGTCGAAAGCGTCGAGGCGGTCGACGCGACAACCCTGGTCGTCACGCTGAAGCTGGCATCCTGTCGCGTGATTGAAGAACTCGATGACTTCGGCATCTTGCCACAGCACATCATTGAGCCCATGCTTGACGGCAATTACGCCGAGATCGATAATCTCGAGTACAACAAGAATCCCAACGTCACCGCGGGCGTCTTCAACTTTGGCGCGCTGGTGCCAGACCAGCAGACCAGCTTGATTCGCAACGAGAATCACTGGATGGACGTTTCCCCCGAAGGTTACATCATCCGCAACGTGCCCGATCAAATCGTCGGCATTGAGCAGTTCCTGGCGGGCGAGGTCAACTCGGTTGGCACAGCTGGCTCGGCATCGGTGCCGGCCGTGCAAATGCAAGACTTCCGCGACCGCGCCGAAGCCGGCGAATTCCAGATCTACGAATATGTGGACGACGGATTGACCTTCATCGGCTTTAACATGGCCGATCGCAGCAACCCGGTCAATGGCCAGGATGAAGACGGCAACCCCATTGACCAGGGCAAGCACCCGCTCTTTGGCGATGCGCGCGTGCGCCAGGCTTTGGCGCAGGCGGTCAACTATGTCGATATCATTGAAGGCGCCGCTGAAGGCGAAGCGGTGCAAGTCAACAGCTTTGGCACGCCAGCGCTCTGGGGTTACGATTCCAGCATCGAGCCTTGGGAATACAATCCGGATGCGGCATTGGCTCTGCTGGCGGAAGCCGGCTTCGTCGATGACGACGACGACCCGAGCACGCCGCTGGTCGCTACCGAAGACGCCCTCTACGCCGAGCCCGGCACAGCATTCGCCTTCGAGTTGCTGACCAATTCCGGCAACCTGGTTCGTGAAGCGGCCGGCACCGTCATTCAAGATCAGTTGGGTCAGATCGGCATCGCTGTCGATTTCCAGACGCAGGAATTCGGCGCGCTGGTTCAGTTCCTGCTCGGTCAAGATTTCGACGCCATCATGATCGGCTTCACCAATCTTGATCAAGACACCGATGCGCGCAATGTTTTCACGCCGGTCGGCGATTTGGTCGGTGGCGGATTCAACTTCGTCTCTTACCGCAATGACCGCGTCACCGAGCTCTATGATGAGGCGCTGGCGCTGCCGGGCTGCGCTTTCGAAGGACGCCAGGCGCTCTACCACGAGATCAGCCGGATCTTGCACGAAGATCTGCCCTGGTGGTGGCTCTTCGCGCCATTCAGCATGTATGCCGAAGCCAATTCGGTCCAGAACTGGATGCCCTATGCCGAGATCCGCTATGCCAACATGGCTGATATCGCTATCAGCCCCTAAAGCGCGATAGACAAAACTGAAAGAACGTGCCGGTATATTTGCCGGCACGTTCTTTCCTTTGCTGAAACTGGCTTTTTGCATGATCAAATACATCATTCGCCGCCTGGTGCAATCCATTCCGATATTCTTCGGCATCACGCTGCTGTCCTATTTTTTGTTGTGGCTGGCGCCGGGCGACCCGATTATCCGGCTTTACTTCGCGCCCAACATCAAAGCGGAACGGCGGGCGGAACTGCGGGCGCAGCTCGGCGTCGATGACCCCTTCCACATCCAGTACTTGCGCTGGCTAATTGGTGATGACTGGCTGCGCTGGGATAGCGACGGCGATGGCATTGCCGATCAAGCCTTTGAGCTTTTCACCCAGCTTGATACCAATGGAGATGGCAAACCAGAGCCGCCGGGCAGCAACTATGGCATCCTGCGCGGCGATTTTGGCGACTCTTTCGTCCGGAAAAAGCCTGTGATGGAAATCATCGCCGCTGCCATTCCGGCCACCTTGGAGCTAAGCGTTTCCGCTTTGGTCATCGCCATGGTTTTGGGCATTCCCATCGGTGTCATTTCCGCAGCGAAAAAAAGCAGCTTGTTTGATAACGTGGCAAGGGTGCTGGCCGTCCTCTTAAACGCGATACCGAATTTCTGGCTCGGGTTGATCTTGCTTCTGATTTTTGGCGTTCATTTGGGCCTCGTCCCCCTGGGCGGGAGATGCGGCTTGACACTCACCGGCGAATGCCCGCAGATCTTGCAGCGATGGCAGTATCTTGTGCTGCCCGCAATCGTCCTTGCCGGGGCGGATTTGGCGAATTTTTCCCGCTACTTGCGCACCTCGACTTTGGAAGTGCTCAGCCAAGATTATATCCGGACCGCCAAGGCAAAAGGACTGTCGCAGCGACAAATCGATTTCCGACATGCTTTGCGCAACGCGCTGATCCCCTTTGCGACTCTGCTGGGACCGATCCTGACCAACCTGTGGGGCGGCGCGACGGTTATCGAGACTGTCTTCGCCTGGCCCGGTGTTGGGCGTGTGTTCTTCAATGCCGCCATTCAGCAAGACTACCCGGTTGTGATGGGCATCGTCATCATTTCCGCTATTGCGACCATTCTTGGCCTCATGCTTTCCGATATTCTGTATGTCATCATTGATCCGCGCATTCGCTTGACCTAGGAGAGGCCGATGCTCAAAAGCAAAACTGGCGTCTCAACCCTTGAAGTAGATTCGATGCTGCGCAGCCGTTCGCTGTCGCAGTTAGCGCTGATCCGTTTGAGCAATGACAAGCTGTCAATGGCAGCCATCGTGGTTCTGCTCTTGCTGACGCTTTTATCGGCGGGCGCGCCGCTGATAACCAGCATCTTGGGTGTGGACCCCAATACAACCGATGCCGCGGAAGCAAAGCACCTGCCGGTCTTCAGCGCCGGGCACATCCTCGGCACCGACAATCTCGGCCGCGATCACCTTTCCCGGTTGTTGTACGCGGGCCAAGTCTCCTTGTTGATTGGCTTTCTGTCCGGCACTTTGGCGTTGGCGGTCGGCGTGACCTTGGGCATTCTCACGGGTTACTTCGGCGGCATCCTTGATGACATTTTGTACTGGATTATCACGACTTTGAATTCAATACCAGTGTTGGTCTTGCTCATCGTCATCTCCACCATCTTTCAGCCGGACGCAGGCACATTGATTTTTTCGCTTGTGCTATTGATTTGGACGCTGACCTGCAGGCTGGTGCGCGGCGAGACGCTCTCGATCCGTTCGCGAGAATACATCGTAAGCGCCAAAGCGATCGGCGCATCCGATGCCAGAGTCATGCTGGTTCATATCCTGCCCAACATCTTCTCGGTGACCATTGTCAACTTGGCCATCATCATCGGCAATGTCATTCTGATCGAATCAGCCTTGAGTTTCCTCGGGCTTGGCGTACAGCCGCCTACCGCCACCTGGGGCAATATGCTCAGCAAATCGCGCGAATTCTTCAAAGTCGCGCCGCACCTGGTCTTCTTCCCGGGCATGCTGATCTCGACCGTCGTGCTCTGCCTTTACATCATAGGCGATGGCTTGCGAGACGCATTTGATCCCACCACCAAAGACTGACCAACCAAGACGCTAATCCGTCCCAAACTTGTAAACCGTGGTCGATTCATAACGCCCCCCGGGACGCAAGACCGTTGTCGGGAATTGCGGCTGATTGGGCGAATTTGGAAAATGCTGCGTCTCCAATGCCAAACCGTCGCCCTGACGGTACGCGCGTCCGCTTGAACCGACCAGCGTGCTGTCGAGAAAATTGCCCGAGTAGAATTGGATGCCCGGTTCCGTCGTCCAAACCTCCATGCGCCTGCCATAGCGCGCTTCGTAGACCCCCGCCGCGAACCCCAGTTCTCCCTCGGACAAGCCTTCCCGATTGAGCGCGAAATTCTGGTCGTAGCCACCCGCCAGCGCGATCTGCTCATGCGAAGACCGCAATCCGGCAGCGATCGCTTTTGCATTGCGAAAGTCAAAGGGCGTGCCCGCAACCGCCGCTAATTCGCCGGTCGGGATCAAATTGCCGTCAATGGGCGTGAAGCGGTCGGCATTTAAGGTCAGGATATGATCGTAAATCGTCCCTTCGCCCTCTCCCAGCAAGTTGAAGTAGCTATGATTGGTCAGATTGACGACCGTCGGCGCGTCTGTCAAAGCTGTGTAATCGATGCGGAGCGCGTTATCGTCGCTCAGCGTGTACCTTACGAGGGCGTCCAGGTTTCCCGGGTAACCTTCTTCGCCGTCCGCGCTGCGGTAGGTTAATTCAAGACCGGGTTGCAAGCCCTCAGTCAATTCGCGCGCTTTCCAGATACGCTTGTCGAAGCCCTTCTCTCCGCCATGCAAGCTGTTCGGCCCGTCGTTCACGAAGAGCGTATATTCCCTCCCGTCGAGTGTAAAGCGACCATCGGCGATACGATTGGCGTATCGCCCGGTGATGGCGCCAAAATAGGGATGCCCGGCTTCGTACTTTTCCAGGCTCTCGAAGCCAAGCGCGACATTGGCAAACCTGCCTTGGCGGTCTGGCGCGCGGATAGAGGTGATGATGCCGCCGTAAGTGATGACTTTCACTTCCATTCCGGCGCTGTTGCGCAGCGCGAATTGCTCCACCGTTTCTCCCGATGTTAATTTGCCGTATTCCGCCATGTGAAATCCTCCTGACCACAGAAAACAGCGTTAGACCAATATACCGCATTTCGGGGGCTGTTTTGCCAGTTTCCGTCGAAAATCGGTCATCGCATAGTTGTAAGGCTTGTCCGCAGGAGTAAGTGAAAGTAAGTCATGCAACAATCAGAAGAATAGTGTAGGGGCGACTTATCAGACTCTGTTGAAAATCACAGTTTACGACCAAGCCCAGTCACTGTTGCATATAAACAAAAGACCATAATGATTCATAACGGGTCTTCAAGCTCCTCCTCCCCGATGCTTCGGGGAGGAGGCCGGGGGGTGGGGTAGAATTTCAACGGACTCTATCAAGTCGCCCGACAGTGAAACCTGGACAGCGGGCGACCAGATTGGTCGCCCCTACACGCTCCTTATATTTGCATTACTTTCTTGGAATTACTGGGATGATTCCTGACATTCTATGATCAGCAAGTCATCAGCTTGGCACTAACCCTTCGGCAAGAGCTTGCGATACAATACGCAACTCAAGCTGTTAGAAACTGGAGTGGAAAATGGATTATCGTTCTCTCGGACGCACAGGCGTCATGGTCAGCGAATTCTGCCTCGGCTGTATGAACTTCGGCGGGGTGACAAGCGACGCCGATGGCATGGACATTATCGATCGAGCCATCGACGAAGGCGTCAACTTTCTCGATACCGCGAATGTTTATTCGCGCGGCGGCAGTGAAATCGCCGTGGGAAAAGCCCTAAAACGCAATGGCAAACGGGAGAGCATCGTTCTCGCCACCAAAGTGCATGGTCGAATGGACGACGAGGATATTCTGGCCGCCGGCAACAATCGGCGACATATCATACAGCAATGCGAAGCCTCCCTGAAGCGCTTGGGAACGGACTATATCGACCTCTATCAGATACACCGTCCCAACTCCAATATTCCCATCGACGAAACCTTGCGGGCGCTCGACGATTTGATTCGCGCGGGCAAAGTGCGCTATATCGGCGCCAGCACCTTTCCAGCCTGGCGCATCCTGGAATCTTTCTGGGTCGCAAAGGAACTGGGACTGAATCGCTTCGTCAGCGAGCAGCCGCCCTATCATCTGCTGGACCGCAGCATCGAGCGCGAATTGATTCCCATGGCGCAGAGTTATGGCTTGGCGATCTTGCCCTGGTCGCCGCTGGCCCGCGGTTTCCTCAGCGGCAAATACAAGCGCGGGCAGCCGATCCCGGGCGACAGCCGCTTCGGCAGCGATTCCGGACGCGGTCCTGCCTTTGAGCGACGGCTGCAGAAGCATTTCAGCGATCGCGCCTATGACCTACTGGATGGGATTGTAGAGTTGGCAAGAGAAAAAGGCTGCAGCCCCAGTCAGATCGCACTGGCATGGGTTATCAGCAAGCCCGGCGTGACCAGCACCATCATCGGTCCGCGCACGATGGAGCACTTGTTGGACAATATCGGCGCCCTCGATGTGAAATTGAGCGACGCCGACCACGCGCAACTCGACTTGATGGCGGAACCTGAATTGGCGACCGTGCCTTACTATCACGGCAGCATGATCGATTTCAAAGCGTCGGAATACGGCTGGAACTAGATCAGCACAGGAGCCTCACGCGTCTTGTGCGGCTTGTTCCTTTTTCAGAGCCGTCAGGCGCTCGTATTCAGCCCGCGACTTGTAAAAGTCGTCCAGCGGAAAACAGCCGGACACCATGCCGTTGCGCGGGGCGGTTGTGCAGTCGCTGAAGGTGCGGCAGATGCGTTTGCGCTGCAAAGGACCCCCAGCCAAGAGATCAGCCGGCAAGTGCGGATAACTTAGCGCCATGCGCCCCAATCCAATGAAATCGGCCATGCCGCGCTTGATCACCGCCTGCGCCACATTGGGCAGCCAATCCTGCAGGTACGAATACCCCGATCCCACCATCGTCAGGTCCGGAAACGCCGCTTTCAATTCCGCCGTCACCTGGATCTGGCGCGCGACGCCAACCAACGGATCTTCGGGCAGCAAATAACCGTCGGAGGGCGGGAAGATCGCCGGGCGCTGAATGTGAAAGTTGTAATAGGGGCTGCCGGCGGTGATGCAAACCAAGCCGATATCCAGTTCGCGCAGCAGCGCCAGGAATCGCTTGGGCTCGCTCAAGTCATATCCGATCCCCGTGCCGTCGCCGCCGAACGCGTATGGATAGGTGTGGCCGTCACCGGGCATGGGCTCGCCGATACGATTGCTTCCCGCATGAAAGGGCGCCCAATCGATGGCGCTCAAGCGCACGCCGATATCCAGGCTCGGCGCCAGGGCGCGAACCAACTCAACCGTTTCCCGCAGGAAGCGCGTGCGATCCTCGAAGCTGCCGCCATATTTGCCTTCCCGATTGACAGCGCTGAGGAACTCGTGGCCGAGGTAGCCGTGGCAATGTTTGATGTCGACAAAGTCGAAGCCCGCGCGCCCCGCCAGCGCCGCCGCCCGCCCGAAGTCCTCAATCAAGGCGTCGATCTCGCCGTCGCTCATGAGGCAGTTGTCATCTTCGAACTGGAATTTCTTGTCAAGCCAGGGATGCCGGTAAAGCGCCATCGGTTCCAGCTTGGGACCATTTGGGCGACAGAAGCGGCCTGAATGCGTCAACTGCAGACCAATCAAGGGTTGGTCTGCCGATCCGAAGCGCGCTTCGTGGGCATCCAGCAGTGACTGCCGCAATTCAGCGATGCTCTTCACCGTACGCTCGTTGATGACTAACTGACGCGCGTTTGCCCGTCCGTCAGGTCGCACCGCCACCGCCTCGCCACCCCATATCAGCTTGGCGCCGCTCTCGCCGAAGCGTCGCCAGCGCCGAATTGTCAAGTCGGTCGCTCCTCCATCGGAGCTACCATCCCAGCCTTCCATGGGCAGAATGGCGAAACGGTTCGAGAAATCATGCTGACGGTAGGCATAGGGTCGCGCCAGCGGAGATTCCTTTCCAAATTCCGCGCGCTCATCAACCGGCAGGTCGGCGCCGACGGATTCGCAGTAACTTGTGAACTGTTGATAGTTGCGCAGTTGCGCGACTCGTCGGTAAGCCATCCGCTAGCTCGCCTTCAAAACATTCAGGCGTCCGGCGATATCCGTCAGGATGGGAATATCGCTTTCCGGTCGCCGCGGCGAATCAGGATGTGTCTGGTCAGATTCGATCCAGCCACGCAGTTTCAAAAACTGCGCCGCGGAATGTTTGTAGGCGGGCACCGGCGGACGGAAAACCAAGAATCCCAGGTACTGGAGAAGATCGTTCAATTGATAAAAGCCCGCATCCCCCGCCAGCCACATGGCATCGCGCTCGGCAAAGAGATCCGGGGCGAAGGTGCTCAAGCCCAGCAAATAATCGCTGCCGTACATCACCATATCGATCGCCAGGTCATTGCCGGTGAACACCTTGAAATCGGGCCTCACCCGGTCGCGCAGCAGCAAGCGTTGCCATTCCAACTGGCGGCTCAGCGAGGAGTGCTTGGCGCCCAGGCAGCGCTTAAGTCCCAACAAGCCTTCATAAGTGCTTATATCGTAGATGGCGCCAAATGGCGCGAACATGGCGCCAAGTTCAAAGGCGATGAAACCGTCGGTAGCCTCGCCCAATCTCTCGTAGGCGGCGACAATATCCTCGCCCGCTTGCCCCGTCAAGCCATAGGACTGGAAGATTATCGGCTTGCCTCCATGACGCTGTATCGACTCGATCTGGCGCAGATAAGCGTCGCCGTCAAAGGCGTCGCCATCCTTGTCCGATACAAAGGCGCCAGCCACGAAAGCGCCGCTTCCCAGCACTTCACGCGTGACCTCCAAGACCTGCTGACGTTGGGCTTCGCTGATCAAGTTGGCATAGCCGGTATCCATATTGACGGCGGGCGTCAAGCCGGCTTCTGCCGTGCGTCGCACATGATTCGCCAAACCAAGCCAGTCGATCTCGCAGTTGTCATGGAAAGGCAACAGGATCGCGCTGATGCCGGCGATCTCCCGCTTGGGTCTTATCATCTCAATCGGATTGAAGTTCAATGCCATCACCTTCTTTCGATACGCTCCAAGGCGCAATCTTTCAGTAGTCTTCAGTTAGCGCTCAGCATCAATCACCGTCCGGCGAAAAGGCTTTAACAGGTCCGAGGTCAAAGCGCGGATTCTCCTTGAGCAGCCCAAGATCTTCGCCATCTCGGGTCGCGCGCACGTCGTCTCGATGAAACTGCACAGCGTATGCCAGCCTCGGCTGCTCCGTGATATTGGCGCCCGACCCATGCAGTGTCAAGCGCGAGAAAGCCACCGCGTCGCCGGGCATCATTCGCAGCGGCAAAAAGGCTTCCGGTTCCACGGCCACGGTTCGGTGACCATCCCTGTCTTCACTTTCGACCGAGTCGATCGTGCCGCCCAGGTGAGTCCCCGAGGCAATCTGCAGACAGCCGTTGTCCGGCGTCATTTCCATGAGCGCGAACCAAATATTGATGCCGGGTCCGTCGAAACGCGTATACTGATTGTCCTGATGAAAGTGAAATCGACCGCCGCCGCCTCCGCTCTTGACCGCTGTGAAGGGCAGATAGAGCGTTGAAGGACCGCCCATCAATTGCCCGGCCAGCGCATTCAAAGCCTCGCTGTGGATTAAGCGCTCCAGGCTTGAACCAGCCAGATACTGTCGGCTCTGGCGTAATTTGTCTGCGCTCGTCCTGGCTGTGCGCAAATCGTCCTTGGCGATGCCCAAGCCTTCCATCACCTGAAGCGTTTCCTCAGCCAGATCAGCCGCCGTCTCCCGCCGGATCAATCCCGGCAGACACAAATAGCCAACCATGTTATAGAAGTTAATCTCCTTGCCGCTAAGCTGGCTGTATCGCAACAATTCGGACTTCATCCCTGGCTCCTGTACATTCGACCATACCAATCCCCACTATGGCAGCGCGCGCAAGCAATGTCGGAGGCGACCCGGGCAAATCCGTTCGCAGCCGAAACTTGGCGATTTCCAGCATATCATATAACATCATCGGGTTGACCGCACATTTGC
>DAOULD010000088.1:0-27241 GCA_034420635.1 Anaerolineae bacterium | reverse complement strand
ATGGCGCGGTTTCGGGCGACCAGATTGGTCGCCCCTACGGGATTCGATTATTTTGTAGTTTTCTATATTTCATCAAATTATTCGCACGACTTACTTGCATTTACTTCTGTGGTTATATTTTAGTTTGAATTGACGGTATATTGATGGACTATGATTTTGAAGCGATTGCCCCGCCTGCTTACAGACACAACTCACTCTTCCAGCACGAATCCGCACAAGAGCCAGCACAGCGCCAGATAGATGAGGGTGACAGCGGCGAGCAACTGCAACCACAGCAGCCATTCACGCGCCGGCGCGTCATTGAGTATATTCGTGCTCGCGCGCACAGCCGTCAGCAGCAGCGGCAGCGCCACCGGCAGCATCGCTATCGGCAACAGCGCCTCGCGCGAGCGCGTATGCAATGTCAGCATCGCCAGCAAGGTGCCAATGCTTGAAAAACCCAAAACCCCCACCACAGTCGTGACGATCAACCAGCCCTTGAGCAAATTATTGTTGTAGATCACCGTCATCAGCGGGAGTATCACCAGCGCGACGATCGAGGTGAACAAATAGTTGCTGAGCAGCTTGCCAAAGAAAATCGCCGGGCGCGAAACCGGCGCCAGGAGCATGGCGTCCAGATTTCCCTGGTCGCCCTCTTGCGCCAGGCTGCGATTGAAACCCAGCAAGCTGGCGAAGACGAGCGTAACCCAAAGCACGCCGCTGATCGCTTCTTCCCGCGCCACCCGGTCCAGTTCCAGCGCAAAGCTGAAAACCAAAATGCACAGAAACGCGAACATGGCCATCACGCTCAATAATTCGCGCGAACGGGTTTCCGCGCGCAAGTCCTTGCTGACAATGGCCAGCACAGCGGTCCGGAAACCCGTCTTCATGCCACTGCCGCGCCGCCGCAAAGACCTGCATACAGTTCGCCCAAACTGGCAGCGCTCATGGTTGCGATATCGCCGTCAAAGGCGATCTGTCCCCGCGACAAAATCAGCGCGCGGCCCGCTAGAGTCGGCGCGCGTCCCAGTTGATGCGTCGTCATAATCAGCGTGCGTCCTTCCCGTTGCGCCGCCATGACCAGGTGCTCCAGTGTTTCCGCGGCGGCTTGGTCGAGGCCGGTAAATGGCTCGTCCAAGAGCAAGATCTCGGGCTGATGCAGCAAGGCGCGGGCGATACTCAAGCGCTGCTGCATGCCGCGCGAGAAATCGCGCGCCAGGCTGTCGGCGCGTTTCGCCAAACCGACCTGGTCCAGTAATGCGCCGATTGCGTCGCCGCGTTCGTCCTTTGCCAGGCCGTAAAGTTTGCCGAAGAAGTCGAGATTCTCCCGCGCGCTCAGGTTGCCGTAGAGCAGGGGCTGATGACTGACCAGCCCAATCTGGCGGCGTACTTCCATCGCCTCCTTTGGCATCTGCCAGCCGCCGATGCGTATGAGGCCAGCCGTCGGCTTGCTCAAGCCGGCCAGCAGGCGCAGCAGCGTCGACTTGCCGCCGCCGTTCTGCCCCAGCAGCATGATCGTCTCTCCGCGCGCCACGGCGAAGCTGACTGAGCGCAGGACCGGGCGGAAGCCAAAAGTCTTGCTCAGATTCTCAACCTCGATTGTCGGAGTTTTTTCGCCCATCACACGTCCCGCCGCTGGCTCATCAGTTCAGCCAGCCTGGCTTTAAGCTCGCGCCGGCGATGATGATAGAGGTCGTGATTGATCTGGCCCCGGTCATGCTCGTCGTCCAGTTGCGCGATTTGCTTGGCCAGGCTGTCAATCGAGCCCGACTGATCCGGCGCTCGCCGCCGCCACAGAGCAAATCCAGCGGGCAGGGCAACTGCGGCGGCGATGAGCGCCAAAAGCGCCGCCAGCAGGCTTTCCCCGGTCAGCACGCCGGAATCGTCGCTGCTGGTCGCGAAGGGATCCCCGGCGATCTCAAAGCGCAGCCGCGGATCACGATCCTGGTTGAGCGTTCCCCCATATACCTTGACATTGTCTGATCCGCCGCTTTCAGGAGTGGCATTAAGTTCGGCGCTTTTTATGCTCAGCGTCTTCGGCAGCATGACGGTGATATCGCCTGCCACCCGGTTGTTGAAGGCTTGTTCGAAATCCAGGCTGTCGACGTAAGGCAAAAAGTACTCGACAAGGATTTCGTGCCCGCTGCCCGGCGCGACTGGCAGCGTATCGATTAGCGAATCGGGCAGTCGTTCCAGATCCTCAATCAGCACAAAACGACCAGCCGCGTCGTCGCTCATGATCTTCGCGCCAACCGGAAACTGAAGCAGCAGACTCGCTTCCCGTCCGTCCTCAAAGCCGCGGCCGCTGGTGTAGATGCGGTCCGAATCATTGCGATAGCGGATAATCTGCGTGATGTGCAAGCCCGTCCCGTGAGGCTCCAACTGAACCGGATTCAAGAATAGATCAACCGCCGCCACGCTGATGACGGCCGGGTCGTTGGTCAGGTCATAGATTGTAATTGTCTGCTGGCGCGCGCCTTCCGGCAGCAAACGGCTGTACACGCGACCGTCGTAAATTACGCCAATGACATAGGAGATGTCGGCACTCAGCGGGATATCCGCAAAAACAAAATTGCCATCAGCGTCGATCGATGCCTCCGCCATGCTGAATCCGATCTCCGGGCTCCCGAATTGCAGTTGCACTACGGTATCGGGCGGTACGATCCCGCCAGCGCTCCCGTGTTGAACGCGCCCGCTGATCTGACCGAGGGGAAGCGCGGCTTCGACATTCTCGGCTGGTTCGCCAGCGCCGCGCAAGCTCTGCATCCGCGCGTAGGCGACGACAGCGGCAATTTCTTCCGATTCAAGCGCGTCGGCGAAGTTTTCCCGGTTCAGCGCACCGCCATAGTCCTGGTCGCTGTACAGGGGCGGAATCACAGAGGGCAATTCACAATCGCCGCAGCCTTCCGCCCATAAACGCGCTCCCGTCGCCAGCAGTTCAGCGTCATATGCCAGCGCATAGGAATACATCGTTACATCCCAGCGTTCCCCTTCGCTCAAGGCATTTTGCCAGGGCGGCATCAGTTTTTCGATATTGCCTTCGCTGATAATCGTGAACCAGTCCAGCGGCGACTTGGCTCTGGTCAAGGTCCGGTCTGTCATGTCAATCGGCGCGCTGACGCTGCCCGACAATACCAACTCGCCCTGGCCATCGCCGCTGATGCCGTGGCAGTCGGTACAGTTTTCTGCGAAGATCTGCCCTCCACGGGCGATGTCGGGCCGCCAATCGGCGGCAACTGTCGGATTCTCCGCCATTGGCTGCGGCGCGTATGTCGCGACGATCTCTGGCTCGCCGCCCAAGCCGCGGCAGGCGCAGAGCAATGCGACCAAGATCAGGCAAACCGGCATCAGGCGCGACATCTCTAGTTCGCCTCGCGCGCAGACGGATCATGAATCACCGCCGCCGCGCCTTCGCGGTAAGCCGAAATCGCCGCTTCAATCGCCTCGTCGATCGTGTCCGCATTGACGTCCTTCCCCGTTACCAGGCTTTGTCGCGCGTCCAAGCCGTCGCGAACGCGCAACAGGCGTATGCCGCGATGCGCCCAGACCTCGCGCTCGTCGCGATAGTCGGCTTTGTCGATCTTGCCGGTGGCATAATCCTCGTCGAGATCGCGCATATTGGTCAAAACGCGTTCGTAGTACACCTGGACGCGGTCACGCTGTACTTGCAACTGCAGGTCGTCTTTCTCTGATGCCTTGTGCGGTCGCAAAAATGGCTGCGCCACTACTGCAATCGCGATCAAAAACAAAACGAGTGATATGATCAGCCCCAGGATGCTCATCGTCAACTTGCCAGCAACTCGCGAATGCTGCGACTCATGTCGTCATAGCTGACCGCGCCCAATACAAAGCGCTGAATCTCCCCCGTTCTGTCGATGAGAAAACTTTCCGGCGGCGCTTCAACGCGATACAGTTTCGCGATAAACTGCCCCGTGTCCTCGCCATTGGGGTAGCTGAGGCCGAATTCATCGATGAAATCCAGCGCCTTTTCCCGCGAACTCTCCAAAATGTTGATCCCGATTACCGTCAAACCGGCTTCGCTGAAGTCGCTGTGAAGCGCTTGCAGATCCGGCGCTTCGTCTCGGCAGGGCGGGCACCAGCTCGCCCAAAAGTTGAGCAATATCACCCCACCGCGCAACTGCGACAGCCGCAGTTCGCCACCGTCAAACAATTTCAAATGAAAATCCGGCGCCGAGCCGGCAGTGGGCTGCCTGGCGTTTTGCCGCGCCAATTGCAGCGCCAATGCCAGCGCCAGCGCCAGGAACCCCGCTAACAGAACCGCCGTGCCCAAAGTAAACCGGCGCTGACGGCGATTGGGAACCGCGTGATCCAGGAATTCCAGTTGCTCAACTTCGCTCATCGCGCGCTCTATCGCCGCGCCGCCAGGTCTTCTTCCAGTCGCTGCCGATAAACGTCGTCCGCGACTGTCGCGCTCAAATCTGCCTCGTCGCTGATGCTCAAGCGCCGATGCGCGCCAAAGCGGGAAAAGGTATAAGCGCCAAGCGCGATCGCCAGAAATAGCGCCAGGATCGGCGTCACGACGGTCAGCCCGCGCAACACCGGGTCCTGTGGAATGCCGACCACCTGGTCGCCGAAGCGCCCCACAAAACTGTCGATCACCGCAGCTTCATCCTTGCCTTCCGCCAATTGCAGCCGGATTTCTTCTTTCCACTCGATGCAGGCTCGCGTCTGGCACTCGTCCAGCGGTATGTTCTCGCAGACCGGACAGTACATCTTTTCCGCGACCGCGTTCACCGCGTTGTCGGAAACAGCCCCGTCCTGCGCCTGCGCCATACTCGCTACGAACAAAAAGACGCTTGCGCATAGCCAAAACACGAATTGATCGCAAATGAAATTGTTACATACCCGGGATAATGATACTTTTTTCGCAAAAGTTATTCCGCCGGGTGTCAAACCAGTCGAACGCGCTCCCCCTCCCTGATGCTTCGGGGAGGGGGCAGGGGGGTGGGGTAGACGATGGGAAACGAGCACATTCATCTGGAGTCTTCCGCCTCGCGCTTGCGAACGCGCCGCGCCGGGACCACTTTCGGGTAGGCGGCGATCACTGTCCCGATTATCAGCACGATGCCTCCCCACCACACGAGATTCACCAGCGGATTGATATAAATGCGAAAAGTCGCGCGCTCCCGATTCCCGCCGATCAACAAGACGTAGAAGTCGTTTTCCAGGGTGCTGTGCGCGCCGGCGATGGTCATGGGCATGTCGGGATAATCGTCCACGCGCGGTCGAATCCGCGCCACTTGCGCGCCATTTCGCAATACCGTAAGCTCGGCGATATTCATCATGCGCCCGTCGACCGCCTGCGCCCGAATATAATCGTCATAGCGCAGTCCGTAGTCCTTGACGGTGATGATCTCGCCGCGTGCCAGGGTATGCTGCGCCTCGGTTTGGAAGATTGTGCTGCCGATGACGCCGATACCGATCACCGTCACGCCCAGATGCACAATATAGCCGCCGTAGCGGCGCTGGTTGCGGCGGAAGAGGGCAATGACAGCCCGCATCCAGTTCTCGTTCAAGCCCCGATGCCGCGCCCGCGCACCTCGATAAATTTCAAATAGCGCCACAGTTCCCGCGAAGAGTGCCGTGCCGTATCCCAAGATAGAAACCAGAGCGCCCGTCCCGACAATCATCAGCAGCAAGACGCTGAGGATGGTCAGCGAGAACGGCATGATGAGCGCCCTGCCCAGGCGCCGCGCCGACGTGGAACCCCAAGCCGACAGCGGGGCAATGCCCATCAAGATGTACATGGCGATAAACAGCGGCACCACGAAGAACTCGAAGGTCGCGGGGCCAATCGTAACTTCTTTACCCATGAACAATTCGGAGATGATCGGCAATCCAAAGCTGCCCCAAAAAATGGCCGCAAAGAGCGCGATGAATATGACATTATTGAGTACAAACATCGTTTCACGGCTCAGGATATTGGCGAACTGGCGCTCTCCCCGCAATTCGCCGCGCTGCCATCGCCATAGCAACAAGGTCAGCGCGATCAAGGTCATGAGCGCCCAAAACGCCAGCATCGGGAAGCCAACCTCGCTGCGGGCGAAGCTGTGCACGCTTTCGATCACGCCGCTGCGCGTCGCGAAGGTGCCAAACATGACCGCGGAAAAGGTCGCGATCACCAGCGCCATATTCCAGGTTTTGAGCATGCCGCGCTTTTCCTGGATCATGACGCTGTGGATGAAAGCCGTGCCGACCAGCCAGGGCAAAAAAGCCGCGTTTTCGACCGGGTCCCATCCCCAATAGCCGCCCCAGCCCAAGACGTCATAAGCCCAGCGCCCGCCCAATATCAGCCCCAGGCTCAGGAAGACCCAGGCGATCAGCGTCCAACGCCGCGTCGCCTTGATCCAGCCCGTGGACAAATCGCCGGAAGCCAGCGCCGCCAGCGCGAAGGCGAAGGGAATGGTGAAACCGACAAAGCCCAGGTAAAGCATGGGCGGATGTATGATCATGCCGAAATGACGCAAAAGGGGATTCAAGCCGGTCGCGCTAGTCGCTAGATTCTCCCTCGCCGGCGCAATAGCCCCAGGCGGAATCAGCGCCGTCTCCACCACTTGCCGCGACTCCGGCATATCAGGCAAGATCCACCAACGCTCAAATGGATTCTCCAGCAGTAGTGACAGCCCGAGGAAAAAAGCCAGGGTCGCCATCATGGTCGCGATCGCGTAGGGCATCAAACGAGTTTCGGTCCGCCAATTGAGGGAAATCGCGCCAAATATGAACAAGCTGAGCAAGAGCGACCAAAACAGCAGCGAGCCCCGCTGTGATCCCCACAAAGCGGTGAAGCGGTAGATCGCCGGGGTCTGTGGATCCGTCACCGACCATACATAGCTCATTTGATACTGCTCGGTCATCAAAGCCAAAACCAGCGTCGCCGTCGCCAGCAGCGCCGCCGGAAATGTCAAGAGAGCCGCGTTGCGACCGCTGCGCAGCAGCGTTTCGCCCCCCGCGCGAATGCCAAGCAAGCAGGCGGCCACGGCGTAAAGCGCCAGCAGTAGCGCCAATGCCAGAGATGCGAGCCCGATTTCCGCCAGCATTAGTTGTGTTCCGGAATAGCGCTCAAGCCTTCGGGAGAGGTTTCTTCAAAGCGGCTCGGGCATTTCAGCAGCAATTCTCCCGCGTGAAAAATGCCGTCGGATTCCAGCGCGCCGGTGAGGATGGCTTGCGCCTCGTGCTGCAAGAGATCCGGTATCGCTTCGTCCTCGACCAGGATCGACAAACGGGACGCTACCGGGTCCGCCAGGGCGGCGCGCAGCGCGCTGGCCAGGTCATCGAATTGGCTCGGGATATTGACAATATCGAAGCGGATGATCGCGTTCTCACTGTCATATTCGATGCTTTCGCCATCTACCGCGCCGGAGATGCGCACGGTCTTCCCCCGGTAAGCGCCGTCCTTGAGCAGATCGTCTACGGTGATGAAATAGCGCGCGCCCTGCAAGGTGCCAGAGACCAGCAAATATATGACCGACGCCAGGATCAAGCCGCCGCCAATCAAAAATTTCAGGCGCTCCGACCCTTTCGTTTTTCTCAGATGCTTGGGCTTTGCCCAACTGATCTCGGCCATTTCACCCTTCGTTCCTGTCGCCCGGTGTCCTGCTCCTATTATACGGTATTTGTGATATTTGTCACTATCTCGCGCTTAACTGCGGCATGTTCTCGCCGGGCGCTAGCAGCGCCAGCAATCCCATCAAGCCAACATTGCAGAAGAGCAGGGGCGCCAGCAGCGGGGAGCCCCGCAGAAAACGCTCGATCACGATCACCCCGGCCGATGTCAAGCTGGATTCCGAATGCAAGACGAATCCGATCACGCCCACCGCAATCAAGAGCAGCATGGCGGCGCCATGCGCGGCGATGTCCCCGGGGTTCGGCCGCGAGACAATGCCCAAATACAGGGCTGTGCTGAACCCAAACAAGGCTGCTGTCACCGGCAGCCAGACCCAGGCATTGTCGAAGCCGAATCGCGCGTGATCCAGCACGCTGCTGATGAGCGTCGCCAGGATGAAAATAGCGACGATCAGCAGATAGGCGCGGGTCTTGCTGTAGGGCATTTGCACCGTCCTGCCCCGCAGCAGTTGCAGCCTGCCGCTGTCAGCCGGCTTTTCGATCCAGGCCGCGCTGATGCCCAGCAGGCCGATGAGAACAAAAAACAAGGGACCGATGACCGGCGGCGCCCAGATCAAGGTCGCGACCGCCCCCAAGCTGATCAGTCCCTCGCTTAGCAATACCGTGCGGTTCAGATGAAAATAAGCGCCCAGCAGTCCAATCCCGATGCTGAGCGCAAAAACGAGATTGGCGAGCGCGCTGGCAAGGTCGCGATTCTTGACGGCAATAGCGCCGGCAACCAACAGAATTGCCCCGCAGACGAAGCCGGAAATAATCGGAATCCATTCCGCCGGTTTGATGCCGCCGCTTATGTTATGCGCCAGGTAAATGTCGACGGCGATGAAAAACTGGTTGAAGGCGGCCAGCAGCAGAAAAGCCTGGTCGCGGCTAATGGGGGTTCGCAGATGACGGAATCGCGGCAGCGCGAGCGCCAGGTAAGCCATTGTCAACTCCCGTCAGACTCGTTTGAGTCGGCGAGACCGGCTTCCTCCAGCAACTCGCGCACCATCTCTTCCAGTTTCGCTTGATCGCGCAAGATCTCGTAGGCGCCGTGCCACTGCACATAATCGGGTCCGCCCATCCAGGCGCCGAACTTCGCCGTCCGCCCCCAATGATGCCACAGGTCAAAGTGCACGAAATCGATCGGCTGGTCGAAGGGTTCGTCGGTCAATAGTCCCGCCTGGCGCGCTGGCGCGATTGTCTCGTTGCTAAGCTGGACGCGGCGATTGATCTCTTCGGTCAGGGCGTCGGCGTCAAGGTAAAATTCGTCGATGAAAGCGGCGCTGTGGCACTCGCTGCAGACGGCTTGCATCCGCACTTGATTGTCTTGCCAGGCGGGCCGCCGCTGGCTCTGCGGCGCGAAGAGATACCAGGTCAAGCGGTCGCCAACATCGTGCGTCGTGCTCGCGCCGCCGAAACCGCTGATATGGCAGGTCGCGCAGGTGGGGGCGGGGAAGTCCTGCACGGTCAGGGTGCCCGGCTCGGCATCCCAATGCCAGTCATCGCCGCCTGTCAAATAGGCGATGCCATGAAAGGACTCGATGTAGATCTCGTACTGCGGATGATCGGGACCGATGTGGCAGTGGTTGCAGGTCTCCGGCTTGCGCGCCTGCTCCAGGCTGAATTCGTGCCGCAGATGGCATTCCTGGCACTGGCCAATCGAACCATCCGCGGCCGGCGCGCCGATATCGTGGCAGCCGCTGCAGGCGAATTTTGTGATGGCACGGCCCTCTTTTTCAAAGAGCGCGTTTCGCATCCGGTCGGGATTGAAGCTGCCTTCCGGTATCGCTTCGTAGACTGCCAAGTGCTCCTCGCTCAAGCCGCCAGTCCCCCACATGGCGACGTAGGCTGGCAAGCCGTGGCGGCTGGCGTTGAATTGGGCCGCTTCGTTTTGATGGCAAGTGGCGCACTTGGCAGTGGTGGGAACGGTCAAAACAAAGCTGCCATGATGCGCGATGCCGCCGGGATACCCCGCTTCTACCTCGTGACAGTTTTGGCAGGTCACATTGGCGGCCGCCATGCTGCTGCGGCTGTATTGCTCGATGATGCCGGGCGTGGTTTTCGAATGACAGGCGACGCAGGCGTTGCTGTTGTCGAGTGCGACCGGCGCCGAATCGCTTGGGTCGGCGACGATGCTGCGCCCGATGGCGGCGATGATGAAAGCCAGCGCCGGGACGATGATCACCACCAATATGCCGACGATCACCAGTCGAAAAGACGCCAGTAATCCCTGGGGCTGATGGTCTTCTGCCATGGAGCAGTTCCTCCGTCATCCAGCAAGAAACACAACTCAATACACTTACTATGATAATCGAAGCATACGTCGATTGCCCGGATTCTCGTCAATTGTCACAGCAGAAATCGCGCTTTAATCGGCGCTACACTTGACTCAACAATGCGAAAAAGAAAAAGCGTCCGCCGGGTTCTCCGCGCGGACGCCACATCACTTCAAGTTGCTGTGCGAGCCTGTTCTATTCTTCGTCGTCTGTCGTTGATTGGCTCCAGCGAATGACGAACACGCCAACAATGCCAGCAATCCCCAAAAAGAGGACCAGCATCGCCAATCCCGCCGGCGAAGAGGTTGCCTCGCCGTCTTGCGCCAGCGCAGTCATGCGGCTGGTCAAGAACATCAGCGGCGTCAGCGCCGCCGCGGCTGATCTGTAGAGTGGCAATTCGCCCATGGTCAGGTCTCCAAATCGCTTTCGGTATCGGCTCAATTGTAGCGGCTCTTGGCGGGCAATTGAAGCGCGTCTCAGGCAATTTGCAGCTTGGCGATGTCGTATGCGGTGAAGGCGATGAGCAGCGTCAAAGCCGCAAGCGCCACCAAAAGATAGGACCAGCGATGCTTGTAACCGATGGTCCAAAAGCGCCGCAGGCTCAGGAAGATCGAAACTATGGCAATCAGATTGATCAAGAGCAGAATCGGCGCGGTGGCATCCGCCGCGACGCCGATGATCGGCAGGAGGAAGGGCAGCAAGACATATTGCAAGATGCAGCGAACGCCGGAAAACAGCAGTGAAATCGTCAGCGCGTTTTCAGCGCGCCGCGTCTGCGCGGTCTCATCGGAAGCGGCGGAAATACGACCCCGCTGGTCGATCAATAACAAGCGACTCATGAAACCATCGGCGCGGCTGTAATTGGCGTTCGTCGCCATGCTTGGACCTACCTGCAAGGCTGCCGGCAATGGCGCCAGTCTATCATTGCGCCCCCGAGAATGCCACGTTTATTCGTCGCCCGGCAACTGATCCTGGCTATCGAGAAAGGCGACCAGGTCGGCCAAATGCTGGATGCTTAGCTGACTGCCATAGAAATCCGGCATCAAGGGAGGGTAATCCGGGATGGTGTAAGCCATCGGCCGCACGATGCTTTCCACCAAATACTGCCGATGGCTATAATCTCTTAATTCCGGCTGCCCCAAACGGATATCGTTGATCCGCGTCCAGGTCCCCGAAGTTAAAGGCGCGACAGCTTCGTTTTCATGGCAGCCCGCGCAGCCCAGCGCGACGCCGCCCAGAGCCGGCTCCAGACCGTTGTAAAGCAGTTGCCCAGCCAGCGGATCGCCGTATGTCTCCTGCAGATCGAGCAAGATCGCCGCGACATCGCTCCCTACCGATTGCGCCGCGATCAGATCTTCCAAAGTAACGAAGCTCAGCGCCGCTTCGAGCATGGAATCGATCTCTGGCTGGGACGGCATATATCCGCAGCGCAGCGCCATCGACTGATACAGAGCCCCCAATCGAAAGAGATTGGCGATCGCCAAATCATAATCTCCGGCGAAATCCGGACTCAGATAGCCAGCCAGCGTGTTCCGTTGCGACTCCAGTTCTTCGGGGGCGCAACCGTCCTTGTATTCATCCTGGCCAAAGACAGGTATCAACAACGCCAGGGACAGCGCCAGTATACCTGCTACGCGCTTGGACCCCATCGCTCGCTCCCCGCCCCAAAGAAAAAAGCCCCCGGTTCCGAGGGCTATTGATTGTCTCGCCAAAGCGCGCTATTCCTGCGTCATCAAGAAAGCGACAACATCCGCCAACTGCTGATCGATCATTTGACGCGTGCCAAAGTCCGGCGGCATCGCGCCCGAGCTATAGCCCTCAACCACGTAAGCCGCCGGCAAAACGATACTCTCGACCAAATAGCGCTCGCCCGTGTAGCCGGCGAACTGCGGTTCCGTCAGGCGTTCGTTCAGCACACGCGTCCAGGTGCCGATGGTATCCGGCGCCGAAGCCCCGTCGCGATGGCAACTGGTGCAGCCGAACCTGGTATCGTAGAGGATCGCGCCATTGCCGGCGCTGCCGACGATCTCCTCTTCCGCCCAACGCGCCAGAATCATTTCCGGATTGTCGCCCGCTGGATCTGGGCGCGGCACGCCGGGTATCGATCCGTCAGACAAGGGCTTGCCATACTGCTCCACGGCCAGATAATCTTCCATCGTCCAATTGCCGCCCTTGTCCCAATTCATAATGTAAGCTGCGATATCTTCAATCTGATCCTGCCGCAACGAGCCCCCCGCCAACTGCGACCAGGCGACCATGCCGCCGTCGCTGTTCGGCCAGACATTCAGGCTGCCAGGGCGGCCATGAATCAATGTTGTGACCACATAGCCCCGCAAGTCGCCCGCCCAGCCGACTTGCGCCAGCCGCGTGCCGTTGTTGTTGAAGAAAACTTCGATCTCATTGAATGCCGTACGATCACTGTCTTCAATGGTATCCCACAGCGGGAAGAGACCCTTATCCACCGCCGTCCTCAAACTGCCCAGGATCGCTTGGCGCGCTGCAACAGCTTCGTCAATGATGCTTTTCTGATTATCAATTTGCGCCTGGATGGCTTCCATCTCGGCTTGGATCTGGTTCTGCCGTTCATCGCTGGGCGGATTCGCGGCGTCGGTAAGTTCCGCCAAGAGATCGTCGCTGTCGTCGCTCAAACGCACCAAGGTTCGGTTGGCATTGGTGATGGCCGCGGTCTGCTCGCCGACCGGGTCGTAACCGAAGAAATGCGGATTATTCAGCCCGGGCGCCCGCAGCAACGCGCCATAGCCCTCTTCGCCATGGCACTCCGCGCACAACGAGGCATACAACTCGGCGCCGCGTTCAATCGACCGGCCCGTATGTTGATATACGAAGGCTTGCATGCGCGCTTCTTCGTTGATGGCGACCCAACCGACCAGAATCATGATGGCGACGAACATGACAATGCCCGTCAGTATGCGACTCTCGACTGATTTAATCATGTATCGGTCCTAGATCTCGGTTGCTAAATCGCTTGCCACAGGTCAGTACGCGCTCTCGCCGCGTTTGACGATCCAAAAGCCTAGTCGAAATAAGCCGAGGCTTCGTGAATGAACAGGTGATCGCTGAAGATGCGCCGCGCCGGAACCGGATTGCCCTCCGCGTCCAAGACTTGCTGTTCTTCCGTCAGCGGCTCGCCATCGTCGCCAAATACCGGATTGCCCTCATCGTCCAATACCGGTACATCTTTGGTCGCATACACAAAAAGCGGGTTTCCTTCGTCGTCCAACTTCACATCGCCGCCCTCGATGACGACGCTGTCCCAACTGACGATCCAATCCAGGCGCTTCAAGCCGCGCTGATTATCGGTGATCACCAGCGCGCCCCAAACGTTGGGCAATTCCGTTGGCGCCCCTTCCAAATGATGGTTGAACTCTTCCATCACGCGCAGCAGCACGGGCGCTTCCATTTCCGGTATCGTGCGGAAGCGCGTTGGCACTTGATTGGCGCTCAGCTTCTGGAACTTCAATTCGTCGACCATCTGCTCGTACTGGCCATTCGCCGCGGTCTCCCCATTGAATTCGGTGACGATATCGGCGGCGGTCAACCCTTCGTGCCCGTGGAATTGCGCTGTGGTGTAAGCGCCCGCGAGCATTTGATCGAAGGGAATGGTGCGGCCGATGCCCACCTTGCTATGCGCCGGCTCAAAGGTCAGTTCGTGCACGATTTCGGTCTCGGCAGAAGTCTTGACCGCGAATTTCGCCAAGCCCATATAGCTCAATATCGTCGTCACCGAAACCAGCAGCATCGCGATCGTCAGCATGAAACGGCGATGGGCGAAGCGCCTGCTCGGCGTGACGTCCAGGTAGGGCAGCATCGCCAAGCCGCCCAGTGCGACACTCGGGAAGGCGACGCCCCAGATGAATTTATCGCCCAGCTTGAGCGCGCCCTGAATCCACAGGAAGTACCAGGGCGCCGTCGTGCCCAGGGGCGTCACTTGCGGATCGGCATGGTTCTCCAGCGGCGCGTGATAGAACCAGATGCAAAGCACCGTGATGATGAAGGTGGTCGCGCCCAGCCACATCATCTCGTTGGTCAAAATGTCGGGTATGAAATAAACGCGCTTGTCCAGGGGCACGCGCTTGGCCGTGTCTTCGCCGATATTCTCTTTCTGCGGCGGCAAGCTGTAGCCGTGGATGATGACCTTGTAATAATGGACGCCGAAAAATACGAAGAGCAGGGCGGGCAGCGCCAGGACATGCAGCAGATAAAAGCGCAGCAAACCGTTCGCCCCCAGCTCCGGCGCGCCGCGCAGCAGCAAGTTGACCTGGTCGCCGACCACCGGCGTCGCTTCCGCCATTGACGCGCCAATCGTCACCGCCCAGAGCGACAACTGATCCCAGGGCAAGAGGTAGCCCGAGAAGCTGAGGAAACCGGTGATCACCAATAGCAACAAACCGGTGAACCAGGTGAACTGTCTCGGTTTCTTGTAACTCCCCGTGATCCAGGTGCGCATCATGTGCAGCGCCACCACAGCGACCATGAACTCCGCGCCCAGCCGGTGCATATCCCGCATCAACTGGCCCAGCGGCACATTGCTGAGTATCGTCAGCATGTCGCCATAGGCGATCTCCGGCGAGGGCGTATACCAGAGCATCAAGAGAATGCCGGTGATCGTCTCAAAGAAAACAAAATAAGAAGACAGCCAGCCCAGCCGGAAGCTGGGATACATGCCCGTCACATCGCGATTGAAATAGGACGGGCGCATGTGCAGCCAGAAGCCGTCGGCGTGCGGCGTCAGACGCGGATTGGGACGGCGGCTGGCCGTATCCCCGCGCAAAGCCTCGCGCACGTCCTGCACGTTCATGCCGGCGGTCAGGCGCTCCACCGAATCGTCTATGCCTTCGAAGATCGCCTTCTTGAAGCCCTTTTCCTTGACATCATCGAGGAATGACGGGAAGGGGAGAATGGACATAGATGCTCCTCGCCTTAATGCAGCTTAAGCGGTTGCTGGTTCAATGCAGTTCTCCGACAATGCGCGCGCCGGTATCAATCTGTATGCTCGTGATCTCCCGCGTGAGATCCAGCGGAATGGGACCGCCGTCGGCCGGCGTGACCAGGGTACTGCCATCGGCATAGGTGACCGTGGCGATGAAGCGATCCAGATTGCGCGGCGCCGGACCCTCGATCCACTGCCCGTTGAGCTCAAACTTCGAGCCATGACAAGGGCATTCGAAGCGGAAATTGGTCGGCACCCATTTCGGCAAGCAGCCCAGATGCGTGCAGACCTGATACAAAGCGCGGAGACCGTCTTCGGTATGCGCAATATGGAAGCGCCCGGAAGACACCGTCACCGGCGCCGCGCCAGCGCTCGGCAGTTCCTCGGGGTCAAAGGCGAAGGTGCCGCCGAATTCGCCCTCTTTGAAGCGCGGGAATGCGAACCAGATCAGCGCAGCGGTCGTTTCCCCCAGCGCCAGGAGGGTCGACGCCACCCAGATGTAATTGAGAAATTCCCGTCTGCTCGGCGCTGTCACCTGGACGCCCGGCGCGGCAGCCGGTCTGGCGACCGCGGCGCTCATGGATGTCGGTCGTGCGGATTGTGCAGTAGCCATATTCTGTCGTCGTCCTTCCCAGCAACAGGACTGATAACGCCGTTTCCCGAATAATTACGATTTACATTACGACCCTGATTTCTGCTTTTGTTAAATATATCACAATCTCATAGGGGTGTCAAAGTATAAACCTTTGTGGATTTGTCATGTCATGCGCCTTCAAATCGCACAGATCCGATGCCCGCCAAGTCCATGATTTTTCACCGGAATCAGACCAACAGGACACCGTAGGGGCGACTCTGTGAGTCGCCCGATGCCGCAAGCTAATCCAATGGGATTATCAAGTGTACTACGCTACGAAGGGCTCGTAGTCAGCACGGCGATACCAGCTAAGATCGCTGTTTGATATGTCTTTTTTGCAAACAGCTAGTTGTCTAATCTGCCAGCCCAAGTTCCTCGATGTACGGCGATGGAACTGCGCCATTGCGTAAAAGCATGGTGATCTGTTCCCTGGCACGAGTGAAGGCAACATACATGACGCGCCGTTCGGCTTCCAATTGCTGTTGGGAGCGAGCATTTCTATTCGGCCAGATTTGATCATGAACATCTAGCAGGACGACTTTGTCGAATTCTTTTCCCTTTGCGCGCAACGCTGTCATTAGGTGAATGGGCTGTTTTGACAAATCTGCGCCATCAATGTCATCGTCAAAAGGTGGTGTGTAGACCAATGTTTCTTTAGCTGCCTCGATGTCATCTACAAAGGAAGCAAAGTCGTCTTCGTACTGACGGGCGTATTCAGCTAAATGGAAAAACGGCGGGTCAACGAAGAATATATCTTCTTCGCCTTTGCCGAAGTCGAACTGAAAACCCTCAAAACCGGCGCTTAAGGAGAGCAAGGCATCGGTTACAAACTCGGCGTCTATGAATTGCATAATGGCGTCCGCCATTTCGAGGCTGGTTTCACCGTCCTCGTTCTTGCCTTTTAATTCCCCGCGATAAGCCGCCAACGCGTCAACACCGGCCCTGATAGTACGGGGTCGGCAAGTCTGCAAAAATGTTCGTAGAGCCAGTTTAGTTTTCTTGTTGAGAGGATAACGCTTGACATAGTCGCAAAAAAAGATGACGTCGTTCAAAACACTGGAAACACTTCGCTGGCGGTCAGAATCTTCTTTGATTGTGAGAAGGCGAATCAAGCGCTCAAAAGTGTCACTCAAGAATATTTGTAAATCCTCGGCGGCGCAAAAGGGAATGTCCTTGGAAGCGAAAAATACCTGATAGGGGATGATTTGGCTTCGTTTGCGACTAATCAGCGCCACCCGGCTCGGGCTTTTGCCTTGAGCGATTGAAGAAGAAACAAGATCATGTGCGAAGTCCAGTGCCTCTGCGAGAGATTCAACTCTCAGTATGTCGATTTGCGCAGTTGACGAGCCAAATGCATTGATTTGCTTTGGTACACGCCGAAGATTATTCTTGATTAGTAACTGCGACCGCTCAACAATGTTGGCGGGGGAGCGATAATTAACGGCCAATGTATTTGTTTCGAATTTAGAATCAAAGTAATCACTTGGCTCGAGGATGTATTCCGGCGTCGCGCCGCGCCATTCAAATATCGCTTGATCGTCGTCGCCGGCGATGGATAATGTCGCGCGGCTGCGGTCAACAATGGCTCTTACCAGTGCCAGGTCGAGGGGATTAATATCTTGAAACTCGTCAACGAAAACATGATCATAACTTGCTGCACCTGACAAGAATCGATTATTTTCAACGTTTGTTCGTTCGTCCTGAAAGGCAAAGTACTTTTGATCTTCCAAGGTAAAAGTGGCTTCATCAATAAGACGATCAGTGGCCTCTAGCCAAAAACAATAGAACGTATCATAAAATTCCTTCTGTCGTCCATTTGCACCCTTGTCATTCGCATTTTCGGCCAGTACGTCAAACTTGATAAGTTGATTTACTTGTTCTTCCAAACGCCATTCTAAGCCTTGCCGCTCAAGCTCTTTCCAGTGACCAAAAAAATCAAGGAAAATCGTATGCCTAACATGGTCAAAGCCAAGAGACTTTAAAGCATCAATCATGTCCATTAGATTGCGCGGAGCCTGACTGCTCTTCCAACGATTGTTGTTCTGAATCGCTCCTTTAACATGCTCATATTTTCGCCAGACTGGTTGTAATTGGTTGCGCATCGTAAAATGATAATCTCTTTTAGAGGTAATCAGTCTGGGACTAAATGCTGCGTTCTTTATTCGTCTAAATCCCCAAGAATTAAGCGTTGTTATTTCGGTTTGGTCTCTTATACCTGTAAATTCGGTATCTTCATTTAATCTGCTGCGAAGTTCATCACGAGCCGCGCGGGTGAATGTGACGATCAGAAAGCGCTGGCGTCTGGTTGTAGATTGTTCTGCCAAGTATTTGCATCGATGTAACAGGCAGAGAGTCTTCCCACATCCTGCCGGCGCCAACAACCTGATGTTGCTATCAATAGGAGCCTCAATGAAAGCTCTCTGTGATTCATCTAGCCGTACCATAGATGCACCTCCATCTACATTATTACAACGGAACTAAACTATCATAATATATGTAATATTTCCACACCAAGCTCCCACTCCGCGACCAACCCGCCAGCGACTAAACCCTATCTTCGCGCCCTTCGTGTCTTTGTGGTGAAATCTCTGTGCCGGCGGTCAGTGTCTACGCGACCCTCTGAGCCTCTGTGGTGAATCCACTATCACTAACCTCAAATGTTTCCAAATCGCTCACTTTCAGCTATAATCATCCCACCCTCAAGCATCGGAGATCACAATGGAAGCCAGCCTGCCCCAAGAAACCACCCTGCAATCTAACAGCGAGCGTATCACGGCAATAGAAGCGATTTTGCCTCATCTGGCGACCAAAGCGGACCTGGAGCGTCATACCAGGCTGCTCATCATGTGGTACGTCGGCACACAAATTGCGCTGTTTGCGGCTTTGTTGCATTTCCTGGGTTGAGACATCGTAGCCCACGCGCCGTCGACATCGTCGAGGAACTCTCGAAACTGCCATTCCGCGACGACTCCGCCAGCGACTAAACGCTTTCCCTCCGCGCCTCTGCGGCGAAACAAACCCTCACATGCTATGCGGCTTGTAGGTGATGCCGTTGGCTTCTTGCAACTCGCGGATATAACGGATGATCTTGGCAACGTCCTCGCGCGCAACCTGCGGCTGCGGCGGCATGTCGCCGTAGGGCCAGTGATGCTGCCGGACGCCGATAGCGGCGGCCAAGTAGAAGGCTTCGTCCGAGTGATGCCCCGGATTGTAGATGTCATGGATGAGAGGCGGCCCCAGTTTCGTGCCCGCCGCGTTCTGGCCGTGACAGGCCTGGCAATTCATCTTGAAGAGCGTTGCGCCTTCCTGTCCCTCCTGGGACAGCGGAGCCGGCTTAACCTCAACTGTGAACGCCTGACTGTCTTGAGCGACATTGGACAGGATTGCAGCCGCGGCTATCGCCCCCAGCGCAATCATGCCAATGACAATGAACAATAACGCCTGATTCCGTTTCTTCCGGACCCGCGCTTGGCTTCGTCTCTTCACCGCCCGGTCCTTGTCAACTAAAGTTCGTTCGCTCTTTGCTAGCTGCGACAACCCCCGAAAAAAAGCTGGCCAAGGCTCGGATGGAGCCTCCCTTCGGGATTGTCTGCCCTAGTATCGGACGCCGTATGAAATATTATCCTTGAAATGCCGGTATAGGCAAGATTCTTAGACTTCTGTAGTTAAAGAGAATTTCCGCCCGCGAAGATAGTTTCCGCAAAGACCGGCTGTCCATGTATGTATCTCTACGCGGAACGCCATAATCGCCGTCCCAGCACGGTCGACATCGTCGAATCACTCGCCAAGTTGCCTTTCCGCGACAACTCCGCCAGCGACTAAACGCTTTTCCTTCGCGCCCTTCGTGTCTTCGTGGCGAAAATCCCTCTGTGTCTCTGCGGCAAAAAAATCGACATTCTATTAATATTTTCGGTTAATCTAGTATTAGCTATCCAAATATTTCAAAACGCTCATTTTCTGTTGTAATCTCACCATCCTTAAGCATCGGCGATCACAATGGAAGCCAGCCCCCGCAAGAAACCACCCTGCGATCAAACAGCGAGCGCATCACGACAATCGAAGCGACCTTGCCGCATCTCGCGACAAAAGCGGATTTGGAGCGTCATACCAGGCTGCTCGTCATGTGCTTCTTGACGGTCAGAGTTTACGTGACCTTCGCGTCTTGACGGTCAGTGTCTACGCGACCTGTGGTAAAAAAATCTCTGCGCCTCTGTGTCTCTGTGGCAAAAGATCCTCACCGCAATCCTGCCATCCGCGAAACCCCGCCTGATTCCGCTAGCGCGTTTTTCACGGCAAATATACACTATGAACAATACCAATGACAGCAGAGGAACGCGATGATGATCCTATTACGGTTTCCCACCCTTCGCGCCATCGCCCTGACGCTGATTATCGCGGGCTTGCCAGCGGCTCGGGTCCTGGGCGCCGACATCGCCGTGGGCGGTTCCTGCAACCTGGCGGACGCCATAACCTCCGCCAACGGCAACAGCGCCACCGGCAATTGCACGGCAGGCAGCGGCGCGGACATCATCACTCTCGGCGCCGATATCACGCTGACGGCGGCGTTGCCCACGATAACCAGCGACATTACCATCGAAGGCGGCCGCTACACCATCAGCGGCGATGACAAATATCAAATCATCAAGCAGAGCGGCGGCAGCGTCGCTTTGAACAATCTGAAACTGACGAAGGGGAAGTCCGCAGACGGCAATGGCGGCGCCATTCTTCTGACCGGCGGCACGCTTGTTCTTGACGGCGTGAGCGTCAGCGACAGTGAAGCCGGGTCGAATGGCGGCGGGATTTTCAGCTCAAGCAGCGTTCTTACCATCAAAAACAGCGCCATCTTCGACAACACAGCCAGTTCGAGAGGCGGGGGCATTAGCGTCTCTCCCAACGGCTCTGGCGACATCAGCATTCAGAACAGCACCTTCTTTGGCAACAGCGCGAAAGACGGCGGCGCTATCTTCGCTTCCAACAGCGGCAGTAGAATCATCAATCTGAACCATGTCACCATCACCGACAACAGCGAAACCTCGACCGAGACCAACAATTACGACGGCGGCGTATTCAATTTGGCCGGGTCGATGCGGATCACGAACAGCATTCTGGCCGGCAATGACAATGGCGACTGCTTTGGGTATACATTGATCTTCAACGCTGGCAATATCATCGAAACCAACTACTGCGGCGGATCGCCCTTGACATCCGATCCATTGCTGCCCGACAACCCGACCAGCCCGAGCGACGGCTCGCCGCCCTATTTCCCGATTCCACAAAACAGTCCCGCCCGCAACGTCGCCGCGACCGTCTCCTGCAACGCGGCCGGCAAAGTCGACCAGCGCGGCGTCAAGCGGCCCCAAGGCAACGGCTGCGATATCGGCGCTTATGAATATGAGATCGCTCCGCAGCAAGATACGCCGCCGCAGCAAGATACGCCGCCGCAGCAAGATCCGCCACCGCAGCAAGATCCGCCACCGCAGCAAGATCCGCCATCGGAGAACAACCCGCCGCCGCAGAACAACCCGCCACCGGAGAATAACCCGCCGCCGCAGAACAATCCGCCGCCGCAGAACAATCCGCCGCCGCAGAACAACCCGCCACCGCGGAACAATCCGCCAATCGATCTCGATCCCGGCGATGACGAGGAAGACGAAGATGCGGAAGACGAAGATAAGGACAGCAAGCAGAGCCAGCCCCAACGATGGTCCGCCACGCCAGCCGCCAAGCTGAGGGCGGCCGTTTCCACCTGCCTGTCTCTTCCCGACAGCATCGTCGTCACTGGCATCAGCGAAAATACGCAGTGCCGGCAGGTAGGCGTGGCCGGAATCGGCATTAAGTCTGTCATTGACGCCGGAGTCATCGACGCCGTCGATGTCTATGGCTGGGTTCTGCCTAATACGCAGGTCTGCTTCCGCGCTTCCAGCGGGTCTATTCGCTTCCTTGACGCTTTGACAGCGCCGCGCCAGGTCCTGGAGTTGACGGCTTGGCGCTTCAACGGCATGACCTGCGCCAGGATTAGCGGCGCCGGCACCGTCGTGCTGGTAACGGGTCCGGCCGCTCCACTAACGCCACAGGCGACGGCGCAGGCACACGCTCCACTAACGCCACAGGCGACGGCGCAGTTACAAGAATCGAGCTTGAGCAACTGTATGGTGACGCTGAATGAGGTTCTCAACATGCGCGAGGAGCCTGACGGCGAGAAAACAAGCGTTCTGCCAAAAGGGGTCACTTTGAGCGTCCTGGCGCGCCAGCAGGGCTGGTTCAAGGTCGACTATTATGGCAAACAGGGCTGGGTCAGCGCCGATTATGTTTCGCCACAAGCGGGCTGCGGATAGAACATCGGCATCGGCAAGACGATTCCTGCCGGTTACGCGTCGAGCGGCTGCGGTGAATCCAACCCGCGACCATTTGGTCGCCCTTTCGCCGCGAAACCCTACTACCCTAACATCAACCGCGCCTTAACAACCGAATCATTGCCGTAAACTGCCAAACTGCCGAAAAAACTTTTTCTACGGCGGCAAGCCGGCAACCATGCCACCGGGCCTCCCCTCTGTGCCGACCAAACTTCCATTGCGATGGGGGGACAGAGGGGGGTAAAATCATCGCCATGACCACACGCATCATCACCCACGGCGACCTCACCTGGCTTGATCTGGCGCATCCCAGCGAAGCCGATGTCGACGACCTGCGCGAGCGCTATCCCTACTTCCACCCGCTCAACCTTGAAGACATCCGCAGTCCTATTGAACGCCCCAAGCTCGACCAGGATGACGACTACATCTTCGCCGTTATGCACTTCCCGCTCTGGGATTCCCGCCACGAGATCTCCCGCGCCGCCGAAGTGGATTTCTTCGTCGGACCCGACTATGTCGTCACCGTGCACAACGGTACGCTCAAGCCGCTGGTCAGCCTGGTCGAACGCTGCGGAGCCGACGCCGCCGAGCGCGAGCGCCTGCTGGGGCGCGGCGCCAACCACGCCTTCCACACGCTCATCGACCAGCTGGTGGATTACGTCTTTCCCATCCTGGGCAAAGTGGACAAACGCATCCACGCCATCGAAGACGCGCTCTTCGAATCCAACGCCAAGCGCGTCATCCAGGAGATCGCTCTGCTGCGCCGCGATATCATCTCCCTGCGCCGCATCATCCGCCAGCAGATACCCATCGTGCAGCAGCTCGAAACCGTCCAGCACCCGATCCTGCACGATGAGATGGAAGAGTACTTCGGCGATATCGCCGATCACCTCTTCAAACTGCGCGATATCGCCGACGAGAACTACGAGATCATCAACAGCTTCGCCGAAACCGCCGATACCCTCGCCAGCTATCGCATCAACGAGGTCATGCGCATCCTCACCGTCATCTCCGTCATCATGCTGCCGCTCACGCTCATTTCCAGCATCTATGGCATGAACATCGAGCTTCCCTTTGCCGACGATCACAACGCCTTTATAATCACCTCCGCCGCCATGTTACTGATCGCCATCCTGATGCTGATCTATTTCCGTAAACGCAACTGGCTATGACCACTCCCTCGCTGGCCGCGGCAGCCTACATCGACGCCGAGCGCGACCTCAATCAACTGGTCGCTTCCCTGCGTGCGGAGCCCCGCGTCGCCTGCGATACCGAATCGAACAGCCTGCACGCCTACCGCGGCCAGACCTGCTTGATCCAACTGTCGACGCCGGATAGGGACGTCTTAATCGACCCGCTGCAAATCGCCGATATCAGCCCCTTGGGCGCCCTTTTCGCCGATCCCAAGATCGAGAAGGTCTTCCATGCCGCGGAATTCGATCTGATCTGTCTCAAGCGCGATTACAATTTCGATGTGCATCCCGTCTTCGATACCATGGCTGCGGCTCGCGTCTGCGGTTACGCGCGCATCGGCTTGGGCAACATGCTGGAGGACCTGCTGGGCGTCCGCCACAGCAAAAAGCATCAGACCGACGATTGGGCGCAGCGCCCGCTGCCAGCCAGTCAACGGCAGTACGCGCAGATGGATACGCACTACTTGCTGCACTTGCGCGATATCCTTTACAGCGAACTGGGACGCGCCGGTCGCCTGGAAGAAGCCTTCGAGTACTTCGCGGATGTCACGGCATTCGAAGTCAAATCGCAGGAATTCGATCCGGAGGGCTTCTGGGATCTGTGCCGCCCGAAGGACCTGAGCCCGCGCCAGGCCGCCGTCTTGCGCGAACTCTACATCCTGCGCGATGAGCTGGCGCAAAACTACGATCAGCCCTCGCACAAGCTGATCGCGAACAAGGCTTTGCTCAAGCTCGCGACTGCATCGCCGCGCGGGCGCAAAGGGCTATTCGGCGTCTCGGGACTGCCGTCCTGGCTGGCGCGCCGACACGGCGATGAGATCCTTGAAGCGATTGCGCATGGAAGCAAAAGCCTCGCGCCGCCGGAACCGCCGCGTCGGGCCGCGATCCCGCAGACAATCGTGGATCGCTACAGCGCGCTGCACAATTGGCGCAAGGGGGTTGCGCTTTCGCGCGGCGTGGAATCCGATGTGATCTTGAGCAAGCGGAGCATGTGGGCCATCGCTCGTCGCAAACCCGCCTCCGTCGACGACCTGGACGGCATACCGGGTTTGGGTCCCTGGCGGCGGGCAACCTATGGCGCGGACTTGATCTCTGTCGTCAACGGAGGGGGCAATTAGCCCTCCTGCCATGCCTCGTCACGCTAGCCTGCCGCTCTGGAAGGATCAATCGGTCGAGCAGAAGCTGGACGCCTTGCGCCGTCAAACGCTCGACCTCTACCGCTATCAGTTCTCAGAGGCGCATGCGAGCATCATTCGCATGTTGGAGGCGCATCAACCGGCGGATGACAAAGAAGCGACGGATATCGCGTTGATCAAGCGCTTGATCGCTGAACATCCCGATATCCTCAGCATGAGTTGCGAAGTCGGTCATATCACCGCTTCGGCCATGATCGTCGACCGCGCTTCCCGCCGCACGCTGCTGCACTTTCACAAGCGGCTGGGTCGCTGGCTGCAGGTGGGCGGGCACGTCGAATACGAAACGGATATCGCTGCCGCCGCCTTGCGCGAAGCGCGCGAGGAAACCGGCTTGACCGACCTCGAGTTTTACCCGGCGGCCGACGCTGCCCCGCCTATCGACTTCGATGTGCATACCGTCCCGCGGCGCCTCAAGACCCCCGAGCATCTGCATCTCGATTTTCGCTATCTGCTCTTGACGCGACGGCCCGACGCGCTGGCGCCGGCCACAGGCGAGTCGACGCAGTTCAAGTGGATCAGCTTTGACGAGGCGCTCGCGCTCGTCGCCGAAATCGACCCGCCGCTGAAGAGACTGCTGCGCAAGGGACAGGTCTTGCTGCGCGATCTGCCCAGCGACGGGGACTAGCGCCTGACTTTAGAAATTCGTCGTAATCTCCTGCTAAATCGCGCCCCTTTTCTGTTGACAAATCTCACAATAACGCTAAAGTAGGGTCCAGAAGCAATCGCTACAATTTGAAATTACCTGCGCCAGTATGGAGTGTCGCGCCTTGATTCGATCAAGGCGGCCTCTCGATGTTTCCTCTTTGTTAGATAGAATCTTGGTTGCGTTCGCTACAGCGAAGCAATCGCGCTTTGCCTAACGCGCTTGGCGTTGTTATGCTCTGGGAATGATAAGGATCATGCTAGAAAGGCAACGACAAAATGTCCACTACTCGCACCGATCTTTTGCGCGCAATCCTTGACGAGATCGTAAATCTCAGGGAATCCCCGCTATACCAATACCGCGTCGACAATGGCTATTTCCCGGTCATCGGTCAGGGCAGCCACTACGCGGATATCATGTTCATTGGCGAAGCCCCGGGCAAGAACGAAGCCGAGATCGGCCGTCCCTTTTGTGGCGCTTCGGGTCGCGTGCTTGACGAATTGCTCGATTCGATCCAGGTTCGGCGGGAGGACGTTTACGTGACCAATATCGTCAAGGATCGTCCACCCAACAATCGCGATCCGCAACGCGCCGAGATCGAACTCTACGCGCCTTTCCTCGAGCGGCAGATTGATATCATTCAGCCCAAGGTCATCGCGACGCTCGGCAGATTCTCCATGGAGTTTATCTTGCGCCAATTCGGCTCAATGCAAGCTGGCTTGCGCATCAGCCAGGTGCACGGCACGGTCATCAGAGTTCGCACTGGATATGGCGAGGCGTCGGTGGCGCCGCTCTTCCATCCCGCCGCGGCGCTCTACAATGCGAGTCAGCGTTCGACGCTTGAACAAGATTTCCAAGTTTTGAAACAGTTTATTTCTTCATAACAGTCGGGTATAATGATTTCAGTGTCATCCACTGTTGAGAGTCTGAATTCGGAATGGTTTTGGAAAAGCAGTTAATCAGCGCAGATATGTTTCTCGAGTATGTCGATCAAATTGAAGATCGCCTCGTCGAGTTGGTGGAAGGTGTGGTTGTTGATATGTCAAGGCCCGGCTGGGAACACGGCGAGATCTTGATGCTGGTGGCTTCACAGATCTATAGCCATGTGCGCGAACATGACCTGGGGCGGGTCGCCGTCGGGGATACAGGTTTCGTTCTAGAGCGGAGGGACGACGGCAAGGACACTGTGCGCGGCCTCGACCTCGCCTTTATCAACAAAGTGAGAGCGTCAGAGAGCGTGTCATCCGGCTGGACGACGGTCGCCCCCGATTTGGCAGTAGAAGTGATTTCTCCCAGCAACGAAGCGGCTGATATCAAACTGAAGGTCTTGCAACTCCTCAACGCCGGTACGTCATTGGTATGGGTGGTTTATCCTGATATCAGAATTGTCGATGTACATTCCATGTCTGGCGCCAAGACACTGCAGGAGAATGATACACTTTCCGGCGGCGATGTCTTACCCGGTTTCGAGATCCGGGTTGGAGATATTTTCCCCACTTAATGTTTGGCTAGTCTGCCTCACAGACAATGCGGAAAATACGCTTTTAGCTCGAAAATCAATTGCCCAAAGTTCACTACGAGGCGCCCGTGACGGATCGCAAGCTGGATTCTTTGGTGCAAGTCATCTGGGATTACATGCTCGTCGGTCAGGGCTTGCGCGCTGCTGACTGCATCTTCATGCTCGGCAGTTATGATATCCGTGTGGCGGACTACGCTATTGACCTTTTTCACAAGCGTTACGCGCCCTATCTGCTGTTTTCGGGCGGCGTTATCCAGCGGAATGAAGCGCTTGGCGTCTTTTGGGACCTGCCAGAAGCCGACTACTTCGCGCGGCACGCGGTAGCGCGTGAGGTCCCGGCGGAACGCATTTTAGTGGAAAACCGCGCCACCAACACAGGCGAGAATTTCCTATTTTCCAGAGACTTGCTCCGTCGCAAGGGGTTTGACTTCGAATCTTTCATTCTGGCGCAGAAGCCGTTCATGGAGCGACGGGTGCTGGCGACCGCGCAAAAGCTTTGGCAGGACGTCGACTTTGTCGTGACGTCGCCGCCGATATCCTGCGCTGACTACCTGGACGGCGATCTGCCGCGCGAGGCATTGATTCAGTACATCGTTGGCGATTTCCAGCGGGTCAAGATCTACGGCGACAAGGGTTTTCAAATGCCTCAGCATATCCCTGACGAAGCATGGGACGCGTTCGAAAAGCTCTGCGCGCTGGGCTATAACCAGCGACTCGTGAAATCCTGAAAGCTACCTCAAGGGATGTTCATGCTTCGGCCCGTGCACATCATCGGGAATCGGGCACTTGTACGGCGTCTCCTCAAGGACGGCATTAAACTCGGCTTGCGCGGCAGCCAGCTTCTCCGGCGACAGAACTAAATCAGCGGCGGACA
>DAOULD010000087.1:0-51400 GCA_034420635.1 Anaerolineae bacterium | reverse complement strand
GCCCTTTGACGGGTTCTACGTACGGATTCACCACAGAGGCACAGAGCGCACAGAGATTTCAAGAAAAAACTTTGTGTTTTTCGTGTCTTTTATTTTGCTATTGCAGCAGCTGTTAATTTTGATGCGGTTGCCCGATACACCCTCAGGGCAATCGCTTCAAAATCATAGTCCATCAATATATCAGCAATTCAAACCAAAATATAACCACAGAGGCGCAGAGCGCACAGAGAAAAGTCATTCTAAATGAAAATTGCGCGCTTTTTTCTACAAATGGTCTTCAGTGACAAGCCACTATACCTTTCGTTACGCAGATTCAGAGGAATTTTGCCTTGTAATAGAACTTAAACTTTGTGTTCTTCGTGTCTTTGTGGTGAAAAAAATTTGAAGCGATTGCCCTGACCCCCCGTGAATGTTGATTGTACACAGTTTATATGCTATATTAGTGTACGCAATATCTAGTTTTCAAGAAAAATCAGGCGACCGCGGTCGTAGAATGGAGGGTGATGAGGACAGATTTAAGAACGTTTCAACACCATTCGCTCGAAACATTCGATCTGGAAGGAGAACCACAATGAGTAGAAGTCGATTCATGCCCATTCTTTTTCTTGTCTTGCTTTTGGCCGGGTTCGCTTTCCCGGCTGCAGCGCAAGACATGGAGCCATCCTATCGTTTCGTAATGGTTTCCCATATTGGCGCCGCTGACCCCAACTTCCTGTGGCTGGATTACGCCTCAGCAGAATTCGAACAGCGCTTCCCCGAGGTCGATACGGAATACGTCGCCACAGACGTATTCAGTGTGGAAAACCTGGTGACGCTCTTCCGTCAGACTATCGCCACCGCCCCGGATGGCATCGCCGTGCCGATTATATCGGCTGAGGCTTTGGGTCCCGTCATTGACGAGGCGGCGGCGGCTGGCATACCGGTAGTCGCTTTTAACACCGTCCCCAGCGGCGAGAAGACCACAAATTACTTGACCTACGTCGGCGGCGATGATTTCATCACCGGCGAGGTGCTGGCGCAGGCGATCCTGGACGCGGCAGCGGCGGGAACGATCCCGGCGGTGACGCAGGCAGTCTGCATGAATCCGGATATCGGTCATGGCGGTCTGCTCGCCCGTTGCAATGGCTTTAACGGCGTGATGGAAGCCGCTGGCATCGCTTCGGAAATGCTCGATATCACTTCCGATCCGGCGCGTGAGACCAGCATCATCCAGTCTTACCTGATCGGCAATCCGGATGTGAACGCCATCTTCTCGACCACAGCGCGCACGGGTCCCGTCATCTTTAATGCGGCAAATGAAATGGGGCTGTCGCCGGCTGTAGATATGGAAGGCGTCGTGCTCGTCAGCACCGACGAAAGCCCGGTATCGCTGGAAGGCGTGGCTGGCGGCTATATCCTGGCGACGCACAGTCAAGGCTTCTACCTGCAGGGCTTCACGCCCTTCGAGGTGCTGTACTGGAATCTGGAACTGGGCTGGACGCCGACCAGCGACATCCTCTCGGGTCCGATTCTGGTAGACGCCAGCAATGTTGACGCCTGGGTGCCTCTGACGCGCAACGCCTTCGAAGACGATTATGATACGCTGTCCCAAGGCGCTTGGGATTAGGCAGACCGCGGCATTTTCCCCTGTCGCGCTCTCGCGGCGGGGCTAATCCGCGCTTCAAGCAGTACAATGGACGAGGCTGGCTTTTCCGCTCAGGATGATCCAGCCTCGTCCACGTTATGGAGGCATTGCGCATGATAGACGCAAAACGCTTTATGAAGCGCACCGAATCCATGATACTGATCAGCGTCTTGCTGATGATTGTCGTCTTCCTCATCATTGATTCCCGCGGCTTCACCCATTTCTTCACCATCAGGAATATCACGCGCTACACCGCCATCCTGGGCTTTGTGGCGCTCGGTCAAACCTTTCTCATCCTGGTCAAAGAGATTGACCTGTCGGTCGGCTCGGTATATGGCATTGTCGGGATCGCCTTCGTCAGCTTTGAGCCGGCGCTGGGCGTGGTCGGGTCATTTGTCGCCGCCCTTCTGATTGGCATGTTCATCGGCTGGCTGAACTCGATTCTGGTGCTCAAGAGCGGCTTGCCATCCATGATTGTGACCCTGGGCGGCTTGTTTTTCTATCGCGGCGTCATCCTGGTGACAACTGGCGGAACCGTTCGCTCATTGTCGAACGAATCGGAAGCGCACCCGCTGGTGCAATTCTTCGGCGCCAATTGGCTAGGCGGGCTGGAGAATGGCTTTTGGCTCTTCCTCATCGCAGTCGCTGCCGTGAGTTATATTTTGTTCAAAACCAGTTATGGCAATCAATTGCTGGCGACCGGCGGGCATCTGCTCAGCGCGGCCTCGCGCGGCGTGTCGACGTACCGCGTTAAGACCATCGCCTTCATCTCCTGCTCGACGATGGCGGGCATTGCCGGGCTCATCACCCTGGCCGATAACCCGCGCACGAATGTCAACATCGGCCTGGATGTGGAAATGGAATCGATCGCGGCGGCGGTCGTGGGCGGCGTGCTGCTTTCGGGCGGACGCGGCTCATTCATCGGCGCGGCATTAGGGACTTTCTTCCTGATCGCTATCCGCTCCGAACTCGTCACCCTGGGCGCGCCCCCCAGCACCTATCGGTCTTTCATCGGCTTTATCTTGATTGCCGCAGCGGTTGTAAATGTCGTCGTCCAACGACGGCTTACCGGGATTCGGAGTTTATGATGAACAGTGAAAATGGCGGGGAAAATGGACGTCCCCTTATCGAGATGAAAAACATCACGCTGGATTACGGCTCGGTGAAGGCGCTCAGCGATGTGAGCGTCGACTTTGACTCCGGCGAGCTGGTGGGGCTGGTTGGCGATAATGGCGCTGGCAAAACCACCTTGATCAACATCCTCTCCGGTATGCACACGCCGACCGCCGGCGAGGTCTATTTCAATGGAGAGCGCATCCTCCGCTTTCATCCCAAATTGGCCATCGACCTTGGCATTGAGACCATCCAGCAGACTGTTGGCTTGTGCTACAACCTTTCGGTTGCCCGCAATTATTATCTGGGACGCGAGCCGGTCAAGAGGCTGTTCGGCTTTCTGCCCATCCTGGATTTCGACAAAATGCGGGAATCGAGCAATCGGATTATCAGGAGCTTTGGTCTGCGCGACAGTGTCAACGTGGACGACGAAATCGCGCATCTGTCGGGCGGCGAGGCGCAATCTTTCAAGATCGGCCGCGCGGTGGACTTCCGCAATCGCGTCATCATCATGGACGAGCCGACCAATCATCTCTCGGTGCGCGAGCGCGCTCATGTCAACGAGCTGGCGCTGCAGCTGCGCGATCAGGGCTTGCTGGTCATCTACATCACGCATGACGTCTTTCAAGTCCACCGACTGGCGGACCGCATCGTGATCCTGGAAAACGGACGCAAAGTCGCCGATACGCCGAAAGAGGCGATGTCGGCGGAAGAACTGGAACAGATCATCCGCGATGGCGGAAGGGACGTAGCATGAAGCCGCGCGACTTCTTCCGCCTATTGAGCAAACGCAGCGAAGTCATCGCCCTGCTGATCACCGTGCTGATGGTCATTGGCTTCACCGCGACCACTGACGGGATATGGCTGTCCATGACCAACATGCGCGAGGTGCTGCGCGTCACCGCCATTCTCTCGATCATCGCCATGGGGCAGGCTATGGTGATGACGGTGGGAGAGATTGATATTTCGGTGGGCTCGGTCTTCGGCGTCGCCGGCATCATCTATCTGGCTTTGGCGCCGGAATACGGCGTACTCGGCGCTGTTCAGATAGTGATCCTGACGGGCATGATAATCGGGGCGATAAACGGCTGGATTGTCGCCAGTTTTGGCATCCCCTCGCTGATTGTGAGCCTGGGGGGCCTCTTCCTCTATCGCGGTCTGGCGCATGCCTTGGTTTCGCAAGGGGCTTTTTCGGTTGACGCGGAATCGCGCGCCGCGCCGCTTTATCAGATCTTCGGGGATACAACCTTCCTTGGCGTGAACAATGCCTGGGTTTGGGCATTGCTCGTGCTGTTCATGGCTATGTACGTCGTTCGCCTGACGCCGGTGGGCAATCGGCTGTTGGGGATGGGAGGCAACGCCCCCAGCGCCCATTCGCGCGGGGTCGATATCTTCAAGATCAAATGGGGCGTTTTTATCGCCTGCAGCGCTTTGGCCGCCTTGGCAGCCATCCTGGAAGCGTCGAACCTGGCTTATGTGGATGGCAGCTTCGGCCGGCAACGGGAATTGTCCGCTATCGCGGCGGCAGTCCTGGGCGGCACCGCGCTGACCGGGGGCCGCATTTCACTCGTTGGCGCCGTCTTGGGCGCCTTTATCCTATCCGGCATCCAAAGCTATCTCGTCATACAAGCGATCTCGCCGCAGTGGTTCGCTTTGCTGTTGGGTTTGATTATAGTCCTGGTCAGCTTGGCCGATCGCGGCCTCAACGCGACCTTGCAGAGGTTGGGCAAACGCTGAGCGGGAGTATATCAAGCGAGGCGAGCGCTCGCTGGGAGAGATGAAGCCGATAGAGCAATCGCATCAAATTATTTTTCACCACAGAGGCGCCGAGGACACAGAGTTAAAGTTTGTTACCAGACGAAACTGCTACGAAAAATCAAAGAAACAGCCCTTTTTTCTGTCATGGAATCTCGTTTCAGAAAAAGAATTTAGCCCATTGCTTTCGCGAAAAGGGCTTTTCTCGGTGCTCTCGGTGCCCTCGGCGGTTAAATTTTAGTTTGACTTTTGTCATCACAGCGGATGTTAATTTTGATGCGATTGCTCTGACTGGAGACGCAAGTCCACTTTGTCCCTGCGCGAAGATTTGGTATACTTAGCTCGAATATGCGTTCTAAAACCTATCCTAAACACGGGAGCCGGAAATTGAGCCTCAACAACAGAGAGATCGCTGATATTTTTGAGCGTTGCTCCGATATGCTGCAGATCCGCGGCGACAACATTCATCGCGTTTTGTCCTACCGGCGCGCAGCCGAGACCATTCGCGCGGTACCGCGTGATTTACGCGTGATTTCCGCCGAAGGGACTTTGACTGATCTCAGCAATATCGGCAAGACGATCGCCGCCAAGATCGACGAAATGCTGGAAACCGGGGAACTGGACTTCTACAATCGCCTCAAAGCCGAGATCCCCGAAGGCTTGGTCGAAATCATGCACATCAACGGCGTGGGACCGAAGAAAGCGAAGCTCTTCTGGGAACAATTGGACATTACCGACGTCGAACAATTGTACGCGGCAGCGACTGCCGACCAATTGGCAGGGCTGCCCGGCATGGGTAAAAAGAGCCAGCAGAAGATTCTTGATGGCATTGAGGCTTTGTCTCGACAAACCGGGCGCGCCTCAATCGGCGACGCCCTGCCCGCAGCGCAACAGATCCTTGATCTGCTCTTGGCTTTGCCGGAAGCGCAAGCCGGCGCGCTGGCCGGCAGCATCCGCCGCGGACGAGAAACCATCGGCGATGTCGATATCCTCGTTGCCAGCGACCAAGCCGCGCCTATTATGGATTGCTTCGTCGGCATGGAAAACGTCGCCAGGATCCTCGGTCACGGACCCACGAAAAGCTCGGTGGAATTGCTCTCCGGCTTGCAGGTCGATGTGCGCGTCCTGGAAAAGGCGCGTTGGGGCACGGCGCTCAACTATTTCACGGGCAGTCTGGCGCATAATGTCAAAATGCGACAAATTGCGCTTGACCAGGGGCTGAGCCTGAACGAACACGCCTTGAGCCCGGTGGACGACAATAAAGTGATTGTCGAATCCGCGCCCAAGATCCTCTGCGACAGCGAAGAAAAAGTCTACGCGACTTTGGGCATGCAATACGTGCCGCCGGAACTGCGCGAGGATGCGGGCGAGATTGAAGCAGCCCAAAATCATCAATTGCCGCAATTGATCACAAGAGAGGACATCGTCGCCGACTTGCACATGCATACCACCTATAGCGACGGCAAGGACTCTATACGCGAAATGGCGGAAGCCTGTATCAAGCGCCGCCTGAAGTACATCGTCATCACCGACCACTCGCGCAGCCTGGGCATCGCCAACGGCCTCACAGTCGAGCGGCTGCTGGAACAAGTTCAAGAAGTCCGGCAAGTCAACGACGCGCTGGGTGACGAGATCCAGATCCTGGCTGGCAGCGAGGTGGATATCCGCGCCGATGGCAGTCTCGACTTCCCCGATGACATATTGGCGGGATTGGATTTTGTGATCGCCTCCTTGCACGTTGGCTTGGGGCAGAAGCGCGAGCAAGTCACGATGCGCTTGCTCAATGCCATCAACAATCCCCATGTGGATATGATCGGGCATCCGTCAGCGCGGCAATTCCCGAACCGAGAAGCGGTAGACGCTGACTGGGATGTCGTCTTGCGCGCCGCAAGCGAAAGCAATACGATCCTGGAGATCAACGCCAATCCGCTGCGTCTCGATCTCAAGCCGGAGTTGGCGCGCTTGGCCAAGGACATGGGCGCCTTGCTCGCCATCAACACCGACGCGCATCGCGTGGCGCAGCTCGACCTGCTGGATTATGGCATTACCAACGCCCGACGCGGCTGGGTCGAAGCGCGTCACGTCGTCAATACCTGGTCTTTCGAGCGATTCAGCAACTGGATCAACAACAAGAATCAGTAGACATAGCAAGCGCCATGGTCGAAGAAAGTCCGCAAGCCAGCGTGTCCGATTTTAAGCCTTCCAGTGAATCGCGCTCGGACCAGGCCGCCTATGGAGCGCCATCGCTTCCTTTGCGGCAATCTCCGGCAGGACCGGACCGCCCCTGGAAACGGACTGCAAGTCCGCTTTATTTTCCCTTATGGTCGCTAGGCTTCATGCTGTTGACCGCGCTCGTCTTGGCGGCAGGCGCAGTCCTGGCGCTGGTTTCCCTGAGAGGCGGAGATTCCCTCCCTCAAGCCGAGCCTGTGATACAGATCGTAGTCGCCGATCCAGACAATATCAGCGAATTGATCGGGAACGACGCCGACGAAGTCAAGCGCCCGGCCACAAGCGACGATGTCGAGCTTGTCATCCCCCAGCAAGCGCCGGCGGATCTTGCGATGGAGGGACCGATATTGCCAACTGTCGCCGTCGTAGCCACTCCCGTTCCCATTACAGTCGGAACAGGCGTCGTGGTTACCGGCGTGGGAAACCAGGAATTGAACATTCGCAACCTGCCCGGCTTAACCGGAAGTCAAATCCTTTTCCGCGCGCCGGAGGGATCGCCCTTCGACGTCATTGGCGGACCCCGGGAAGCGGACGGCTTCAGTTGGTGGAAAGTGAGAGACAGGCAATTCCAGGTGGAAGGCTGGGCGGTGGCGAACTATTTGCAAGCAACTTCATTAGATGACAGGAACGGACCTTGAGCCTAGATATCCAACAGCGCATCGCCGACCTGAGCGAGCAGCTCCATAGGCACATTTATCGCTACTACGTGCTGAACGCGCCGACGATTTCCAATGCCGAGTACGATCGTCTCTTCCAGGAATTGCGTGAACTCGAGACCCAGTACCCTGATTTTACGCTGCCGGATTCGCCGACCCAGCGCGTCGGATCTGACCTGGCAGCGGATTTCCCCAAGGTCCCCCATCCCGCGCCCATCCTCAGCCTGGCAAATGCCTTTGATAATGATGACTTGCGCGCCTGGGAAGAACGGAACCTGCGGCTCTTGCCCGACGGCGCGCAACTCGCCTACGTCCTGCAGCCCAAGTTGGACGGCTTGTCTATAGTCATTACTTACGAAGAGGGCGTCCTGACCCGCGCGGCCACCCGCGGCAACGGGGACCTGGGCGATGATGTCACTGCAAACGTAAAAACCATCCGCTCGGTTCCCCTGCGTATTCCGGTAGATTCAGCCCTCTACAGCGCGCCGGAGCGTCTGGTCGTCCGGGGCGAAGTGCTTTTTCACAAAGACAGCTTTGAAGAGTTGAACAAAGAGCAGGCCGCGCAAGGGCTCCCGCTCTATGTCAATGCGCGCAACACCGCTTCCGGGTCGCTCAAGCAGAAGGACAGCCGCGAAACAGCCAAACGGGACCTCACCGCCTATATTTACAGCGTGGTTGACAGCCGCGGCATCGAATTGACCAGCGAGTGGGAGACGCTGCAACGGCTCAAAGATCTGGGATTTAATATGATCGCCGATGCCCAGGTATTTGCTCATCTGGATGACCTCATCGAAACCCTGCCCGGCTGGCTGGAGCGGCGAAACGAACTAGCCTACGAGATTGACGGCATGGTATTGAAGGTGGATAACCTGGCGCAAGCCCGCGAGTTGGGCGTGGTCGGCAAGGATCCGCGCGGCGCCGTCGCCTACAAATTCCCGGCCGAGGAAGCCATTACCCAACTGCTCGACGTCGCCATTAATGTCGGTCGCACGGGCAAAGTCACGCCTACGGCTCAACTTGTCCCGGTCTTCATCGGCGGCGTGACCGTCTCCAACGCCAGCCTGCACAACTTCGACCAGATCGCCGCACTGGACATCCGATCGGGCGATCACGTCGTCATCAAGCGCTCGGGTGATGTGATACCTTATGTCATCGGACCGGTGGCTTCGGCGCGTGATGGGAGCGAGTCAACTATACTACCCCCGGATGTATGCCCGTTTTGCGCTACCAAGCTGATTCAACCGGCGGGCGCGGTCGACTGGTTCTGTCCCAATCCCGCCTGCCCGGAACGTGTGATGCGCACGCTAGAATTCTTTGTATCGCGCGGCGCAATGGATATTGAAGGCATGGGTCCACAGACCATTGACGCTCTGATCAAAGAGGGGCTAATTCAAGATGAAGCCGATATCTTTTATTTGACGGCGGAGCCGCTGCTGGAACTGGAAGGTTTTGCCGAAAAGAAAGTGGAGAACCTGCTCGCTTCAATCTCGGCGGCAAAGTCCCGCCCCTTTTCCCAGGTGCTGGCGTCGATGGGGATAGATGGCGTCGGCTCGACGGTGGCGGCGCTGATCACGGACAATTTCGGGTCCATGGGGCAGTTGCTGGAGACAGCGCAAAACATCAGCGTCGTGGAGAATAGATTTGCAGAAGTCATACTTCCGCTGATAGCGCCAATGGAAAAAACAACTGAGGAGATCGACAAGATTGTCCATCGCCTCATGCACCCCAATCTTGAACTTGTGCCCCGCTATTTGGATGCTGAGGACCTGGCAAGTCGGCTGGGGCGTCTGCTCAAACCCTTGTCGCTGTCTCCCGGCGAACTGAAGAGGATCGAGATTTGCTTGGCGGAGCTCATCGCGGCGGCGCGACCGCTTCACGCGCTGGAGGGCTTGGGTCCCATACTGGCGCAAAACATCGTGGACTGGTTCGCCGACGCTCATCATCAGAAAGTGTTGAGCAAGATGTTTGACGCCGGCGTCAATATGCGCGCCGAGGAGAAGACGCTCGCCAGTTCCAGCCTGGCAGGCCAGACCTTTGTACTCACAGGCACAATGAGCGTCCCGCGCGATGACATCAAAGCCTTGGTCGAGGCCAATGGCGGCAAAGTAACCGGAAGCGTGAGCAAGAAAACCAGTTATGTCGTCGCCGGCGATTCGCCCGGCAGCAAGGTCGACAAAGCCGTGAAAAACAATGTGTCGGTTATCAGCGAAGATGACCTGCGCGCCTTGATCGCAGATTAGCGCATGGCCGCCGCCAAAGTCACGATCAAAAAAGGGCGCGAGAAGCCGATCCGCAATCGACATCCCTGGATCTTCTCCGGCGCCGTATCAACTGCGGCCAATGCGGTCGACGGCAGGCTTGTCACGGTCGTCGATCACAAAGACCGTTTTCTGGCTCGCGGTTATTGGAATTCCAAGTCACAGATCCAGGTGCGCATCCTGACCTGGGACGACGAGACCATCGACGACGCCTGGTGGCGGCGCATGCTCGGCCGAGCTTGGCAGTCACGGGCGCAAAACCGCGCCGACGCCGGACTTCCGGACAATCGCGCATATCGCCTCGTCAACGCCGAAAATGACTATATGCCGGGCCTCGTGCTTGATCGCTACGGCGATTGCTTTGTTTTGCAAGCGCAGACGCTCTTTATCGACCGGCACAAGGAGAAAATCGCGAATATCCTGCATTCACATTTCGACGCCGAACGTGTCTTTGAACGCAGTGATATTGACCTGCGTCGGCAAGAAGGGTTGCATCCAACCGTCGGATCTCTAGTCGGCGGCCCGCCGCCCGACAGCCTTATGTTAAACGAAGGCGCGCTATATCACGTGGATATTGTCCGAGGTCACAAGACCGGATTCTATCTTGATCAGCGCCGCAATCGACAAAAGCTGCATGAACTTGTACAACGCGGCGCCAGCGCGAGCGACAGGCCGCCCAGTCTGCTGAACCTTTTCAGCTATAGCGGGGGCTTTGCCATCGCAGCGCAAAGGGGCAGCGATTTGCGCGCCGTCAATGTGGATTCCTCGCGCGCGGCTCTTGAACTGGCGGAAAAAAACTTTGCGCTCAACGAATACGACAAGCGCTCGTCAGGCGCTTGCGCCGAGCATATTCAGGCGGACAGTTTCGATTACCTCCGCTATTGCGTCGGCGAAGGAGCGCGATTTGATTATGTCGTGCTGGACCCGCCCAAGTTTGCGCATCACAAAAGGCAAGTCGCTCGGGCGGCGCGCGGCTACAAAGATCTCAACCTCAACGCCTTTCGACTCGTCAAAGAGGGCGGCTACATGATGACCTTTTCCTGTTCCGGCGCCATTAGTCGAGACTTATTTCAAAAGATCGTATTCGCGGCTCTGGCGGATTCCGGACGTCAAGCGCAGATCGTCGAACAGCTCTCCGCAGCGCCCGATCATCCAGTGGCGCTGACCTTCCCCGAAGGGGAATACCTTAAGGGACTTTTGCTGCGCGTCTACTGAGATTGAGACTGGCCTTCGAAATTCTCGTATCGACAGCGCCAACCGGGACTCCGCCGCGCTTATCGCTTGGCGGTCCAATCAGGGTTGGCAAACCGTTCCACCATCAGGCTCTCCATTCGATCAATTTCGTCGTCGCTGAGTTCCTGGCACAGGATCTCGCAGCCGTATGCCCGCTCGACTCCCCGTGCAATGGCGTCGGCGACATCGTCCCAGCTTGGAGGGGATTGCAGTGTCGATTCCAGCGTCACGGCGCGCTCGCGCACGCTCTGCCGCTGCGATTCTCGTTCCTCTTCGCGCGCGAATGACAAGACCTCGCAAATGCGCCCGACATCGCCGCGAATCGGGATTGTCCCATGTTGCAGTATCCCAGCCTTGCGGCGCATCTGCGCGCTGCCAACCAGCTTGCGCCCGGCGACGGTAATCTCATAATGCGACGCGATTTCAAAACAGACGGGACCCGTCCCCTTGTTGTCCCGCGGATCCTTGAGCTCAGAAATGATTGTCATCCCCAAGCCTTCCAAGCCAGTTGCCAATCCCGCGCCGATACGCCGATAGCTGTCGACGATATTGCCGGCAGCCAAGGGGTGATTGATTGGCAGGCATAGACTATAAGTCAATTCATCGCCGTGTAGAATCGCCTTGCCGCCCGTCGGTCGGCGCACAAGCTGCCAGCCGCGCGCGCGCAAACGATCCATATCGACATCGCGCGATCGCTGGCCGTAACCCAGGGAGAGGCACATCGGCTCCCAACCGTAGAGTCGCATGGTCGGCGGCTGCCGACCCGCGGAAACCGCCTCAAATATGGCGCAATCCGTCGCCATATTTCTGGAACCATTTCGGAAGTTTGAGTCTCGTATCAAACGGAGTTGCGGCATTTTTCCGCCTTACCTATACTGTCTTATGAGCCAGATTTACCTGCTAAATGGAACCGTCGCCGAATGTCCCAATCATTCGACAATAAAGAGGGCGCTTTGTCAAATTCGAATGCGCTGCGCTCCGCGTCCGACGTAGCCGACAGAACGCCCCGTACCGGCGCTTCGCCGTCTGTCTATCGACCGCCAAGCTTTAATCAGGAACCGATACGCGTACCACCCCCTCCACCGGACCCCTTGGCTCGCCGGCGCCCTCCAAGGCGCAGGATTGGCGGTAAACGGCGTCGCAAGGATTGGGCTTGGGTCGTTCTTGCGGGCGCCATGATAGGCGTATTCGGCGTTGTTATCCTCGGTATGCTGGTCCTGCTGCGGTTGCCGCAGTCATCTCAAGAGGTGCTGCCGACTATGGATATTTCCAGCCGGCTGCCCACGCCCGTGGACGCGCGCACGGATTATATCGCTGACGGCAGGGTCGTCGGCGTCGACGTCCTGCCCTTGCAAGATGGCAGCTTGATTGATCTGCGACCATGGGACGGCCAATCGCGCTTCACGGTTGTCCTCGGCGGGCTGGACAGGCGGCCCGAAGAAGCGGGCCTTGGTCATCGCACCGACAGCCTGATGATCGTTAGCATTGATCCCACTAGCAGCAGTATCGGCGTCTTGAGCATTCCGCGCGACTTGTTGGTTAGCGTGCCCGGCTTCGCCAAGCGGCAGAAGATCAACACTGTGCTGCCCAATGGGGAAGGACAGCGCTTCGGATTCGGACCGACGCTGCTTCAGCAGACCGTACAATACAATTTCGGCATCCGCGTGCACAACTACGTACTGATGGATTTTCAGGCGCTTATCGACATCGTTGACATCATTGACGGCATCGAAATCACCATCGACTACACGATAGACGATCCCAAGTATCCGGATATGAACTACGGCTTTGACCCCCTGTTCATTCCAGCCGGCACGCACAAGCTGAACGGCTATGATGCCCTGCGTTTTGCCCGCACCAGACACGGCAACAACGACATGCGTCGCGCGGAGCGACAACAATTGGTGCTCTATGCGATTCGCGATCGCATTCTCAGCTTTGACATGATCCCGCGCCTTATCCTGCAGGCGCCTCAACTATGGGCCACGCTCAGCGACAACTTGTATACCGGCTTGGAACTTGGTCAAGTCATTCAGCTGGCGCTCTTTGTCAAAGACATTGATCTGGAAAACATCAGCACCGACGTCATGGATTACAACTATGTTGAAGACTATACCACCGAAGACGGCCTATTTGCGGTGATTCCCAGCCAGGGACAAGTCGGCTATCTGATGCGCAAAGTCTTCGGCGACAACTACAATCGCTAGCGGCCAAGAAAAACAGCGCACGGATTTCGTGCGCTGTCTATGATCGCGAGCCCACTGTACCGTGTAGCCATAGTGTCGCGAACCTGCAAAATTACAGGTTGGGAGTCGCTCGATAACCTCTGTTTTGGCTCGGGCCTATTACATTAGCTACCAAAGATAGACTCCCGTCAAAAGAATGTTGGCTCGGCACATATAGTTCTATCACGAATACAGCAGGTCCAGGCAGTTATAACAAATTCGCTTTGCCATGTAAAGTAAAAAGTGGCGCTGCCCAGGATAATCGCTTCAAATTATTTTTTCACCACCGAGGACACCGAGTTTAGTTATTATAGGGCAAAACTTCTCTGAATCTTCGTACAAAAGGGTGATAGCGACGACTTGCCGCTGAAGTCCACTTGTGACAGCAAGTACACAATTATCATTTTTGAAAGGCTTTTCTCGGTGTCCTCGGTGGTTAAATATCAGTCCAATTTCGCATCATGCCAGTCGCTATCAGTTTGAAGCGATTGTCCTGTAGCGCTGCCGCGAAGCTGCGATTGAAGTTTAGTATTCAATATCGCAAGGACCGTCTATAATAAGCTTGTCACAAAAGCAATCGAAATGTGAAAATCGACGGGGGAGTAAAGATGAGTGATGATCTTTTTAAGGAAAGTCTCGCCGAATTAATCGGCACGTTCGTGTTGGTATTTGTGGGTTCCGCCGCTGTCCTGGTCGTGGATAAGTTTGGCGTGTTGGTTCCGGCGCTGGCGCATGGCTTGATCCTGGTTGCGCTGGTTTACACCTATGGGCACATCTCCGGGGCGCAGGTCAATCCAGCCGTCACGCTTGGTTTGCTTGTCGGCGGCAAACAAGACCTGAACAAATCCCTGGTATACATGCTGGCGCAATTCATCGGCGGCATCATCGCCGCAATCGTGTTGACCGCGGTGTTCCCGAAGGATAACGCCGCCGTCGCCGGCTTCCTGGGAGACGCCGCATACAATTACGGTCAAACCACCGGTTTCCTCACTGCGGACAGCGTCTGGACCGCGGCTATCTATGAAGCCATATTGACCTTCTTCCTGGTTAGCGCGGTGTTTCAGGCGGCTGTTTATGGACGCGCCGGCAAGCTCGCGGGGGTCGCCATCGGCTTCACGCTGGCGGCAAGCATCCTGGCTGGAGGACCGGCAACCGGGGCTTCATTGAATGCGGCCAGGACGCTGGGACCGTCCCTTGTCGCGGGGGATACTTCTTATCTCATCCCCTACTTGATCGGCATTTTCGCCGGCGGCGGCATCGCCGGGCTGCTGCACGGAAACATCTTGACTTCCGACGAGTAGACGCGACTTGACCAGGGGGACAGATCGCTGTCCCCGCTTGCTGCTTTCGTCTTCGCTGCTTAGTCCACTGGGTCCTCGGGAAGATCCAGTTGTATATGCAATTCCTTCAACTGTGCGTCGTCCGCGCTTGATGGCGCATGCGCCATGATATCGGCGCCGCCCTGGGTCTTTGGGAAAGCGATCACCTCGCGGATATTAGGCGAGCCCGCCAAGAGCATGACCAGCCGGTCAATGCCCCAAGCCATGCCGCCGTGCGGCGGCGCGCCGTATTCGAATGCTTCCAGCATGTGCCCGAATTCCGCCATGGCATGCTCCATAGTTTGGCCGATCAGGGGGAAGATCTTTTCCTGTATCGCCCGATCGTGAATTCGGATGCTGCCGCCACCCACTTCATGTCCATTACAAATCAAATCGTACTGAGACCCGCGAGCCGCCCCCGGATCGCTGTCCAGCAAATGCAGATCTTCTGACAAGGGCATGGTGAACATATGTTGGGAGGGGTCCCAGCGCTCATGTTCGTCGTCCCAGATAAACTCCGGGAAATCGATCACCCAGCAAAAAGCCAGCAAGTTATCGTCAAGTTGGAGCTCGGCTTTGAAGTGATTGCGCAAGGCATCGGTCACAGCGTAAACGATCTGCGGTTCGTCCGACATGAACAGCAGCAAATCGCCGCCTTCAGCGCCTACGGCATCCAGCAATTCGAGTTTGAGATCCACACTGAAGAATTTGCCGATGGGTCCCCGTAGTTCGCCTTCCGGTTCAGTCGGAACGGTGATATAAGCCAAGCCCTTGGCGCCGGCGCGTCGCGCCATGTTCTCCAAATCGCGCGCTTCCTTGCGCAGTTGCGTACCACTCAATGCGGCGGCTTTGCCCGGCACGCGCAGGCATTTGACCGGTTTACCGGCTTTCACATTCTCCACGAAGACCGGGAAGGCGCAGCGCCCGGCGATATGGCTGATATCAATGGCTCGCAAATCAAAACGGATATCCGGTCGATCCGTGCCATACTGCTCCAATGCGTCTCGGTACAAAATCCTTTGAAACGGCTCGGCAATCAGGCGCTTTTCAGGCGTCAAGGTCTTGACGATCTCGCTCGCCAGCCTTTCCATGAGTTGCATCACGTCTTCGCGCTCGACGAAGCTCATCTCAAGATCGAGCTGGGTGAACTCTGGTTGTCGATCACCGCGCAGATCTTCGTCGCGAAAACAACGCGCGATCTGAAAATAGCGCTCGATGCCACCCACCATGAGCAACTGTTTGAGTTGCTGAGGCGACTGTGGCAGCGCATAGAACATACCGGGTTGCAAGCGACTCGGGACGAGAAAGTCGCGCGCTCCTTCCGGAGTCGTCTTGAACAGGATCGGCGTCTCCACCTCTATGAAGTCTTCAGCATCGAGAAAATCGCGAATGAACTTGACTGCCTTGTGGCGCAGGATCATGTTCTGCTGCATCGGTTCGCGGCGCAGGTCCAGATAGCGGTGACGCATCCGCAGCGCCTCATCCAGATTGCCGTCGTCTCTGTTGATATAAAAGGGCGGCGTTTTCGACTTGTTCAAGATGAGGATCTCATCGGCTACGATGTCGATATCGCCCGTGGGCAATTCCGGATTGGCTGTACCCTCGGGCCTGATGCGGACCGTACCGGAAACTTGCAAAACATATTCGTTGCGGGCGCTGTCGGCTATCGTGTGCGCCTCGGGCGCCAATTCCAAATCGACGACAACCTGCGTAATGCCCCAGCGATCGCGCAAATCAATGAAGATAAGACCGCCCTGGTCTCGCCGGCGATTGACCCAACCAGCCAATGAAACCGGCGTCCCGGCGTCTTTTTCTCTCAACTCGCCGCAGGTGCGTGTCTTCATCATGCGATTATCGCTCCTATTCAGCCAACCTTGGTTCACAATAGGTCAGTAGGGATTCTATCAACTCTTGCATTGATCACAAGGCTTGCGCGATTTCAGCTATGAGCCAAACGCAAAGAATATCACGAAGCACGGGCCAAACCTAGTGTAATTCTATTCTTTTGAAGCCCTTGTCATTAGCAAATGGCGCTGGGGGCGCTTTACAGTTAGCGCCTTATTGTCTACACTATTACTGATGTTTTCACGCGACTACACGGTTACGAAGCGCCAACTCGGCATTGCATTTGTCGCTATTGGCATCGTCGGAATCCTCGGCGTTCTGGCGATCGATATTTTACAAGTGGGACGACAGGGCGGTATCGGCCCCGCCCAGGCATTTGCGCTCTTTGTCATGGTCGTCTTGTTGATTGTCGGCTTGACGCTCATTCCACTGGGTGACGCGCCTGCCTAGGCCAACATGAGCATCATCGTATGGCGTCTGCACCGCGGCTTAATGTTGGCGGCATCCTTGGCTCTGCTCTCGTCATTTCTGGTTTACCTGCTTTATGCGATCAATTTGATTCCATTCCCTTTCGACTACGACCAGGGAGAGGGCTTCGAATTACAAGACACCGTTCTGTTCAGCCAAGGGCAGTTGCCCTACCGCGACACCGAAGTCTACCCGTTTTATTCGAGCAATTACCCGCCGCTCTATCATGCGCTGGCAGCCCCCTTGGTCTGGATCTTTGGTCCCGCCTACTGGTACGGTCGCATGTTGAGCTTTCTCGCTTCGCTCGCAGCCGCCTGTGTCATCGGATATGCGGTGTATCGCGACGGTCACAGACATCTTTGGCTGGCCGCCTTGTCCGGCTTGGCTTTTCTCGCGTCCAATTTCCTGTATCACATCGGTCCCTTGTTCCGCCAGCATACGCTGATGGTCGCGCTCGAGACGGCCGCGATCGTGATTCTGGCGCGCGCTTTCCCGCAGCGCGACAAGCGAGGAATCGCTTTTGGACTGCTCTTGTTGATCTGCGCCGGATACACCAAGCAGTTGGCCGCGATCACAGCGGTCGCGGCATTGGCATGGATGTTCCTGCGGCAACCTCGCGCCGCGCTGCGCTGGGCGGCGGGTTTCATCGGGTTGGGCGCTTTGATCTTCCTCTGGCTGAATCTGGCTTCCGACGGTCACTGGTGGACGCAGGCGATCGTCGCCAATGTCAACCAGTTCCATCCCTTGCAAGCCTTCGGATTATTTGTCTTGTGGTTCCAACTGCATGGACTCCTGCTGGTCCCCGCCGGATTGCTGCTGTTCTATGAGACATATTTCGACCGGCTGTCGATCTACGCGATTTGGTTTATCTTCGCCGCGCTCCTGGGCGGAATCGCCTCCGGCACATGGGGCGCGGGCGACAGCTATTTCACCACCTCGATAGCCGCCGCATGTATCCTCAGCGGCATTTGCCTCTCGCGCAGCGTGAAGGGGGCATGGCGGTCTCCACCCTGGCTTAAACGAGTTTTGGGACAAGTCGACGGCGGCGCCTGGCCGATTCTGCTGCTCGTCCCATTGCTCTATCTTGGATATGCGCGCGCGACGCTAAAGATGCCTACACAGGGCGCCTTCGCGCCTTTGGCGAATTTGCTGAGAGTCGAGCCAAATACGCGCGAGTCATTTTATGATTCCGCTTCATTTGACGTGCCGGGTTACGCCAACATCGGTTACTTCGTCTCTGCGGAGGATGAAGCAGCGGGCCGGCGCATCGCAGATCTGATCAAGCAAAGCGACCGTCCCGTTTTGAGCGAAGACGCGAGCTTCGCCTTTGCGGCAGGTCGCGACGTCGTGTCCAATCCAACACAATTGCGCAATCTGTATCTGGCCGGTTCGTTCCGGGGAGACCGGCTAATCGAGATGATCGAGACCCATCAATTCGGCTTGGTGATACTGCGCGCGCAGTTCTATCCGACGCCGGTTCTGGAAGCGATCGGTCGCGCCTATCAGCATTGGCAGACCATTCGCATGAATAGATTTGACTACCTGATCTTGCGCCCGAAGTCCGGCGCAACTGAATAGCTGCATGGAGGGACCTATGACAACCGCCTGCGTGACGCATCCGAGCTTTACCGAACACGATTTCCCGCGGCATCCCGAACATGCGGGGCGCATCCAGGCGGTCTGGTCGGCTTTGCAAGCCGCCGGATTGACAGATCAACTTCTCCAACTGGCTCCCCCACCCGCCACTGACGAACAGATATTGGCGGTACACAGCGTCGAGCATCTGCAAAGACTGTTTGATATCAGCCAGATGGATCGCATGGTCTTGATCGACCAGGATACCTACGCCCTCCCCTGTTCGCTGGAGGTCAGTCGCTTGGCGGCTGGCGCCATGATCGGCGCGGTCGACGCCGTTTGCGCGGGAGAGGCCGATAATGCGATGGCGATCGTCCGGCCGCCGGGTCACCACGCGACACCCGACCGGCAGATGGGCTTCTGCCTGCTAAACAATGTCGCCATTGGCGCGCGCCACGCGCTGACAAAGCATCAATTGAAGCGGGTCATGATATTTGACTACGACGTGCATCATGGCAACGGCACGCAAGACATCTTCTACAGCGATCCAGCGGTTTTGTTCCTGTCAATTCACCAAAGTCCCTATTATCCGGGCACCGGGAGCCTCGACGAGGTCGGCGAGTCCGCAGGACAAGGCACTACATTAAACATACCAATACCGGCCGGGCACGGCGATCAGTCCTATCGGCTCATATTTGAACAGGTAGTGATACCGGCGACAGAGCGCTTCGAGCCGGACCTGATGCTGATCTCGGTCGGCTTTGACGCGCATTGGGTCGATCCGCTGGCCGGCATGCGCTTGAGCCTGGGTGGTTATGACTGGCTGGCGCGGCAGTGCCTGAAGCTGGCGAAGCAAGTCTGTGCCGGGAAGATCGTATTCCTGATGGAAGGCGGCTACGATTTGAAAGCGCTGTCCCAGGGCTGGTGCAATATCGCGCGCGCGCTGCTGGATTCGGAGGAATTGAGCGATCCCTACGGCGCGGCAGCGGAAGGCGCTTCGGCTCGCGATATTCAAAACTTGATCGATCGCGTCCGGGCAATTCACGGCATCTAGGTCAACAGCAGGTCGCCCTCGGCGCCACCCGCCACGACCAAACTGCTGCGCAAATCGAAGACCTGATCTCGCAATGCCGCCGCCTTTTCAAATTCCAGCGCTTGAGCCGCCTTCTGCATTTCGTTTTCCAGTTCTTCAATCATTTTCTCAAGTTCGTCGGCGGGCAGCCCCAGCAAGCCCTCGTCCAGCGCCGCAGCCTCCTCTTTTTCTTCACCTTCAACCAAACGCAAGCGGTCGGTTATGTCCTGAATATCTTTGACGATTTGCTGTGGTTCAATGCCATTTTCCAGGTTGAAGGCTTCCTGCTTGTCACGGCGTCGGTCCGTCTCATTGATTGCGGCTGCCATCGCCGGCGTCGTCTGATCCGCGTACATGATCACTTTGCCCTCAATATGACGCGCGGCGCGCCCGATCGTTTGTATCAGCGCCGGCTCCGAGCGCAGGAAACCCGCCTTGTCGGCGTCCAGAATGGCCACCAGCGAAACTTCCGGCAGATCCAAGCCCTCCCGCAAGAGATTGATGCCGACCACAACGTCATAGACGCCCATGCGCAGATCGCGCAAGATTTCAACGCGCTCCAGCGTATCAACTTCCGCATGAAGGTATTGCCCTTTGATGCCGAGTTCGTTCAGGTATCCCGCCAGCTCTTCGGACATGCGCTGCGTCAATGTGGTGACCAGAACGCGTTGTCCCATCTTTACGCGCAGGGCGATCTCCTGCAGCAAATCGTCGATTTGACCGTCGATAGGACGCACGTCGATCTGCGGGTCAACAATACCGGTTGGCCGAATGATTTGCTCCGCGACCTTTTGCGAATGTTCATGCTCGTATGGACCCGGCGTCGCGCTGGTGTATATCGCCTGCCCGACCCGTTGTTCGAACTCATTGAACTTCAGCGGCCGGTTGTCCAAAGCGCTGGGCAAGCGGAAGCCGTAATCGATCAGAACCTGCTTGCGCTGGCGGTCGCCGTTGTACATGCCGCGGATCTGGGGCAAGGTCATGTGACTTTCGTCGATAATCAGCAGGTGATCATCGGGCAAGTAGTCAATCAAGGTGAAGGGCGCGCTGCCGGGCGGACGCCGATCAAAATGCCGCGAATAGTTCTCGATGCCGGTCGTGAAACCCACTTCGCGCAGCATTTCTACGTCATAGCGCGTGCGTTGCTCGATTCTTTGAGCCTCGATCAGTTTGTCTTCGCCCTTGAAATACTTGATTTGTTCTTCCAGTTCCACTTCGATGTCGCCAATGGCCTCGCGGATATGCTCCTCGTCGGTGATGTATTCGCGCGCCGGAAAGATGGTCACCAGTTCGTGCGTATGTATTACTTCCATGGTCAAAGGATGGAACTCTATGATCTTTTCGATTTCATCGCCCCATAGATAGATACGGTAAGCCATTTCCGAGTAGCCCGGCACAATCTCCAATGTATCGCCCCGCGCGCGAAAAGTGCCGCGCCGCAACTCCAAATCGTTGCGCGTATATTGAATTCGCACCAGATCGCGCAGAATCCGCTCGCGCCGAATCTCGTCCCCGACCTTCAATTCAACCGACATCTTGCGCCAGTTGACCGGATCACCCAAGCCATAAATGCAGGAGACTGAGGCCACAATTAGCACATCGCGCCGCGAAAACAGGGAAGCTGTCGCCGACAGGCGCAAGCGCTCAATCTGTTCATTGATATCGGTCGACTTTTCGATGTACAGGTCGTGGCGCGGCACATAGGCTTCCGGCTGGTAATAGTCATAGTAGCTGACGAAGTATTCGATGGCGTTGCTGGGGAACAAGCGCTTGAATTCAGCGTAGAGTTGCGCAGCCAGCGTCTTGTTATGCGCCATCACCAAGGTTGGGCGCTGTGTCACCTGAACGATATTGGCCACGGTAAAAGTCTTGCCGGTGCCGGTGGCGCCGAGCAAGGTCTGATGTCGGTGGCCCTGCTGCAAGCCATCGAGAAGCTCATCGATGGCGGTTGGCTGATCGCCGGTTGGCTCGAAGGGAGATTCCAGTTGAAAATCGGGCATTTCAGCTTCAGATCCTCTTTCAGAACAGGCGTTCGATCCAGCTTTCAGTATAGTCCAATTCCAGGTCCGATTTCAAGGCAAAACATGGCAAATCAAGATTAAGATCTCGATAGCTCTCAGGGCAATCGCTTCAAATTGGAAGCGCGGGTACAGCCAAAAGATGTTACCACCGAGGGGCGCGTTGACACAGCCCTTCGACACTGACCGTAGGACGCGTTGACACCTGCTAAGCCGCCGACGCAAAGTTCTTTATTCGCTAGCGAAGTTATCATGCAGTCAGAATGAAGCCACTCCCGGCGAGCATTTGTTTTCGGTTTTCTTTTTGTCCGACGTTGTCCGTTTCGGACAATGAAATATATTTTTCGGACAATAGACGCGGTTTTGCAGCAGAAATGAACAAAAGGCAGGCGGCTGAGGGTATGAATTTGATTTGCCGGCGCAGCGGCGCGTCCACCGCCATAAAGGCGGCTTCCGCCCCTGACATGCCTCTGAACCGCCCCTAGCTGTCCCCCTAAATCCCTCAAGTATATCGATACCGTATAGATACAGTCTGTTTTTTCGAGGGTACTTTTTAGAGCCCGGCGGTGAAGGCGGGAATAGGCGGAGGGCGTCGGCTGGGGAACGAGATTGAGAGCTTGCGATAATTGATTCATAGGGGGAGCGTATCATCATTTTGAGTAGAAAGGAAGAACAGATGTTCGTGGTTTTCGAGATTGCCGAAAAGCAAAACTCACCACAAAGACACAGGGCGCGTAGACACTGCCCGTCAAGAACACAAAGCCAAATAGATCATTTCACTGTGTCCTATGCGTGCTCTGTGGTGAGTTCCTGTGCAGAACTCGCTTAAGGGTGATATTCTTTCGCAATTCCAAGGTATCCTGCCAAAATATTGAAATACACCCATTGCGATATATCGCTATTGACAAGCTCCGTCCGCAATGTTAATATCATGATGTGCAGCGATTTCTGTTGCGAAAACGTTGCGGGGTGGAGCAGTGGTAGCTCATCGGGCTCATAACCCGAAGGTCGTTGGTTCGAATCCAGCCCCCGCTACTCTGCTGATGTAGCTCAGTTGGTTAGAGCGCACGACTCATAATCGTGAGGTCGGAAGTTCAAGTCTTCCCATCAGCACCTGGATCGAGATCCCGCGTCGGGGTCTTTTTTTATTGCCCACCCTTATTTGACACATTAAAACAGATGTGCTAATATTTGTCTGGTTGGCGCATAGTGTTCGCGCGCATTTGCTTGATTCATGGAGAGGACAAATGAAACGCCTAGACCTGTTGCTGAAAATCATCGCCGCTGCCGACGGAGAAAAGGTCACGCCTGCTCAGTTGCAGAAAGTGGCGTTCTTGGTTGGCATGGAATTCCCGCAGGGAGTACCTAGCGACTATTACGAGTTCCAGAAATACGATTATGGTCCATTTTCTGCCGATGTTTATCGGGACGCCGAACAGTTGGAGCGCGAAGGCAAGATAATGATCTCAGTGCATCAGCGCGGCGGCTGGAGAGAATACGCAGTTACAGTGAGAGGGAGCAGGACCGACTTAAAGGATATCCCGAAGGACGTCTCGTCCTATATAACGGATACAGTGCGTTGGGCAAGAGAATTGAGCTTTCCGCAACTTGTGAGAGAAATCTATCTGCGGTTTCCCGCCTACCGGGAAAACAGCGTCTTTCAAGGCTAGGTACGCAATGACTCTTATCATCGGAGTAAGATGCCGAGACGGTATCGTCGTTGGAGCAGACAGCATAACAACATATGGATCGGAGATTGAACAAGAGGTTAACGACAAAATCCAATATATTGCATGTGATGCTGTTATCGCCACTGCTGGGGCAGTAGGCATGGGTCAACTGATCAAAGACGAACTTTTTAAAAGCTGGGAGAGCATCACAGAACTAAATGATGTGAGTGCTGCACGAAATGCAATATCAGAGCTAATGTGGTCAGAAGTCAGACCTGCCATGCAACGCGCAAGCGAAGCGAAACAGTTGCTAGAAGAGGATGACAGTATTTTTTCCAGTGTATTCTGCAATTCACTGGTCGCCTTTCCAGTAAAGAACGTTCCCGCGCTTTTCGCTTTTGACCAGTACGCGCAATCTATCGAGGTAACATTGGAATCGCCGTTCTTCTCGATAGGTAGCGGAAGTTTTCAAGCCGACCCGTTTCTGGCATTTATCAAGCGTATTTTTTGGAGCGACAACGCTCCGGAGAAGACATCGGACGGCGTCTTTTGCGTGCTCTGGACGCTAGATCATGTTTCGAGAGTAAATGCAGGTTTAGGAGTCGGTGGCAGACCTAACGTTGTTGTATTGAAGAAAAAAGACGGTTTTTGGCAGGCAGAGCGGCAAAGTGATCATTACCTTGAAGAACAGCTAATCGCAATTCAAGCTGCTGAAGCGCAATTGCGTGAGTTCCGTGACCGTTCCAAACCTGAGTGGAACGCTGACGACAACTCGCAATAAACTCTGCCGCCATCAGCGGGCCTTCTTTAGAAAGACTTTAACTATCCTGTAGCCGTAGCTCGGCGCGCATTTATCAGCTACTTGATGCGCTAACAATCGCAACGAATCAAATCCTCTAAGGTTTCCCGCCGCCGACTAACTGTCCAGCTATCCCCCTTGACCGCCACAGCCGCCTCAGCTGGGCGCAAGCGACTATTGTAGTTGCTCGCCATGGTCATGCCATAGGCGCCGGCAGTCATGATCGCGACCTGATCCCCAACCTTCAGCCGCGCCATCTCTCGATCGGTCGCCAGCACATCGGTGGATTCGCAGACGGGTCCTACAACCTGCGCCAGCACCCGCTCGTCATCCGACTGAACAAGCGGAACGATTTCGTGCTGCGCGCCATATAGCGCGGGACGAATCAATTCGGTCATGCTGGCGTCGAGGATATAGAAGATCTTGCCCGCCTGTTCTTTCACATAAAGGACCGTCGCGACCAGAATACCGGCATCGGCAACGATTGCCCTGCCCGGCTCCAGCAACACCTGATAGCCCTGCAAATGAGGCGCAATCTCGTTGACGAGATTCTCAAGAGATGGGATCGGCTGATCGTGTCTGTAGGCAACGGGAAAGCCGCCGCCCAGGTTTATCGTGTGGATTTCTGGATAGGGAATGATCAACTGTTTCGTCTTCGCTAGCGCCTGAATAGTCGCGGCGGAATCGCCAAGCTGGCTGCCGATATGCACATGGATGCCGCAGACGCTGAGACAAGGATAGCGTTCAGACTGTTCAAGCGCGTCGCCTATCGCCCCCGCAGTCAAGCCGAACTTCGCGCCGCCGTGCCCGGTAGATATGCGCGGGTGGGTATTGGCGCTTACCTCGGGATTAAAACGCAGCGCCACTTGCGCCTTTTCCGTTCCAATAGATGACGCCGCTTCATTTATGTACTGCAACTCCAGCTCATTCTCGACATTAAACCAACCGACGCCTCGTTCAACCGCAGATGCGATTTCCGCGACTGTCTTGCCGACCCCCGCGAATACGATGTCTTGAGCAGCCGCCCCAGCATGCAGCGCGCGGGCGATCTCGCCGCCGCTCACCGCGTCGATGCCGGCGCCCTCGTCAACCAGCGTCCGCAGGATTGCCGCGTTGCTATTGGCTTTTGCGCTGTAATGGATGCGCGCGCCGACCGGCTCAAAGGCGGCCTTCAAGCGCCGGTAATTCTCTTGAATACGCTTGAGACTGTACAGGTAAAGCGGTGTCTCCAGCGCCTGCGCGATGGCGTCCACCGGCAAATCGTCGATCATCAGCGCAGCATCGACGACGCGAATCGAACTGTTGAAGACCATATCCCTCAAGTTTTCCAGCAGTTTCGCATAACAAAAAAGGAGACATATTCGCTATGTCTCCTCCTTAGGTGCGGGAGCGACGGGATTTGAACCCGCGATCTCCGGCTTGACAGGCCGGCATGTTAACCGCTACACCACGCCCCCGTATACTCAAGTTACGTTATCATTTGCCTCAAACACTGTCAAGGTTAGATTGAGTCTGGGCTAGTCAATCGCGCCAGACAGTAGCCAACATAGTGATGGCGCGCGGCGGAATGGGGGCGTCCGGGTTGTATAGCTGATGCGGATCGTACCCGCCGTGAACCGCGTAATTGAATTCGGCCGGCAATTCATCCAATAGCTCGACAGTCAGGTCGTCATGGAGTCGATACAAAATCAAGTTTTGGAAAACATAATCTTCACCAGGAATTTTTTCTGTCAGGTCGTCACCGCTGATTTGGCAAGTAATTTCTAAATCGATATTACATAAACTGACAAATGACGGATGTCCATCTTGGTACAGTATGTAAAACATACTGTACCAAGTGAAGCTCAAGTGCAGCCCATAGATTTTCTTCTCATACAGTTCTTTGCGGGACATATCAGTCAGGAAACCAAGATGTGTCCCACTATCAATTTCCGGAGTCTGCTCTATTACTTGCCGCAGAATCCACGCTTTGCTGTTTGCGCTTTTGACAAAATACTCATGTTGTAAAAGAAGACGAGATGTTGCTGGAAACATCAAGATGACGGAGAGGATAATAATTGCGATATTGCGACGTCGGATATTCCTAATCGGTACCGTCAACAAAGCGATTAAGCTAAATATTGCAATCGCCGCGCCAATCGGCGCGTAAAAATACAGTCGCCACAAGTCATCGTAATAGAGGTCAAACAGGATTAGAATACCGATCGATGGGAAAATAAATGCAAGGCCGCTCATCAGAGCGAAGCCAAGTTGCGGGGAAGAGAGAGGATAGAACTTACGCGCCAAAAACCAGGCAAGCCCGCCAACTAGCAAGATCATTACAAGAGCCAGTCCCAAAAATGTATTCTGTCCCATTGCCGTAAACGCATCCTGCCAACCGCTCAAAAAGGTATGATGGTAAACATTGGCTGTCTTTTGAATCACAATTTGAAATATATTCAAATCATTAATTTGCTCCTGATAATCTTCAATTAGCGCGCTACGATAGAAAAACTGATTCATAGATAGCAGCTGTAAAATGTAGGCAGCTTTCAGAGCAGGGAAGACATACCAGATAGCGGTTAACTTGAAGTTTCTCCAGCTTAGCTGGCGGTCTCGCAACCACCACAGCAGCGGGATGACCAGAATAATGACGTATGCCGATTCGTTGGACCCGATATTGAAAAGCAAGCCCAGCCAGATGCCCAGCAAACGCAAAAGACTCGGACTCTTTTTATATTCCAGCATGAAATAAACCGCAGCCAAGAGCGCAATCATGCTGAACTGCATGGGTAGCGAGCGCATTGACATCAATGCGGAATTCACCGGATAAACCATGAACAGCATCGTGAGCAAATAGGAATAAAGACGCTGAAACCGAAGCTGGCGCAAGATTCCATAGAGCAGCGCCAGCTTGCCCCAGAACATCAGAAAGTTCAAAAGATGGTAACCGCCGTAGGAGTCCGAACTAATCAATTTTGCCAAGGTATGCGGCACAATTACCCAGAAACGGTAAATTAATTCCGACTCCAGAAACCATACATTACTTCCTTCCTCCCAGGCACTAACATTCCATGTTTCCCAATGTCCAATGCTGTCGAATCCGAAGGGCAAATACAAGAAAAACACAAACAGCAAGAAACTGCCGAGGACAATTAGATCAGTGCTTCGTTTACTCCGCAGCTCACGTTGCAGCGCCCCAACAATAAGCGGCGCATAAACAAGCCCGGCCAGTATGATGCCAAAAAGGTGCCATTCGAGACTTGTAAACAGACTCCTCAGCGTTAACATAAAGACCTTCATCAGCGCTGGATTGACTGAGAGTTTTATCAATTCGTAAATTAATAGCAGCGTCAAAACGCTCAGCGTCGTTCCACGCAATAGAAGGGGTTTTCCGATGGCGCGATTCAAGGCGCCATCCAAAGCAGTCAAGCCCGCAAATGTCATGCCGACAAGACCAGTCATGAACAACAAGACACTTAGCACATAGCGAAACTCCAGTGTGAAGCGGCGCTCCGTCCCGTCTAGCGTTGTGATATCAATTTCAGGGCTTGGCTCAACGATTGTAGGGCAGTATTCCATCTCGCCCCAGCCAATTTTGCCTTCTCCGTTGATGTAGAGCGAATGTATTCCCTCGATGTCCCAAGTGAGGGTCGCGCAGTGTCCCGGCAGGAGAACCCAACTGCGGTCTGCGGATAATTTGACGGTCGCGCCGCCAAATTCCGCATCGATCCGCGGCGCGGAACTCCGGGAAACTGCCTCAGCAAGGAACAACGCCAAGAGCAAGAATCCCGCGACAAGAAACAGAGTTTTTAGCTTTCCAAGCTCAGATCTCAATGCTCTTATCCGCGGTCTTTTCCTAAAGTCAATGTTCAGTGACTGTACCTTTGGGACCTATATACTTTAGTGTCGGGGCTAGGGGGGTTATTCGCGCTTAGGCTTGCGGCTTTTCCACGCTTCTATGATAATGGTTGGGCGCAAGTAAAACTTCGGTTTCTCAGTGTTGGTGATTTAACATCCGCTTTACTCAGACGGTGTATCTATTATGAACTCGTTATCAGAGAGTACCTTGCGAAAATCTCCTCAGTTAATATAGATGACATTATTTCTCATATTATATCACGCTTGAGTGGCATTAAAAAGTGTTACTAGGCCCAACTGAAAAGAGCCGCGCGCGGCTCTTTATCATCCATAACTGACGATTGGGTTTTGCATGTGCCGTCGCAGTGCAGGCGCGATGCGGTGATTAGGCGCGAGCGCTGTGACAGAATCCAGTACCTTACATTGTTCAGCCAGTCGCTACAACTGCCCAAATCCACCTATGGCGCTGGACTTGCCCGACAGATAGCGAGCGGTCAGAATCAATATCAAGATGGATGGCGCCACGAATACCAGCGACATCGCGGCCGTGAGGGCGTTGTTGCTGCCAGACGCCGTGGAGAAGAGCAGCACGGGCATCGTGATCACCTGCCCCGCGCCGACTAAAAACGTCAGGATGTACTGGCTCCAGGAGATCAAATAGGCGAAGAGACTCGCGACAACAATGCCCGGGAATATCGCGGGTAGTGTCACATGCCAGAAAGTCGCCAGCACGCCAGCGCCCAGGGAGCGCGCCTGTTGCTCGTACTCCGGGTTGTAGTTGGAGAAAACGCCGGACAGGGTAAGAACCACATAAGGCATCACCGGCACCAGGTGAACCAATCCGACGCCGAGCAGATTGCCGGATAGTCCCCAGCGAATAAAGTTGATATTCAGCCCCATAGCGACAGCGATGCCCGGCACGATGGTCGGCGATATGATCAAAAATTCAATCACCCGCTTGCCCCGAAAGGAATACAGTCCCAGCGCGCGAGCCGCGGGCAGGCCGATGATGACGGAACTCAGCGTGACGCCCACCGCCAAGATCGTGCTGTTTAGCAAAGCTTCGGGAACTTTGGAATTGGCCGCGACAATCGATTCCCAGGCGCGCAGGCTGATTTCCTTGGGAAACAATTGCGGATAAAACCAGCGGAAGGAAAAAGCGTTGAAGAAGAACGCGATCAGGGGTGTCAACAGCAAAAAGATCAGGAGCCCGACAGCGCAATAGTGTAAGAAGCGAGCCAGGCGCTTACCGGTGGAAGGACGAGAGGAAACGAGCGTCATTGTTGTCATGGTCGCTGTCAATCTTTACGGATCGTACGACGGCTCAACCACATATAGCCGAGCACCAGGAAGAAAACGATAATCGATATGATGATGCTAATGGCCATTCCCTCGACACGCGCATTCAGATCGGGATTGCGGAAAAACCGCACCGCCGTCACCGTCAGCGTTCGCGGAAAGCGCACGCCCAATATCGCCGGCACTTCAAATGAACCGAAGGTGAAGGCAAATACCAGGATTGATCCCGAAAGCAGACCGGGCATGACCAGAGGCAATATCACATAGCGAAAGCGCTGCCAGCGATTGGCGCCCAGGCTACGCGCCAAATCTTCATAGTCGACGCCCAGCGATTGCAAGACCGCCAGCACGATCACCCCGACAAAAGGCACCTCTTTCCAGACAAAGGACAAGATGATGCCGATGCCGAATTTGTCCTTGACAACCACCGGAAAATCGCTGGGATAGCCGAAGACGCCCAACTGCGCGCCAGTACGCGAAATCAAGCCGCTCTGGGAAAACAGGAACAGAATGCCAATCGCCGCCACGACATGCGGAACAGGCAGATTTAATTGGTAAAGAAAGGTGGCCAAGCGCTTCCCAAAGAAACTGCGTCGTAGCAGGAGCGCGGTCGCCAGCGCCAACACCGCCGACAAAAATGTGCTGGCGAAGCTGACCCAGATCGTCAGCAGGAGTCCCTGCCAGAAAACACTCGCGTATTGTTCGGAAAATATGATGTTCTGATAGGCTTGCAGCGAGATCTCCGTGCGGCCGATAATCGGCTGCCAACCGAGGCTGACCAGCGTACCGTAAGTCAAACCGCCGATGAACAGCAATATGATCACAGCCATGGTCGGCGCCAACATGATTGGGATGCGCCAGCGCTCCCAAAACCCCATTGAATCGCTCCCCCTTCAGATTGACAAGTTCTACTTGGCTAGGACAAACTCTTGCGCGGTTCCAGGAAAACCTCGTCCGTCCCCAGAGACCGCAAAAAATTCAAAAGCTGTCCGTGCATTGCCGATGCTATCTCCCTATTCTGCAAGTATACGTTGTTCTCAAAATTGGGATCCGCGATCCGGTCGTACAATTCCACTTCTTCACCCGCAACGCTATACAGCAGCGTCCAGTCCCTGCTGGTGACCGTGCTGGGCTGATTCTCCCGCATGCGACGCTCCTCGTCGTCGACCACTCTTATGCGCTGCCCGGCAACGTACATCGGCCATGATGTCACGACATAGTCGTGTATCGCATCTACAGAGCCGTCGATTAGTCCAGTTAAAGAATCAGCTTGCACCCTCTCTGGCGCTTCGATTCCGACCAGATCCAAGATCGTGGGCATGACATCAGGGAGAGAAACCAGCGCGTCAATCCGGCCGGCGTCGGCGCCGGGCAAGTGAAGCAGCAGCGGTATCCGCGTGACTTCATCGTAGAGTGGGCTGCGATACCATTCTCCTTTGACATCGGAAACGATTTCTTCACTGTTTTCCAGGCGGTACATGAGCGTGGATGCGGCGCTGCCTTTGGCCGGACCCAAGTAATAGCCAAGCTCGGACTTGAAACGTCCCTTGCCCCAAAGCCCATGCTCGCCGAAGTAAAAGCCATGATCGGACAAAAAAATGATGGCTGTATTTTCCAGCAAATCCAAGGATTCGATGCGATCCAGCAGGCGGCCGACGGCTCGATCAACCATGGTGACTTCCGCGCAATAGTGGGTGTGCGCCAATTCTATATCGCGCTGGCAGAACCCCGCTTCACGCCAGTCCCAGTAAGTCGGGTGCGCGCTGATGTCGTCAGCATATTGCGCTTCATAAAGTTCCACGTAATGTTTGGGCGGCTGCCAGGGTTCGTGCGGATCCCAAGTATCGACATAGAGGAAAAACTTGTCGCGATAATGCCGCTCCAGCCATTCCTCGGCGATACGCAGCGTGGTCGGCGCGAAGTAATCGGATTCGTAAGTCCAGCCAGAGGTCACGTTGTCGCGCGATGGCCCGTATGCCTGGCCGCGCACCCAATGAAAATCGCTGAATCCGTGATCGTAGCCGTAACCGTGCCGCAGGACGAAGGGCGTATCCGCCACGCCGAAAGTTCGGTAACCCGCCGTCGTCATCAACTGCGCCAAAGTCGTCTCTGTTCTCGGCAGCGGGCTCCAACCCAGATAACTGAAGGTATGCCTGCCCGTCATCAAGTCGGCGCGCGCCGGCACCGTGGGAAAAGAAGAGGCAAAAGCCTGATCAAAGACAATAGCGCCCCGCGCGAAGCGATCAAGGTGCGGCGTGCGAATCCATGGGTTTCCATAACACCCGACATGGTCGCGACGAAAGGTATCCGACACAATAAGAACCACATTCATGTGATTCGTCCGCTCCACTTCACGTTTGATTCATATTTGAAGAAGAGGACGGCATTGATGCGATACCGCCCTCCTCCGGTGTCAACGTGTCAACAATCAGCATTCGTCGCGCAATACGCAACGCTCCCAATCTTGCTCGGTCAGCGTGTGATATTCCGATGCCGTATTGGGGACCAGAGCCGCGAATTCAGCCGGATCGGCCGCGCCGACAATGGCAGCGGCGATGTCCGCGAAAGCCTGCGCTTCCTCTTCGCTCAACGTCGAGAAATCGACAACCGGCGTCGCGCCAGTGCCCAGGCCGTTGGTATCCAATTGCGCCGCCTGCATGTCCGGGCGCACGAGCAGATTACCCATCACCAGCGCCGCCGCCTTGTTGGCGGAATTGACAGGAATCGCCAGATAGCTGAATCCGCTGATCATATTGGCGTCAAAGAGATAGGCTTTGGCGGTTTCCGGCAACTGTCCGCTGGCGATCCCGCGAGCCGCGCCCGTGCCGGTGAGCGTCAATGAGAAATCGACCTCGTTATTGGCAAAGAGTTCATTGAGCTCATTGGCGGTCGCCGGATAGGTCGTCCCTTCGCGCCAAAGATTGGCTTCCCAGCCATTGAGAACTTCCCAGGCTTTGGGCGAACATTCATCCCAGACGGATTGATCAAAGGCGGCGAAGGGTTCGGGACCGCCACAAAGTTCATACATCAATTGCTTGACGATTCTCGTGCCCTGGAACGCGCCCGGTCCCGGCGCCACGTAGGTGAAGCGTCCCGGGTTCGCCTCGATCCACTCGCCCAATTCCGCATAGCTCCGCGGCAAATCTTCCGCGTCCATCCTGGCGGTATCATAGATCCATTGGAATGCGCCCGCCGCCCAGGGCTGCTCCGAATAATCTATCGGCTCGCCAAAATCAAGCAAGAAGCCGCCGTTTTCCCAATCCAGGAATTTGCTATTGGGCACGTTTAAGGTCCAGGGTCCATAGAGCAAGCCCGCTTGCTTCAGCGTCTTGAAATTCTCGCCGTTGATCCAAATCAGGTCAACCGACCCTGCATCGTGCGCGACGCCCGCTTCTTCTTCACTTAAGACCTGATTGACCGCGTCAACCGTATCTGCCAATGGGACCCGGTTCAACATAACACCGTAGTTCTCCATCAACTCGCCGCCATAAACAGTATCAACGAAGTTGTTCCAGGCATCGGAACCGCCCCACATATGCCAATTGAGCGTTTGACCGCGCGCTTCTTCCAAGACAGCCTCCCAGCTATCGAAGCCGGGGGGACCTTCCATATCATCTGCTGCGACCGCAGCTATTGGCAACAAGACTAAACAAAGCAAAAAAAGCCACATTCCCCTATGTTTAAGCATGATCAACTCCTTAACTCAATCGAACAAAATCATTGACCCGCCCTTCCCCGAGCGGGTGGCGCCAGGTTTCGCATGGCGCGAAGGAGAATCGGCCATCCATCGTGCCTAAGCGCCTGGTCGTATTCTAACACAAAGGTTCTTGTGTCTCCATTGACCGCCGCATCACTACAGGGCAATCGCTTCAAATTGAAATGCCGCCGTAGCCGACCGATTCGGGATAGCATTCTACCAGACCTAAGACATAATTCCGGTTAGGACAAGTACAGGACGCGCGGATATGTCGACGGCAAAATCAGTCATGGAAATCACCGCCGACGAATGGCTTGCCGCCCTGCAGATCACGCAAGCGCAAGCGCCGGACGCTGTGATCGTGGAAGGGTCCTGGTGGCGGCAACAACGCACTGACTGGCGCCTTTCCTATCTGACGGATGTTGAAGAACTGCGGTTTCCCGATATCTTTGCGGGAGAGTGGAAGGGCAAGCGCGTCGCCTATTGTTGCGCCTACGGAGCGCCGCGCGCGGTCGAGATCATTCATCTGTTTTCCCAGCTCGGCGCAAAACTAGCCATACAAATCGGCACCTGCGGCGGATTGCAGCCCGGACTCAATCCGGGAGATATCATCGTGCCGACTGTCGCCATCGCTCGCGACGGCGTCGCGCATCTTTATGGGGGACAGGAAGAAATAACGAGCGATCCTCATTGGTCGGAGAATGCTCGCAGCGCGGTGCTTGAGCGCGGTATCGACGTACATCAAGGCACGCATCTGACCTGGTCGTCGATTTTCGCGCAAGACCGGCGGCTAATCGAGACCTGGCGCCTGGCGGGCTACTTGTCAGTCGATATGGAAACGGCGACAACACTCGCGACCGCCAGCTATTTCGGCGTACCGGCGCTATCCATGCTGGCGGTCTGGGACGATCTAATCCGTGGAAAAAGTTTTCTGGATCCGCTAGGGCAAGACGAACAGAAGGCGCTGGACGCCAGCAATCAAGCTGTCTATGAAGTCGCACTTCAACTGGTGGAAATGATCAATACCAAGTGAAACGAGAGCAATCTGTTCATCTGGATCGGCGGCGTCATTCACAATCGCAGATGATTCGAATACAATTCGCGCCTGTCTGTCGAGCGCGGGAAATGACAAATCCGTGACCTATCGCAAGGTGCTGGTATTCTGGCTGCCTTTGGCAATGGCTTGGCTTTTGATGACAGTCGAAGGTCCCTGGATTCAAGGCGTAATCAGTCGAAAGCCGGATTCCGAAACGCAATTGGCCGCCTTCGGCTTGATGTTCTCTTTGTCCATATTGATCGAAACCCCGGTCATCATGCTCTTGGCGACCGGCAGCGCCCTGGCGCGCAACCGGCAAGCGTTTCGCGTCTTGTGGCGCTTCATGATGGCGGTCAATCTGCTGGTGCTCGGAATCGCCGTCCTGATGGCATTCACGCCATTGCTTGACTTCTATCTCGGCGTCTTGCTCAATGTCCCGGCTCATATCGTCGAGGCGACGCGCCCCGCCATGCGCATCATGATCCTCTGGGGGGGCTTGATCGGATATCGCCGCTTCCACCAAGGCATCATGATCCGCTTCGGCAAAACGCGCTATGTCGGCTATGGCACGGTCTTGCGGGTGCTGGTTTCGGGAAGCATGGCTCTTGCCCTGGGCGCCATCACCCAGATCGCCGGCGCCGCTATCGGCGCCCTGGCTCTGGTATGCGCAGTCGCGGCTGAAGCCATCTATACCTACCGCGTCTCCCGCGGGGACGTCATACGCTTGCTGCAAACACCGCTCCGGGATAAGCTGCAATCGTTAAACTATGGCGACGCGCTTCGCTTCCATCTGCCCTTGGCGCTCACCAGTTTCGTCACTTTGGGGATCCATCCGGTCATCGAACGCGGGCTCGCCAGTATGCCGGACGCCTCGCGGAGCCTGGCGGCCTGGCCCGTCATCTTCTCGATTATGCTCTTGATGCGATCGGGAGGCATGGCATATCAAGAGGTCGTGATCTCGCTTGATGACAGCGAAGAGAATCACCGAATCCTGCGCGGATTCACACTGCGTCTCGGAACCTGTCTGAGTCTGATCATGGTCCTATTTGTCTTCACGCCCTTGATCGACTTTTACAATACGACGATCCTGGACGTGCCGCAAAACTTGCACCAGCTTGTGCTGCTGGGTACGCAATCGGCTTGCCTGATCCCTCTGCTGACAACCCTGCAAAGTTACCTGCGCGCTCTGCTCATGCTAAGCCGCAAGACCGCCCCCATATACCAAGCCATCATCCTGGGTTTCCTGGTCACGACGGTCATCGTATGGGGTGGCATAGATCGTGGCATGCACGGGGTTCTGGCCGCAGGCTTGGGTCTGACCATCGGGCACATCATCGAGCTGGGCTTTCTTTACTTCATATATCGCAGGCAAGACGCGGCTCTTAGACTGCACTGGCAGTCCGCCGTGGCGCTTGCAGGGGTCGACTGACGCTGACAGCGGCGTTCGCGGCTGATTCGCTGTAAACCGTTTTGGAGCGCCGGCATGGGCTTTGGCGGATGTCGAAAGCTCGAAAGGAAACTGAAATATGACATTTATGAACGACGTATTGCCTCTTCGGGAACAAGCCGCGATTCGCGACGGCTGGTTAAAGAAGCGGCTGGACACGATTATCCCGGCGCTCCTGGATCGCGCCAACATTGATATGTGGATCATCGCTTGCCGGGAATACAACGAAGACCCGGTGCTGATGTCGATGCTGCCGGCCACATCCATGTCCGCGCGGCGCCGTACCATGTTGGTCTTCTCGCGGGAAAGAGACGGATCTGTTCGCAGGCTGACGCTTTCGCGCTACGGTTACGACGAGCTCTATGAAACAGTCTGGGATCCCGATGAAGAAGACCAGCATGAATGCCTTGCGCGCCTCGTCGCGGAACGAGATCCTGCGACCATTGGCATCAACAGGTCCACGACATTTTCCTTCGGCGATGGCATATCCTTCACCGAGTATTCGCTCATTTGCGAGGCTTTAGGAGACGCATACAGGTCGCGAATTGTGAACGCCGACGGTCTCTGCGTCGGCTGGTTGGAACGTCGACTGCCCGAAGAAATCCGCGCCTATCCGCGCCTGGTCGAGATCGGCCATCAAATCATCGCCCGGGCCTTCTCGACCGCGGTCATCCATCCGGGCATAACGACAACGGATGACGTCGTGTGGTGGATGCGACAAACCATGCAGGACGCGGGTTTGCAAGCCTGGTTCCAGCCTAGCGTCGACATTCAAGCGCCCGGCCAAACCTATGAAGATACCGACGATCCACGCAGAACGATTATGCCCGGCGATCTTCTGCACTGCGATATGGGCTTCCATTACCTGGGCTTGGCGACCGACCAGCAGCAGCATGCCTATGTGCTGGGTCCGGGCGAAACCGACGCCCCGGCCGGATTGCGCGACGCCTTGGCAGACGGCAATCGGCTGCAAGACATCCACATGGGACTGATGCGCGTCGGCGCTACCGGCAACGAACTGCTGCGGGAGGCGCTCGAAGGGGCGAAATCCGAGGGCATTCGTCCTCAGATCTATACGCACCCGCTCGGATACCATGGACACGCCGCCGGACCCATCATCGGCCTCTGGGATCGGCAGGACGGCGTTCCCGGCGTTGGCGACTATCCTCTCTATGACGACACGGTTTATTCCATCGAGTTGAACGTCCTCCGAAGCGTTCCAGAATGGGATGGGCAAGATCTGCGCATCATGCTGGAGGAAGACGCGGCACTCGCGAATGGCGCGATGCGCTGGCTGGATGGCAGACAAGAATCCTTCTACTTGATCGGTTAGCCGGTCCCCGAATTCAGCGACTTCTAATCTCGCTAACAAGCTTTTTGCATCGCCGCAAAAGATTGTTTACAAGTCCTTCCTAACATTGTGTTGATGAAAGTCGTCCAACCACAATGAAAGGAAGTAACACATGAAGCACCTTCGTCATCGCTTGATCGCGCCTGCGACAATTGGCGCGATCATTGCACTGCTGATGTTGGCTGCCCTGCCGGCCGCCGGCAGCTACGCCGTAGACGCTTTCAGCCATCCCAACGACATATTCACGGACGTCTATCGACATGCCAGCCCATCGGTGGCGGCGATCAGCGTCGAAACGGAAGCGGGCGGCGGCAACGGCTCCGGCTTTGTCATCGACAAGGACGGTCACATCGTGACCAACGCTCATGTCGTAGATGAAGCGCGAGAGATTGTCGTCAGCTTTATCGATGGCGTCAAAGTTCGCGGCGCAATCGTCGGCATTGACAGGGCATCGGATCTGGCGGTAATCAAAGTTAATCTGCCCGCCGAGCAATTGTCCCCTATTCCCTTCGCCGATTCGCAAGACCTGTTCATTGGGCAAACCGTGCTGGCGATAGGCAGTCCCTTTGGGCAAGGCTGGACCTTGACCTCCGGCATCATCAGTGCACTCGACCGCACCATTCGCGGCTTGACCGAGTTCTCCATCGGCGGAGTCATCCAGACCGACGCCTCGATCAATCCGGGTAATAGCGGCGGTCCGCTAATCAATCTCGCCGGCGAGGTTATCGGCGTGAACTCCCAGATCATCAGCGAAACGCGCAGCAGTGCCGGGGTCGGTTTTGCCATCCCGTCGAACTTGGCGCGGCGCGTCGCCCGATCGCTGATCGAAACCGGCGAGATGCGCTACAGCCTCATCGGACTCACGGGATTCGACGTATCGCTGACGGTGACTGAACTGTTGGGTCTTCCCAACAATTTTCGCGGCGTGGTCGTGCGGGAAGTCCTGGACGACGGTCCCGCCGCCAGGTCGGATCTGCGCGAAATCGCTGAAATGCGCACCCTCGACAATGAACTCATTGACATGCGCGTCGATATCATCACAGCCATTGATGGGGTCCCCATCAATGGCATGAATGATTTGATCACATATCTGGCGCGGAAAACGCGTCCCGATCAAGAGATCACGCTGGGCGTATTGCGGAACGGCATCGAAGAGTTGGAGTTTCCGCTCACGCTAGGCAGCCGCTAGGCGCAGTCGCCCCTCACGCGCCCTCGCTCCTGGAGCGCGGGCGTTTTCATTTTTTATCGGCGCGCGAAAGTTCAACTATGATGAAGGCGCTCTTCACTTTTTCTGCTGACTATCAAGCGGTATAGTTCGGGAGGACTAATTTGCGGAGGATAAGGCTATGCCAATGGGTCGCTTTGAAAAACAGCGCGTTCAACTTGAGACCGGCCAATGGTCCCTGGTATACAGCCTGGAGATCGCTCCACATGAACTGAAATTCGAAGACCTGCACCCGATGAGCAGCTATGTGCGTCAACAGGACATCGCCCGCATGCACTACGCCCGCGCAAGAGCGCGCGGGCAGGACAATCCGCATATCCTGACCTGGACCGCCATGCAGACCGACCGCCGGGCGGAGCACATGTTTCCCGGGCTCGACTACAGTTTTGACGGCGAGCATATCATCAGCGCCAATTCCTTCGTCGCCTGTGTCCTGCGCCAATTGCTCGCGCAGGGCTGGTTGCAACTGCACGAATACATCGGCGATACTTACGAATGGCATACGGAAATAGCGCCCGGGAACGATAACTGGGAAGCGCGCGCCGACGCCATGACACGTTGGCTGGAAGAATCAATTCAACTGGACCTCTACCCCAACATTGAAAGAGGCAGCTACCAACCGCGCCTGTTTCGCGAATTTGACGCCCCGCGCAACTTCGTGCGCATCGGCCGCTGCGACTTCGTTCGTCACTTTGTGCAGAATCACGGACGAATAGCGGCATTCAACACATCGCACTTCTTGCACGAACATGACGACCTCGTCAGTCATCATTCCGGATACGGAGACGCCATCGGCTTGATGGTCTCGGAGAATACGATCTTGCGTCCACCGCTTTATCAACGCGGATGTCTGCTTTTTGACGGCGCAGAGTGGACGGTGCATACCATGAGCCTCGAAGACATTGCCCTGATATTGCCGGATGACATCAGCTTGCGAGCCGACGCGCGCGGCGACTGTCAGTTCGGACTGAATCCCGCCCATCCTTCGGCAATCGCCATCTACACCCGCGCCGCGCGCTTGGGCGAAAACGGACGTCCGCTCGATCGCACGCCGCTGGAAGACCGCCGCCATGAATTTGTCATTGTGAATCGACAAGTGCTTAGCTGGAAACGCGGCGGCAATCTCCAGATTCCCCAGAATGGTTTTGTCCTGTCATTGGGCGCCGACGCGCTGCCAGAGCCCGCAATTGAGAAGATCGCTGAGGACGCCTGGATAGAATACGAGTTTGCCGATCCGTCGAAAGGCTTGGTTTCAGGCGTCCAGGCCGGTCCCATCCTGCTGCAAGATGGCCGCAATGTCCTTGAGTCGGCCGATACAAACGAAGAGTTTTGGGCCAGCCGCAGCATCGGCGGCGAACATATTGTCGGCATCACGCCGGTCAATTTGGATCCCGGCTTGCCTGGCGAAAGAAAAGCGCGCACCGCGCTCGGCATTAAAGAGGATGGAAACCTGTTGCTTCTCGTGGTCGACGGCTGTGATCCCGCGGCCAGAACCGAATTGGATAGCGCCGGAGCGACGCTCTTCGAGCTTGCGGACTGGTTGGCTGCGCGTGGCGCAATCCAAGCCTTGAACATGAGCGGCGAAGGATCCTCCCATCTGTTTGTCCAAGGGGGATTGGCGAACCGACCGTCCGACCGTCGCGGGCAGAAAGGCGTCGTCTACGAACGGATGCTCGCTTCAATCGGCATCGTCGGCTGAGTCCTCGTCGTCCCAGCGAAAAGCGCTCGGGGGCGGACCAAAAGCCTTGATGAAGTCATCCACAGCCTGCCGTCCATTAAGCGTTAAGCCATTGAAGAAAGCCAGGCGATCGGCATTGCGATAGTCCAAACGCTCTACGGTGAACGGAGCCAGGGTCTCGCGATCTTTACGCCGCCGGCTGATATCAAGATAGTATTCCAGCGCGTTGTCCACGCTGTTCGCGTCAGTCCAGTCGGACTTGTAAATCGCCTGGCCCGCGCGATTGAAAATCCAGGTCATATTGGGCATGCTGCCATAGGCGCGGTGACAGGCGCCGTCCAGGGCGTCGACGAGAATCGGCCTGCTGACGCCAAGCTGGTCGCGCAGCGCCGCGGCATGACGAAACTTTTGCTCCATTGAAGTTAGATGAGGGAAGCGATCCGCCGGATGCGCTTCATTGGTGTAAAGGAAGACCGATGCCACGCCATCCTCGGCATACTTATCGGCGATCGCATTCATGGATGGGCCCGCCATCCCGCAATACGGTCAAGTGAAGCTGCCGAATTCCACCACCAGATAGAGGTGCTTTGACCACCATTCGCCGAGCGACGTTTGCGCCCGATCCTCCCCCAATCGCCACAGCGGGAAATCCGGCGCTGCAATTCCTAATGCCGGGCTCTCATCAAAGCGCATCCAGGGCATAAACTTCTCCGGCACGAATTCGTCGTAGTTGTAACGTTGCAACAGTTCGCTATTCATCGTTCCGCCCCGTTTCCCATAAGCCGATTCGCAATTTATCCGCTCGCCACAGCCTTGAGTTCCCGCCAGAGCTTATCGTCCAATTCGATCTCTCCAGCCGCCGTAAGGCGCTCGAAATGCTCGTCGCCGCGCTCGCCGGGGATGGGAATCTCATCGATCCCGGGCAGCCTTTTCAGCCCTTTGACGCGATTTATCAACTCGCTGACGCCGGATTGAAAGCTCTCCAAGTCCTCCGCAAGCAGTTCGGGATCAATCGCGAATATCAGATTGCCCCAATCCGACTTCTTGCCCTCGTCATCCCGCGTCGCGCCAACCAGCGGTCGTGTTAATATCTCGACAATCAGAGCCAGGGCAGCGCCCTTGAAGCCGCCGAAGGCTTTGATCGCGCCAGCCAGCGCCTGGGCAGGATCTGTCGTGAACTGCCCTTCCTTGTCGTAAGCCACGCCCTCTGGAATCGACTTGCCCTCCGCATTCGCCAGGTGGATGCCGTACCAGGCAATCGCGGCGGTAGCCATGTCGAGCACGATTGGTTTCCCGGTCGTCGGGATGCCGAGCGCCAAAGGATTCGTGCCCAGGAAGGCTTCATACGAGCCATACGCGGCCATCAGTTCCGGCGAACCCGAAAACACAAAGCCCAGCAAGCCCTCATCGGCGATCCAGCGCGCGTAATAGCCGATAGCGCCGGTTGGGGAATTTGTCCCGCGCGTGCCGACGATACCGAAGCCATGTTCCTTGGCTTTTTCAATGGCGATCTCACATGACCTGCTCATGGCAACCATGCCCTGGTTCCAGCCGCCATCAAGCAGAGCCGAAAGCTTCGTTTCCCTGGCAATGCTGATCCGCCCGGCTTCAGGATTGGCAGGCATGCCGGGACCCAGCAATTTGATCACATTTTGATTGTTGCCGCGCAGTTGCGCGTACATGATGATCTCGAGAATGATCTCGGTATCAGCCTCGTCAAAGCCCTGCTTGGCTATGGCACGGCGAGCGACGTCGCGCAGCGTCTCGATTTCAACCTTCATAGACCGCCCTCCAACTTGCCCGGAAGCGAATGCGCCATTTAGACCTTGCCACGAACCAGGTTATTGGATGTCAAGTACCTGTAGCTGTCATGCACCGCTTGCAACATGTCGCCGTCGCAACGGTCAATCTCAACAATATGCCATTCGGTCGTCTCCGCTGTGGCCTCAACGATCTCCGGCACGGACATTTTGCCGGCGCCGACCGCCGTCATGTTATCATCCAAACTGAGCGAGCCGTCCTTCAGATGTATCAATGGGGCGCGCTCGCCCGCCTGCTTGACGACTTCCACCGCATCCAAGCCCCCGACTTGCGCCCAGTAGGTATCAATCTCGAGAAAGACCTCATCGTCGAGCTCGCTGAGCATCACATCCAGGGTAGCTTGCCCTTCCAATTCCTTGTACTCCCACCAGTGATTGTGATAACCCAAGCGCACCTTGCTGGCTCGCATGGTTTCACTGGCGCGGTTCAGGCGCTCGCACACGCCCTTGACCGCGTCCAGGGTCGCGAATTCGGTCTCCGGCAAATAAGCCACGGCAACGCGCGACAGATCAAAAGCCTCCGCTTCCGCCAGCGCGGATTCCAGGTTCGCTCCATCGGGAAAAGGCACATGGCTATTACAAACCTCAAGCTCCAACTCTTGAAAGAGCTCCGCCGCAACCCGCAACCCGCCGGGCATCCCGCCATAGGGTTCGACCCCAACATAGCCCATTGCGGCGACGCTGCGGACGATACCTTCAAAGTCCTTCTCAAGCGCGTCGCGTAAAGAGTACAACTGTAATGCCACAGGTTTCATATTTGACATGGAATCTCCCTTTTCACCGACTGCGATTGCTATACAATTATTTTGGAGCTTCTGGCAGAGAATACCAGAGTCAATCGAGCGTTTATTGCTTACTTAGGGTCCCCTCCTTCTGCGCGAACTGTATTGTTTTGATCAACAATTTGAGGTTGGATTGAGTTGTTCCTTGGGCTCAGCCGCAACGCATGGCCGCGATCAACAACAGATTCTCGCCAATAACCGCATCTCCCGGGATCAGTAATTCATGGCAACCGCTTCTAGCGAGATACCGCTAAAATCCAAAAGCAAATCAAAAGACACGGGCGCATTGGCTAAGTGGGTCCGTCTGATCGGATACCTGAAAAAATACCGATTTTGGGTGCTGACCGCGCTCTTCGGCATCATCGGCAGCAATCTGCTCGCCGTCGCCGTGCCCTATATCTTGCGCGATGTCGTGGATATCGGCATCGAAAAGCAAGACAGCAACTTCATGCTCAACGCTGGCTTGCTCGTTGTTGGATTGGGTGTGCTGCGCGGACTCTCGGCCTTCTTCGGCAGGTTCTTCGGTGAGCGCCTTTCCCACTATGTCGCCTACGATATTCGCAATCAAATCTACGACAAGGTGCAGCGTCAGTCTTTCACCTATCACGACAGCGCGCAAGTCGGCACCATCATCACCCGCGCTATCAGCGATGTCAACGAGATCCAGCGCTATTTCAACTTCGGTTTGATGGATGGCTTAAACGTGCTCCTGCTCTTGATCGGCGTCGTCGCCATCATGCTGGCAACCAGCCCGGCGCTGGCAGTGATATCCTTTGTCCCGCTGGTGCCGCTGGCTCTGTTTTCCAATCGCTTTGTGATGCGCGTACACCCGCGCTGGAAACGAGTGATGGACCGGATGCAGGTGCTGAGCAATCATATCCAGGAAAACGCGCTTGGCGCCGAAGTTGTGCGGGTCTTTGCCCGCGAGAGCTACGAGATCGAAAGATTCCACACCGAGAACAAACGGCTCTACGACGAACAGCTTGATTTCATTCGACAATGGATCACGTTTCTGCCCGCCAGCGCCTTCCTGGCCGCCATGTCAACCGCCCTGGTTTTGCTCTTTGGCGGGTATCTCGAAGCGCGCGGCATGGCCAATATCACTGTCGGTCTGGTAGTCACTTTCAACGCCTACGTGCTGCTCCTGGCGCAGCCTCTGCGATTTGTCGGTTTCATTATCCTGTTGACCACACAAGCGGTGGCCAGCGGCGAACGCGTATTTCAAATTCTCGATCATGACGAATTGGTCGTTAACAAGCCGGAGGCCGCGCGGACCAACATCAAAGGCCATGTGCGCTTCGACAATGTCAGTACGCAATACTTCGGTTCCAATCACGCCATTGTGAAAGACATCAACCTGGAAGCGAATCCCGGCGAGATCGTCGCCATCATCGGGCTGACCGGCGCCGGCAAAACAACGATCGCCAACTTGATACCGCGATTCTATGATGTCACTGACGGGCGCGTCCTGCTTGACGGCGTCGATGTGCGAGATATTGACTTGGATCACCTGCGGAGCCAGATCGGCATCGTAATGCAACAGTCCTTGCTCTTTTCGGCGACAATTGAGGAAAACATCGCCTATGGCAACCCCGCTGCGGGCAAAGATCAGATTGAAGCAGCCGCGATAGCCGCCAACGCCCACGATTTCATCATGGATTTCCCCGACGGCTACCAAACTGACGTCGGCGAACGCGGCGTTACGCTTTCCGGCGGTCAGAAGCAAAGAATCGCCATCGCCCGCGCGCTCTTGATCGATCCGCGCATCTTGATACTGGATGACGCGACCAGCAGCGTGGATACGCAAACCGAGCATCTCATTCAGCAGGCGCTGGATCGCGTCATGGAGGGGCGCACGACCTTTGTCATCGCGCAGCGCATGAGCACAATCTTGAAAGCCGATCAGATCATCGTTCTGCGCGACGGGGAGATCATTCAACAAGGTACGCACGAGACGCTGCTCGCCGACGGCGGACTATACGAAGAGATTTACAAGCTGCAACTGGAAGAGCAAGAGCGGGTACGACGGGAAGCTATTATCGCGGGCATCATCAAGATCCCGCTGGAAGAACGGCGATCGACGCAGCAGTTTCGCGATCTGATCGATCGCCTCGCCGGGCGAATCACCAAGAACTGAGACAGGCGCGCATGACCGTCAGCAAAGACAAAGACCAAAAGCGGTCCCTGCCTAAGCACAGGCAAAACGGGGACGAGCGGAGCATTCTCGAAATCGAGGACGACCACAAGCCGGGCTTCGACCGTGATGTTACAGTTCGCCTTTTCAGCTACTTGAGACCGCATCGATACAAGTTGACTGTGGCCATCGTGACCATGCTCTTGAGCGTGTTTGCCAATGTAGTCAGCCCGCCCTTGATTGGCTGGGCAATCGACGAAGGCATCCGCAGGCGAGACATGTCTGTCGTCGTCTTGGGCGTGATCGCCTTTATCCTTATCCAGGTCATGGGATTCATCGGCTTTCGCGTACAAGTCGGCAACATGGCGGTCATCGGACAATCCATCATTCGGACCCTGCGCGATCAACTCTTTGACCACATTCAGTATCTGTCAATTGACTTCTTCGCCGAATATGAAGTCGGCCGCCTGATCGCGCGCGTGATCAGCGATGTCAACGTGATACGCGAGGCGGTGACATTCGCGGCTGTCGGCAGCATACGCGAGGTCTTGATGCTGGGCGGCATTCTCATCTCGATGATCCTGATCAATATCCAGCTTACCCTGGTTGCCTTTGTCGTCTTGGTCGTGCTGGCTCTGCTCGCCAACTTTTGGCGCGTTCACGCCCGCAGCGCCTACTTGCGCGTGTCGGACGCCAACGCCAAGGTCAACGCGGAGTTGTCCGAAGCCTTCAATGGCGTGCGCGTCACGCAGGCATTTTCGCGGCAAACGCGCAACTACGACCGTTTTGTCAACGAGATCAACATGGCGAGCCGCCAAGCCACCGTTCGCGCAACCCTCATTTCCAGCTTGTTCTATCCCACCGTCGAATTGATAGGGGGCGTCGCGACCGGGACCCTGATTTTTGTCGGGGGCAGCCTGGTGCTTGAAGACAAGATTACTGTGGGTGTCTTGCTGGCTTTTATCTTGTACATCCAGCAGTTCTTCTTCCCAATTCGACTGTTGGCGCAACGTTATAACCTCTTGCAGGCTGTCATCGCCTCCGCCTATCGCATTTTCAAACTGATGGATCACCCGGCGAGCATCCGCGACCAGGTCAACGCCGACAATCTGCCCGGCATCCAGGGACATATCCGTTTCGACGACGTTTCCTTCCGCTATACGAGGGATGGCGAATGGGTGCTTAAGCACGTCGACCTGGACGTGCCCGCGGGTTCGACGGTTGCTTTCGTCGGTCATACCGGCGCTGGCAAGACTACCATGGTCAAGCTCCTGATGCGGTTCTACGACGTCAACAAGGGCGCGATCACAGTGGATGACTATGACCTGAAGGATGTGACGCAAAACAGCCTGCGTCGGCAGATCAGCGTGGTGCCGCAAGACACGCACCTGTTTTCCGGCAGCGTCATGGACAATATACGCTATGGCCGCTTGAACGCGACGGACGACGAAGTCGTTGAGGCCGCCAAAACCGTCGGCGCGCACCAGTTTATCACCGGGCTGTCCGACGGCTATCTTACCGATATCATGGAAGGCGGCGCCGTGCTGTCGACCGGGCAGCGCCAATTATTGGCATTCGCCCGCGCCCTGCTGGCGGACCCGCGCGTCCTTATCCTCGACGAAGCCACCAGCAACATCGACACGCAGACCGAGCGAATCATCCAAAAAGCCCTGGAGCGCCTGTTGGAGGGCCGCACCAGCTTTGTGATCGCACACCGTCTGAGCACGATCACTTCAGCCGATATGATCGTCGTCATGGACCATGGCGAGATCATCGAGCAAGGCAGTCATCAAGAATTGCTGGCGCAGGAAGGCGTTTATCATCAGCTGTTCACGCTGGTTTGAGCCCGGACATCAGCGCCTGTTATCATCTGAAAACTGAAAGTTGAGATCGCTCGCGCGGCGAATCGTCGTTTCGCCATAGCGATCGCGCAAGTTATCCAGAGCCGACTGCAAGTCATCAACTTGACGGTCCAGGGATCGGTCCTGCCAAAGTCCGAGTTGACGATTCGGCAGGCCAAAGCCGCTCAAAGCCACGCCAATCAAGCGCACTGCCCGGCCATCGGGCCAATGCCTTTCAAATAGCGCTGTCGCCTTTGAGCAAATCTCGTCGTCGAGGTCGGTGGGGTTGTCCAAGGTGATTTGCCTTGTCAAGGTGGTGAAGTCTGTCCAGCGCAGCTTGAGCTTGACCGTCGCGCCGGCCAAGCCCGCCTTGCGCGCTTGCCTGCCAACGCCATCCGACAAGCGCCGCAGGGTCAACTCCAACTGTGACCTGTCGTTCACGTCGCGGGGGAAGGTCACTTCTTTGCTGATCGATTTCGCCTCTCCGGTCGACAAGACCGGGCGATGATCAATGCCTTGCGCGCGATGCCACAATTCACTCCCGAGTTTTCCCAGCCTGCGCTTAAGCGCGGCTTCCGACCAATGCGCCAACTCCCCGACTCTCGTCAGTCCCAGCGCGGCCAAAGCCTCCGCGGTCTTCGGTCCCACGCCCCAGAGCGCGCGTATCGGCAGCGCCGCCATGAACTGGCTTTCCTCGCCAGCCGGCACAATCGTGATCGTATTTGGCGGTTTGTCCTTGGCTTGACGCGCCTTGCCTACCGTATTGGCAGTCTTTGCCACCAGCTTGTTCGTCGCTCCGCCGAGCGAACAGGGCAGCTCCAACTCCTTGTTAATGCGCGCCTGCAAATCCCTCGCGATCTCTTGTATGGGACGGGGCAGAATCGTCACATCGAGAAAGGCTTCGTCAATCGACAAGGGTTCCACATCCGGCGCCGTATCCCGCAAGATAGCCATGACCTGCCGCGAACGCTCCGAATAGGCGCCCCGCGTCTGCGAAACGATGATCAGTTCCGGGCAAAGCCGCAAAGCCTGCGACATTGGCATCGCCGAGCGCACGCCGTATTTGCGCGCCGGGTACGATGCCGAAGCGACCACCCCGCGTTCGCCCGGCTGCCCGCCTACAGCAATCGGCTTCCCCCGCAAGTCCGGATTGAACTGTTCCTCGACAGCGCAGAAAAAGGCATCCAGGTCCAGATGAAGAATTTTTCGGGTCTTTGGCATGCGCTTGGCTCTCAACTCATTAAAAGGCTATTTTCACGAAACACGTTGAATTGCCATTAAATCATATAGAATATATTTTCTATAGTAACAGGTTTTGATGCGCAAATCAAGCATCTCGGTTCCTTCGGGTGCATTTCAGATTATTGGCAAATTACATGGCTTTGCCGTTCAAAAGCAAAATTAACCACAAAGACACGAAGAACACGAAGTTTTTTCTTAAAATCTCTGTGCGCTCTGTGCCTCTGTGGTGAATCCGTACCTAGAACCCGTCAAAGGGCGATGCGCTTTTGTAGTTCCTAGAGCATCCTGCCAAAATATTGAAATACACCCGGTTCCTTCAAAGCGCCACGGACTTGTACCGACCTTCGCTTTCGGGGCAAAGCGTCTATAATACCGCCAGCGCAAAACGTCCGGAGCAACAGGAAACGAAATGCCATTAGAAATACATCCCGATGCCATTCGCGCCCTGGTCAGCGGCGAGATTGGCGCTCCCGGTTCGATTCTGGGCAGACATCAGCACGGTGACAATGTATCGATCCGCACTTTCAGACCTTGGGCTGAGCGCATTGATGTCGTCGACGAGCACTCCGGCAGGCGCGCGCCGATGCGCAAGCTGCACGCTGAGGGATTCTTTATAGTTGAGCTCGACAAGTCATGGAGCTCCGCCAGCTATCATTTCGAAACGACTGCGCAAGACGGGAGCGCCGAGTCCTACGGTGATCCTTACAACTACCCTCCCCTGCTCACGGACTACGATATCTTTCTTTTCGCTCAAGGACGGCATCTCGATATCTACAAAAAACTGGGGGCGCATCCGCGCCGGGTTGCTGGCGTATCCGGCATCAACTTTGCTGTTTGGGCGCCGAATTGCTATAAGATTGCGCTGACCGGCGACTTCAATCGTTGGGATGCCCGCGTCCACCCATTGCAAGCCAATGGCGATTCCGGCATCTGGGAGATATTCCTTCCCGGCTTGGAGCCGGGGATCAGCTACAAATACGAAATCCGCTCCCACAACGACGGCTATCGCGCCGAAAAAGCGGATCCCTATGCATTTTACGCTGAAGTGCGGCCGTCAACCGCTTCCGTCGTTTACGACATAGCGGCATACCAGTGGAGCGATGAGAACTGGATGGCGGCTCGCGCCCGGCGGGACTCGCTCGCGGAACCGATGAACATCTACGAGGCGCATCCGGGTTCCTGGCGGCGCGGCCAAGAGAACAAGTTTCTGGGCTATCGCCAACTGGCTGACGAACTGGTCCCATATCTTGTTGATATGGGCTACACGCATCTGGAGCTCTTGCCCGTCGCCGAACACCCCCTGGACGCCTCCTGGGGCTATCAGGTCACGGGTTATTTTGCGCCCACCAGCCGCTACGGGACGCCGGCTGACTTCATGCGCCTGGTCGATACCTGCCATCAGAACGGCATCGCGGTCATCCTCGACTGGGTGCCGGCGCACTTCCCCAAAGACGGCCACGGTCTCAACTATTTTGACGGCACGCATCTCTATAGCCACGAGGATCCGCGCCAGGGCGAACACCCCGAATGGGGCACCATGATTTTCAACTACGAGCGCAATGAAGTGCGCAACTTCTTGATCTCAAACGCTCTTTTCTGGCTGAAGGAATATCATATCGACGGCTTGCGCGTCGACGCCGTGTCGTCGATGATTTACCTGAATTTCTCGCGCGAAGACGGGGACTGGGTCGCCAACAAATACGGCAGTCACGAGAATCTGGGCGCTCTCGATTTCCTGAGAGAATTCAACGCTGTTGTCCATGCCGAAGCGCCTGGCGCAGTCACTATCGCCGAAGAATCCACCGCCTGGCCAATGGTATCGCGCCCTACGTACGTCGGCGGGCTGGGATTCACGCTGAAATGGAACATGGGCTGGATGCACGACACGCTGGCATACATGAAGCACGACCCGGTGCATCGGCGCTTTCATCATCACCGCATCACCTTTGCCCTGCTCTACGCCTTCAGCGAGAACTTTGTCTTGCCGCTCTCCCATGACGAAGTCGTGCACATGAAGGGTTCGCTCATCGGCAAGCTGCCCGGCGACTACTGGCAGAAGTTCGCGCAACTGCGCCTGCTCTTCGGCTATCAGTACACACAAGTCGGCAAAATCCTAAACTTCATGGGCAACGAAATCGGACAATTCTCCGAATGGAGCGAAGAGCGCAGCCTCGACTGGCGCCTGCTCGACCACGACAAACATGCGCAATTGCATGCCTGGGTGAAAGACCTGAACCATTTTTACCGAGAACAGCCGGCTTTATGGCAAGTCGACTTTGACGGCGCGGGCTTTTCCTGGATTGAAGCCAATGACGCCGATCACAGCGTTTACAGCTATATCCGTTTCGCCGCGGACAATAAGGACTTTTTGGTCGTGATCCTGAACTGTACGCCAGTGATCCGCGAGGGCTATCGCGTCGGCGTACCACAAGCGGGATATTACGAAGAGTTGCTCAATAGCGATGCCGAGGTCTACGGCGGGAGTAATGTGGGCAATCTCGGCGGCGTCGAAAGCGAAGAAGTTTCCAGCCACAGCCTGCCGCATAGCATTCGCTTGCGCCTGCCGCCGCTAGCGATACTCATCCTCAAGCCCAGACTGGATTAGCCGATCGCGAATCATTGCCCGTCTCCGAAGAACTGGCGCGCTGCCATCTAGGCTCGCCAAAAAACTTAGCTGTCACCGTCGCCTGGGCTGGGGCGTCACCAAAGCCAAAGCCATGACCACCATTGCAAGCAGCGCGCCAAGCGCCAGCGCCGGCCCGTAGCCGCCGGCATAGTCGAAACTCAAGCCAAAGAGCGCCGGTCCGATCGCGCTGCCGATGATGCCCGCGGTGAAGACGAAGCCGCGAATCTCGCCTTGAAACCTGCGGCCGAACATATTGGCCCAGACTGCGCCGTCAAAGACATAGCCGATGCCCAGTCCCAGACCGCTCGCCAATGCGTAGAGTATCAGCAGCGCGGTATCCCGCATGATCATGGCCAACAGGCAGGCGCCCGCAAGCCCCAGCATGGCCAGAACGACGACAATCGAGGGCTGGAATCGGTCGATCAGATAACCCGCCAGCAGCGCCGAGCCGGCCGCGAAGATCGACAATAGGGCGAAGGTCTCGGTCGCCACTTGCGCGCTGTGATCCAATTGCGCGAAGATCGATACCTGATGCAGGATCAATCCCGTTCCCCAAGCCGAAGGCAGCATTCGCGCGAACATATAGAGCCAAAGCGCTGGCGCGCGCATCGCCTCTCGCAGGGTCCAGTTTTCCTCATTGACATCTGCGGCGATGACACGATCTTCCGCTTCGGCATCGCGCTTCGCATTCTGGTTGTCCGGCAACAAGCCATATTCTTCGGGCTTGTTCCGCATCAAGAATCCGAAGAGCGGAACTACGAGAGCGCTAACGCTGACCCCCAGTACGACAAAGGCTAACCGCCAATCCAAGCTATCCAAAAGCGCGCGCAGCCCGTTCACGTACAAGCCTTGAAAAAGCGCATAAGCCAGCGCGAGGTAAGCCATCATGCGGCCGCGGCGCGAGCGGAACCAGTTGGCGACCGCTGTCGAACTCACCAGGCACAGCGCGCCCTGCCCCAAACCGCGAATACCGATGAAGGCGACGAGCAGCATGACCGGACCGTTGATGATGGAGCACAGGCAAAGGATCAGGCCAAACAGGATTCCAATCGCCACGCCGGTACGACGATTGCCAGCCAAATCCAGTTTCCGGCCCAGCCAGGTCAGGCCAAATGACGCGATAAAGGTGCCCAGCCCATATAGACTGCTCACAGTCGTGCGATCCAAGCCAAAATCGGCGATGAAATAATCCATGAACAAGGAAACGGAGTAACTCTGGCCCGGCGAGCTCGCCGCCGTACCCACGATCGCCACAAACCAGACGACCCAGCCATAGTAGATCGGCATGGTCGTGACAACCGACTTGTATCCCGGCGCTCTTGCCGTCATTGGGTCCTCAGTAGTTCAAAGTTAGTCATGTAAATCTGACCGCTGTGCCTCAAAGCAATAGGGGAATTCACCACAGAGACACAGAAGTAAGCGCAAGTAAGTCATGCAACGAAATAAGCCGCGTGTAGGGGCGACATATCATGTCGCCCGTCGATGCGATGGCGCGGTTTCGGGCGACCAGATTGGTCGCCCCT
>DAOULD010000086.1:0-1925 GCA_034420635.1 Anaerolineae bacterium | reverse complement strand
AGGGGCGGCACGCTGTGCCGCCCGTTCCTTCACTAACTGTTTTCGGGCGTTTCAGCGAAACGCCCCTACACCTCGTCGCTTTTTCGGATTCTCATTACTTACTTGCACTTACTGAGTTCTGTTTGTCCGGCTCGCGAGAGTGGAAGTTTCCGACATTCCTAGCAAAGTATGATGCGCGCGCTGGGGCTTCATGCGGGATTGCAGCGAGCTTTAGATAAAATTATCAGCTATCGATTTCCCAGTATCGCTCCACCAGTTGACCCGTTCGCGGATCTAAGGACGAGCGCCGCAAGTCAAGCGCCATCGCGTCCACGCCCTCCCAAAACGTACTGATCTGCGAGTTATAGCAGGCGATGGCATTGACCTTGGCGGTAAGATCGGCTTCGTCGAGTTTGATCCGCTTTTCCCGCAGCGGCAGGTCCATTCTGGACAGCGCCAGCGTGATCGCGCGCTCCGTATTGAAATAGGGGTACTCGGCATAGAAGCGCAGCGACCAATTTTCAGGTTTGTCCCTTAGCAATCCAATTCCCCAATCTCGCACGATCTGATGATCGACGTGGTGGCCTACAGCGAGGGGCAAATACAGGACGAGTTGCCTTTCCGGATCGGGTAAGGAGACCGTTCTCAGATATTCCGAGGCGTAATCAGCTTCGTGTATGCTCCCAAAGAGCGACTCTTCCGACGGATACAGGGGAAAGCCGTCTACCTGCCGATAAACGCAATCCGTCAAATCAATGTGGACATGTTCGGCGTTCAAACACGACAAGGCGCGCTTGTCTTCCTCTTGTCGGGCGCGCAAAGGATCTTTGCCAGCCCCCCAGCGTTTATGCAAATCGTCAAGGATTGGCGATTTGGGAAGCGCCCCGGCATGCAACCCGCCCATCATCGTCAGGACGGTCACTGGCTCGCCCGCTCGGGTTAGTTGATGGATTCGGCCGCCGCAACTGAATACGCCATCGTCGAAATGGGGCGAGACAAAGAGGCGCCCCTGGTCGCGGTCCGTCGTTTCCGCCAATGGAGCATCCTTATCGATTCAACTTGATGACTGCGGCGGCGCATTGTCAGCGAAGAAATCACAATGCGCGGTGATGGAACAGCGCTCGCAAGCGGGTTTGCGGGCATGGCATGTATCGCGGCCATGCTGAATCAACTGGATATGGAACTGATAGTAATCGTCGGCGGGAACGATTGCTTCCATCACAGGATGCGCATCGTTCGCGGAAAGCTTTTCCGGGATGAAACCGATTCGTTTGCTGACACGAAAGATATGCGTATCCACTGGAAAAGCCGACCGCCCGTAGGCGAAGCACAAGACAATTGCGGCCGTCTTTGGACCGATGCCCTTAAGCGAAAGCAACCAATCCTTAGCTTCTTCAATCGATAACTCATCAAGAAAGTCGATGCTGTATTCGCCGGCTTTATCGTGGATCGTCGCCAATACGTCCTGGATTCGCGGCGCTTTTTGATTCGCCAAACCTGCGGGCCGGATAACGTCTGTCAACTCGCCGATCTCCGCAAAGCGCACCGCATGCCAGGATTCGTAACTGGATTTCAATCGTTCAAAGGCTCGGTCGCGATTGGTATCGGTGGTACTCTGGCTGAGAATGCAACTGATGAGCTCATCCATGCCGTCCTGATTGCGCGACCAGTCGAGTTCTCCATAGACTTCGGTCAGCGCCGCCGCAATCGACCCATACTTGGATTTGCGTCGAGCAAAGTTGTCAACTTTTTCCAGGGGGCTGCGTTTTTTTGCCATTGGACAATTGTACTAAACTACTCTTGCTCTGCAAGCGGCGGAGGTCGATCCGGCGCATTTCAATATTTTGGCAGGATGCTCTAGGAACTACAAAAGCGCATCGCCCTTTGACGGGTTCTAGGTACGGATTCACCACAGAGGCACAGAGCGCACAGAGATTTCAAGAAAA